>DATHUD010000401.1:0-3300 GCA_035462575.1 Thermoanaerobaculia bacterium | reverse complement strand
CTACGCGCTGGACGCCGATTTCCGCTTCGACGTCCCCATGCTGGGAGCCGTGACGGTTCCCGTGCGGGAGACCGGCACGATTCCCCTCGATCGCCTCAGGGGGCTGCTGAGCCTGTATCCCCCGAGCGAGTAGGGGCGGGCTCCGAAGGGCGAGGGGCGAAGGGCGAGGGGCGGTCCAACACGGACCGACATGGACCGACACGGACTTTCAAGGACAGCGCTGTTGTCCTTCGAGTCCTTGTTGGTCTGTGTCCGTCCGTGTTTGTCCGTGTTAGTCCCTCCTCCCCGGAGTACGATAAGGCCCTCTTTGGAGGACCCTCATGAAGCAAGCCCGCGCCCTCGCGCTCTTTCTCTTCGCCGGCCTCGCCCTGACCCGCTGCGCCTCGACCCCGCCCGCCGCACCCAAGGCAGACGAGACCCGCTACACCTTCCTCCTCTCCGGCAACAAGGCCGGCTCGGCCGTCACGCGGAGCCCTTCATCGGCCGAGAGGGTCCTCGATTTCGAGTTCAACGATCGCGGGCGAGGCCCGAAGACCACGACCCGGGTCCGCCTGGACGATCAGGGCCTTCCCGTGCGCATGGAGACCACCGGGATCGACTACTGGAAGAGCCCCGTCGAGGAGCTGTACGAGCGGAGCGGCGCCAAAGCCACCTGGAAGAACAAGGCCGAGAGCGGAACGCAAGAGATCGCGGGGGCCGCCTTCTACCTGAGCCTGAACGGGGCGCCGCAGGAGCTGGGGCTCCTGGCCAAGGCGCTCCTCGCCGCGCCCGGCGGCCGCCTCCCCCTGCTGCCGGCCGGCGAGGCCCGGATCGAGAAGGTCACCTCGGCCCGCGCCGGCTCGACTCCCGTGGACCTCTACTCCCTCTCCGGCCTCAGCTTCACGCCGGCCTACCTCTGGCTCGACGGGCAACGGGACCTCTTCGCCACGATCGCCGGCTGGTCCGTGATGGTGCGGGAGGGAGAGGAGGCCGCTCTCCCCGAGTTGACCCGCATCCAGGAAGAGACCGACGCGGCCCGTCTCAAAGCCCAGGCAGTCGCGCTTGCCCGGCGCGAGCCGGGCGGCTTCGCCATCCGCGGCGCCCGCCTCTTCGACCCGGAGACCCGCGCCACCTTCTCGGATACGACCGTCGTCGTCTCCGGCAACCGCATCCAGGCCGTGGGGCGGGACGGCGAGGTCGAAGTCCCGGCCGGGATGCGGGTGATCGACGCCCGGGGCAAGACTCTTCTCCCCGGCCTCTGGGACATGCACGCCCACGTGGGGGACGACGACGGCATTCTGAACCTCGCGGCCGGGGTCACCTCGGTGCGCGACCTCGCGAACGACACCGACCAGCTCCTCGCGCGCAAGAAGCGCTGGGATTCGGGCGAGACCCTGGGCCCCCGCATCGTGATGGCCGGCTTCATCGACGGCCCCGGCCCCTTCGCCGGCCCGTCCAAGATTCTCGTGGACACCGAAGAGGAGGCGCTCGCGGCCGTGGACCGCTACGCGGAGCTCGGCTACGTCCAGGTGAAGCTCTACAGCTCGCTCGACCCGAAGCTCGTGCCGGCCATCATCCGGCGCGCCCACGAGCGGGGCCTCCGCGTCTCCGGCCACATCCCCAACGGGATGACGGCCGAAGAGGCCGTCCGCGCGGGCTTCGACGAGGTCCAGCACGCGAACTTTTTCTTCCTGAACTTCCTCCCCGGGGTAGACACCCGCACACCCGCCCGCTTTATCGAGGTCGCGAAGAACGCGGGGGACCTCGACTTCAGCGGGCAGCGGGTGCGGGACTTCCTCGCGCTCTTGAAAGAGCGGAAGACCACCTGGGACCCGACGATCATGATCTTCGAGGGGATGTTCACCGCCCGTCCCGGTGAGATCGATCCCGGCATGGCCGCCGTGGCCGACCGCCTGCCGCCCCAGGTGAGGCGAGCCTTCCTGGCCGGCGGCCTGAACCCCGGGCCGGACCTGGAGGCGCGTTACCGCGACTCCTTCGCCGCCATGAAGAGATTCGTGCGCACCCTCTACGAAGCGGGTATCCCCATCGAAGCCGGAACCGACGCCATGGCCGGCTTCGCGCTCCACCGGGAGCTCGAGCTCTACGCCGAAGCCGGCATCCCAGCCCCCGACGTCCTGCGCATCGCCACCCTGGTCCCCGCGCAGATCTACAGCCTGGAAAAGGACTTGGGCACGATCGCCCCCGGCAAGCTCGCCGACTTGACCCTGGTGGACGGCGACCCGACTACCCGCATTGCCGACATCCGGCGAGTGGTCCTCACCGTGAAGGACGGCGTCCTTTTAGAGCCCGCCCAGCTCTACGCCACGATGGGCGTCAAGCCGGCCGTCTAGGAAGGAACCCAAAGGACTGCAAGGACACCAAGGACACCAAGGACACCAAAGACGCCGTCCTTGCAGTCCTTTGCTTTGGCCGGCTTATATAAACGGCCGCCCGCGCTATATAAACGGAGCCCCATCGTCCCGATCTGGAGCCTTTCTTATATATTCCTGCGCCGCATTTATATATCCAGCCCTCCCGAGACGCTCCGCGGCGTTCCCGGTATATAGATCTGGCGCCGAGTTATATATCCGAGGCGCCGCCGAGCGTCTTCGGCCGCCCGTTATATAGAAAGCCGTCCGGGTTATATAGGGGGACCCCTCCCCCACGCTTCCGGGGCCTCCGCTTATATAACGGCGTCAAGTTTTTATATATCCAGGGCCTCCGGAGCGCCGGGCAGGGCCCCGAAAATATAGGGGAGGCGCGGGAGTCTATAGACCGGAGGCCGCGAGCGCTCCGCGGCGCCCGCGCTGCACACACCATCCTCTATAATCCACTCAGCAACTCACCATCCACTCCGCGGGAGCCCCTCGATGTCTTCGACAGACCCTGGAATCCCTCGCCCCTCGGCGCCCTCGATCCTGGATGACCTCCCGGCGCACCGGGACGCCCTCGATTTTGAGCCTTACGTCGAGACCCTCGCCGACATCGTCTCCTCCCCGCAGACGAGCACACCCCTCACCGTGGGCGTCTTCGGAAGCTGGGGATCGGGCAAGACCACGCTTCTCGGGATGATCCGGCAGAAGCTCCCGAAGACCAGCACCAGCCTCTGGTTCGACGCCTGGAAATACGACAAGCAGGAGGCCCTCTGGCGGGCGCTCCTCCTGAGAGTCCTGGCGGAGCTGCGGGAGGTCGTCAAAAAAGGCAAGTCCGCAGACCGCGAGAAGGATTTGGCGGAGTTGGAGGATCTGGAGTCCGCCCTCTATCGCGTCGTGGACCGCGAGGAGGTGGGGCAGGTCCGGATCGACTGGGGGAAGCTCGGGA
>DATHUD010000400.1:0-7188 GCA_035462575.1 Thermoanaerobaculia bacterium | reverse complement strand
TTCGCGGAGCTTCTGGTCCGGGTGCGGGAGGCGACGCTCTCTGCCTATGCTCACCAGGAGGTCCCGTTCGAGCGCCTGATCGAGGATCTGGCTCCGGAGCGGGACCTCGCCCGGCCGCCGCTCGTGCAGGTCCTGTTCTCCCTGAACAATGCCCCTTCGGGCGCGCTGGAGCTGCCCGGGCTCGCGCTCACGCCCTCCGCCTTGAGGACCGGAACGGCGAAGTTCGAGCTGACGTGCGCGTTCTCCGAGACCGAGGGTGGTCTCGCAGGAATGTTCGAGTACAGCCGGGACCTGTTCGACGGCCCGACGATCGAGAGGCTCGCGGGACACTTCACGCGTCTGTTGGCCGGGGCGGCAGCCGACCCGCGGCGGCATCTGCCGGAGCTGGCGATGCTGTCCGTGGAGGAGCGGGAACAGATCCTGGTGGAGTGGAACGACACCGCCCGCGCTTTCCCGGAGACCGCTCTCCACCAGGCGTTCGAGCGCCAGGTGGAGCGCCACCCCGACCTGCCGGCCGTAGTCTCCGAAGGAGCGGTCCTCACCTACGGCGAGCTCGACCAGAGGGCCGGCCGGCTCGCCGGGCGCCTGCGCGCCCTGGGAGTCGGGCCCGAGGTGCCGGTGGCGCTCTACTTCGAGCGGTCGGCCTCGATGCTGGTCGCGGTTCTCGGCGTGCTCAAGGCGGGCGGCGCCTACCTGCCGCTCGAACCCACCCATCCGAGCGAGCGCCTCGTGGGCATGCTGAAGGGCGCCGGCCGGCTGCTGCTGGTCAGCGAGCGGCGCCTGGAAGGGACGCTCACCCGGGCGGCCGCGGAAGTCCTCTGGCTGGATGAGATCCCGGCGGCCGAAGAAGGTCTGCGGGCCACGGTCCCGGTCCTTGCCGGGAATCTGGCCTACGTGCTCCACACCTCGGGCTCGACCGGCAAGCCCAAGGGCGTCGGCTGCACCCATCGCGGCGTCCTCAACCTGTTGGCCGACTTCGCGCGCCGGCAGCCGCTCGCGGCGGGGAGCCGCGGCAGCCTCTGGACCAGCCTGAGCTTTGACGTCTCGGTGTACGAGATCTTCTCGCCGCTGCTCGCGGGCGGCGCCGTCTACATCGTGCCGGAGACGATCCGGCAGGACCCCGAGAGATTCCTCGATTGGCTGCTCGCGGAGAGGATCGAAAGCGCCTACGTCCCGCCGTTCCTGGTGGCCGCGCTTTGCGATCGCTTGGAGCGGAGCGCCAAAACGGCCTCCCTCTGCCGGCTGCTGGTCGGCGTCGAGCCCATCCCGGAGCCGCTGTTGGCGCGGATCGCTGAGCTCTGCCCCGGATTGGCCGTGATCAACGGCTACGGCCCCACCGAGGCCACGATCTGCGCCACGCTGTACGACGTCGATCCGCGGCGGAGCCACTTCGGGGATCCGCCGGTCACGCCGATTGGCCGCCCGGTCGCGAATTCCGGGGTCTACCTGCTCGATCGCCACCTGGAGCCTGTCCCGGTGGGAGTCCCGGGCGAGCTGTATATCGCGGGCGCCGGGCTGGCGCGGGGCTACCTGAGGCGGCCGGAAGCGACCGCGGAGCGCTTCGTCCCTCACCCCTGGAGCCAGGCGGAGGGCGAGCGGCTGTATCGCACCGGCGACCTCGTACGCCGCCGTACGGACGGGAATCTCGAATTCCTGGGCCGGATCGATCACCAGATCAAGCTGCGCGGCTTCCGGATCGAGCCGGGCGAGATCGAGGCGGCTCTGCTCGCCCACCCGGCGGTCCGCGAGGCGGTGGTCACGGTGGCCGGCCGGGCCGGCTTCGAAGGCCGCGAGCACCGGCGTCTGGTGGCCTATGTGGCCGGCGTCGAAGGGCAGGTGCCCGCAAGCGGCGAGCTGCGCGAGCTTCTGCGCGAGCGGCTGCCCGCCTACATGGTGCCGGCGGCGTTCATGGCTCTCCCGGCGCTGCCGCTGACGCCGAGCGGCAAGCTCGACCGCAAGGCGCTGCCCGAGCCCTTCCTGGAGGAGGCCCCGGAAAAGCCCGTGATGCCGCGGACGCCGGCCGAGGAGCTGCTGGCCGGGATCTTCGCCGAGGTGCTCAAGCTGGAGCGCGTGGGAATCGAGGAGGACTTCTTCACCCTGGGCGGCCACTCGCTGCTGGCGACCCGGGTGATCTCGCAGGTGCGCTCGGTCTTCGGCGTGGAGCTGCCGGTGCGGGCGATCTTCGAGGCGCCGACGGTCGCGAGCCTCTCGGCAGCGATCGCAGCCAAGAGTCTGGAGGGCCGGGCCGGGGCGCCGTCGCTGACCCGGTTCGGGCAGGCGGGGCCGCTCCCCCTCTCGGTCGGTCAGGAGCGGCTCTGGTTCCTGGAGCAACTCGAGCCCGGGTCGGCGGCCTACAACATGCCGGTGCAGGTCGAGCTCTCCGGCGCTCTGCGCCGGGCCGCTTTGTCCACGGCGCTGGCCGAGGTCGTGCGCCGGCACGAATCTCTGCGCACCACCTTCGTGGCGGTCGCCGGGACTCCCCACCAGCGGATTGCGCCGCCAGTTTCAGCCTTTCCGCTGCCGCTCGTCGATCTCTCGGCGCTGCCCGCTCCGGCGGTCGGCTCCGAAGCGGAGCGCTTGGGCCAGGAGCAGGCGGGCCAGGGGCTCGATCTGGAGCGCGGGCCGCTGTTTGTGGCGCTCCTCGTGCGCCTCAGCGCGGAGCGCCACCGCTTCCTGTTGAACCTCCACCACATCGTTTCAGACGGCTGGTCGATCGGGGTGCTGATTCGCGAGCTGGGCGCGCTGTATCCCGCGTTTTTGGAGGGCCGCCCCTCGCCGCTGCCGGAGCTTCCGATCCAGTACGCCGATTTTGCCCGCTGGCAGCGCACCTGGCTCGCCGAGAGCCAGGCGGCGGAGCTTGCCTACTGGGAGACCCGCCTTGGCGGAGAGGTCGCTCCCGTGGAGCTGCCGTCCGACCGGCCGCGTCCGGCGATCCAGACCTTCCGCGGCGGGCGGCGGCAGGTCGTGCTGCCGCCGGAGCTGACCGCGCGGCTCAAGAGCTTTGGCCGCAGCGAGGGCGTGACGCTCTTCATGACGCTGCTCGCGGCTACGCAGGCGCTGCTCTCCCGGCACAGCGGCGAGCACGACGTGCCGGTGGGCGCTCCGATCGCCGGCCGCCGGTGGAGCGAGACGGAGGGGCTGATCGGCTTCTTCTTGAACACGCTCGTGCTGCGCACCGACCTGTCCGGCTCGCCGAGCTTCCGCGAGCTGGCGGCGCGGGTGCGCACGGTGACTTTAGAGGCCTATTCGCACCAGGACGTGCCCTTCGAGGCGGTCTTGAACCGGCTGCGCCTCGATCGCGACCTGTCGCGGACGCCCTTGTTCCAGGTCCTGTTCAACCTGCTGAACCTGCCGGCCCGGGAGCTCTCCCTACCGGAGCTGGACCTGCAGCTCCTGACGCCGGCCGAGGTCCCGTCGAAGTTCGACATGACCTTTTACATCTCCGAAGCCGAGTCGAGGATCGGGTTCAACCTGGTCTACAACGCCGATCTCTTCGACGAGGCACGCATGGCCGAGGTGCTCTCCCAGTTGGAGACGCTGCTGGCCCAGGCCGTGGAGCGGCCGGACGAGCCGGTGGACCACCTCTCGCTGGTGACCCGCGCGGCCCGCGCTCTGCTGCCCGATCCCGCGGCGCCGCTCGACCGGAGCTGGATCGGCGGAGTCCACGAGCTCTTCGCCGAGCAGGCCGAGCGCGCTCCCGAGCGCCCCGCGGTTATCGACGGCGATGCCGTCTGGAGCTACGGCGACCTCCTCGCGGGGTGCCGGGGGTTGGCGGGTTGGCTCGCGGCGCACGGCGTGCGCCCGGGAGATCGGGTCGCCATCCTGGCCCACCGCAGCGCGCCGATGGTCCAGTCGGTCCTGGGAGTGCTCACGGCCGGCGCGGCGTTCATGGTCCTGGACCCCGCCTACCCGGCTCCGCGGCAGGTCGAGATGCTGTGCCTCGGCAGGCCCCGGGCCTGGATCGCCCTGCAGGCGGCGGGCCCGGTGCCCGGCGCGGTCCGGTCCTGGCTGGATGAGGCGGGCTGCCCCTGCCTGGAGCTCCCCGCGGGCGGCGTCGCCGCTCTGGAGAGCCTCGCGGCCTTCTGCGCGACCGCGCCGCGGGTGACCGTCGGACCGCAGGATGTGGCCTGCATCGGCTTCACCTCGGGCTCGACCGGAGGGCCCAAGGGGATCCTCGGGCTGCACGGGCCGCTCTCGCATTTCCTGCCGATGCACTGCCGGGAGTTCGAGCTCGGTCCGGACGATCGCTTCTCCCTGCTTTCCGGACTGGCCCACGATCCCCTCCAGCGGGACATCTTCACCCCGCTCTACCTGGGGGCGGCGATCGTCGTCCCGGACCCGGCCGACTTCGGGATCGCCGGGCGCTGGGCGGAGTGGATGAGCCGCGAGCGCGTGACGGTGGCGCATCTGACTCCCGCTCTCGGCCAGCTCCTGACCGAGCGCCCGCCGGGTGGCCCAGGGGTCGAGGTCCCCAGCCTGCGCCGCGTGTTTCTCGTCGGGGAGTCGCTGACGCGCCATGACGTGGCCCGGCTCCGCGCCATGGCTCCCGGCGTGACCTGCATCAATCTCTACGGCTCGACCGAAACCCAGCGCGCGGTGGCCTTCCATCGGGTAGCGCAGGAAGAGGCCGAGGCCGCCCCGGAGAGAGGCAAGCAGGTGCTGCCCCTGGGGCGCGGCATGGAGGACGTCCAGCTCCTGGTGATCCACCGCGCGGGAGGGCTCGCCGCGATCGGGGAGATCGGCGAGATCGCGGTGCGCAGCCCGCACCTCGCCCGCGGCTATCTGGGCAACGAAGAGCTGACCTCCGAGCGGTTCCAGCTCAATCCGTTCACCGGGGAGGCGGGGGACCGGATCTACCGCACGGGCGATCTGGGGCGCTATCTCCCGAACGGAGAGGTCTCGTTTGCCGGCCGTTCAGACTTCCAGGTCAAGCTGCGGGGCTTCCGGATTGAGCTGGGTGAGATCGAGGCGGTGCTGACCGGCCATCCGGCCGTGCGCGAGGCGGTGGTCCTGCTGCGGGACGACCTGCCGGGCGGCAGAGGGTTGGTGGCCTATGTCGTGACGGAGGGGACCGGGGAGGAGCGGGTCCGGTCGCTGCGCGGCTGGCTGGAGGATCGCCTGCCCGGCTACATGATCCCCGCGGCGTTCGTCCCCATGGAATCGCTGCCGCGGACTCCCAACGGCAAGGTGGACCGGCGGGCTCTGGAGCGGATCGCGCCCGAGATGGGGAGGGGGGCGGAAGAGCTGGTCGCGCCGCGCACGCCGGCCGAAGAGCTGCTGGCGGGCATCTGGGCGCAGGTGCTCGGGCTCGAACGGGTCGGAGTGGAGCAGAGCTTCTTCGAGCTGGGCGGCCACTCGCTGCTGGCGACGCAGGTGACGTCGCGGGTGAAGGACGTCTTCGGAGTCGAGCTGCCGCTGCGGCGTCTGTTCGCGACTCCGACCGTGGCGGCGCTCGCGGCGGACCTGGAAAGGATGTCGGGCGAGGACGGTCCTCCTCCGCTCGTGCGGGTGGAGCGTCGCGGGGACCTGCCGCTTTCCTTCGCACAGCAGAGGCTCTGGTTCCTGGAGCAGCTCCAGCCGGGCAGCCCGGTCTACAACATGCCGGTGGCGCTGCGCCTCTGCGGAGAGCTTTCGGTCCCGGCGCGCCGGGCGAGCCTGAGCGAAGTGGTGCGGCGCCACGAGTCGCTCCGGACGATTTTCATCCTGGCCGAAGGCCAACCGTTCCAGAGGGTCTTGGCACCCGCGGCCGTCCCCCTGGGGGTGATCGACCTCGGCGAGCTCGATCCTCGGGAGCGGGAAGGCGAGCTGGCCCGGCTGGTCAAGGAGCACGGAGAGCGGCCGTTCGATCTCGCGGCCGGTCCGCTGCTGCGCAGCCACCTGGTGCGTCTGGGCGAAGCCGAGCACGCCGTGCTGCTCAATCAGCACCACATCGTCTCGGACGGCTGGTCGACCGGGGTGCTGGTGCGCGAGGTGGTCACCCTCTACGGCGCCTTTGCCACGGCCCGTCCGTCGCCGCTGCCCGAGCTCTCCATCCAGTATCCGGACTTCGCGGTCTGGCAGAGGGGCTGGCTGGCGGGTGAGGTGCTGGAGCGCCAGGTAGGCTACTGGCGCGAGCGGCTGGCGGGCCTGCCGGAGCTGCTCGAGTTGCCGGCGGACCGGCCGCGTCCGGTGTTCCGCAGCGGCCGGGGGGCGCGCCACGCCTTCCGTCTCCCCGGGGAGACCCTGGGAGGTTTGAAGGATCTCGGGCGGCGCGAAGGGGCCACGGACTTCATGACCCTGCTGTCGCTCTTCCAGGCCTTCCTGTCGCGCCTCTCAGGGCAGGAGGAGCTGGCGACCGGGACGGTGATCGCCAACCGGGGCCGCTCGGAGCTGGAGCCGCTGATCGGGTTCTTCGCCAACACCCTGGTCCTGCGCGGGGATCTGTCGGGCCGCCCGAGCCTGCGGGACGTCCTGCTCCGGACCCGGGAGAGCGCTCTGGAGGCGTACGCCCACCAGGATCTTCCGTTCGAGCACCTGGTCGAGGCGCTGCAGCCGCCCCGGGCCACGAGCCATACGCCGTTGTTCCAGGTGATGCTGGTGCTGCAGAACGCACCTCAGAAGGCGCTCTCGCTGCCGGGGCTGGAAGCGGCCCTGATCGAGGAGAGTCATCAGACGGGGGGAGCCCGCTTCGATCTGACCCTCGACCTGGCGGAGACCCCGCTCGGCCTGGCCGGATCGCTGGAGTACGCCACCGACCTCTTCGATCCTCCGACGGTCTCCCGCTTGGCGGGGCATTTCGCGACCCTGCTCTCCGAGGCCGTCGCGGCGCCGTCCGGATCCCTCTCGGAGTTGCCGCTGCTCGGCGCGGCCGAGCGGCAACAACTGGTGCTCGAATGGAACGACACGGAGGTTGTGAGGAGGCCCGGAGAGCGGATCCACGAGCTGTTCGAAAGGCAGGTGGTACGGCGGCCGGGGGCCCTGGCGGTGGCCGGTCAGGGGATGGCTCTCTCCTACGCCGGGCTCGATGCGCAAGCCAACCGGCTGGCGCGCTACCTGCGGCGGCTGGGGGTGGGGCCGGAAGCCCGGGTGGGGCTGTGTGTCGAGCGGTCGCCGGAGATGGTGGTGGCGCTCTTAGGCATTCTCAAGGCGGGGGCAGCGTATGTCTCGCTCGATCCGGCTCATCCGGCGTAGCGGCGGGCGCG
Source organism: Thermoanaerobaculia bacterium (assembly GCA_035462575.1). Classification (GTDB taxonomy): domain Bacteria; phylum Acidobacteriota; class Thermoanaerobaculia; order Multivoradales; family UBA5704; genus DATARR01. Next base: position 7 of record DATHUD010000400.1, on the reverse strand, counting down.
GGTGCTC
>DATHUD010000399.1:0-11010 GCA_035462575.1 Thermoanaerobaculia bacterium | reverse complement strand
GCCACCGCCGTTCCGGATTTTCATCCCTCTTGCGGTGCCGGCGGCATGAACAACTCTCCCGGCGGCGGGGTGGGGGCTGGGAGAGGAGGGTCGGGGAGGTGAGGGTCCGGGCGGGTGAGGGGTTCCGGCTCAGTTGGCGGGGACGACGGGGTAGACGGCGCCGGAGTCGGCCGCGAGGGTCACGCCCTCGGGGATCTCGCGGATGACGAGCCGGGCCGTGGCGTCGGCCTGGATGTCGCCGCTCAGGTTGATCCGGAAGAACGTCTTGGCCATGACGCGCAGCTTGGCGTCGACGGAGAGGCGTGAGCCGACGGTGGTCTGGATCCGGAGCTCCGGCGCCACGGCGGCCGTGTCGCCGTAGAGGTAGCTCGAGGACCAGCGCGACCTCGCCGTGCCGGCGGCGATCTGAAGGGTCATGTCGATGTAGCCGTCATACGCACCGACCCGGCTCCACTGGTGGACCTCCACGTCGTTGCCGAAGACGATCGTGACCGGCGTGCCGGCGGGCAGAACGTCGGACTTGACGGTCAACCGGTCGTAGAACCGGGAATAGGCGAATCCGTAGGGCGCCGAGTTGCCGCCGATGCTGGTTCCGCTCACGACGTGCGCGTGGCTGCTCGCCGAAGCGTGGAGCTCCGCCTGCCGGGCCTCGGAGCCTGCGACCGTGTCGGCGTAGAGCGTGGCATAGCCCGGAGCCGACATGGTGGCGCCCTGCGGGTCGGACAGCGTGTCGGCGAAGAGGCCGCCGGGCTGCAATTGGGAGTCGTCGGTGTACGTGCCGGTATGGCCGAGCGTCTGAGAGGTCGAGTGCACGCCGTAGTAATAGGTCTGAGCCTCGGCGGCGGCGAAGCCGAAGGTGGAGAGGGTCAGGGCGGCAGCCAGAACAGCGTTTCGGGTCGACATGGGAATCTCCTCGCGATCGTTGAGCCGCAACGGGGTGTCTTACCGCGCGACGGAATCAGTTTTTTCAGGATCGTCCGGCGCCCTCTGCGCCGGCTCGTCCTCTAGAACGAATCCGCGAGCCGATCCCCTCACCGGGGGCGCGAGGGCTCCTCCGGAAATCCTTTCCCTTGACTCTCTAGGTATTCGGGCGTAGATTACTTAGAGAATCTAGGGGAAGCGATGCGAAACGAAACCAACAGCCTGCTCCACGGAACTCTCGAAGCCCTGGTCTTGAAATCGCTCGTCGCCGGGCCCCGGCACGGCTACGCCATCGCGCGGTGGATCGAGGAGACGACGGACGAGGCGCTCCAGATCGAGGACGGGTCGCTCTATCCCGCGCTCTACCGGATCGAGCGCAAGGAGTGGATCGAGGCGGAGTGGGGCACGTCCGAGCTGAACCGCCGCGTGAAGCTCTACCGGTTGACGCCGCAAGGACGGAGCCAGCTCGCCGTCGAGACCGCGCAGTGGGAGCGGTTCGCCACCGCCGTGTCGAAGGTGCTCCTGCCGGCCTGAGGCGGACGTCCTATGGCTCTTTCCTGGCTCTGGAAGAAAAACGTCGACGACGAGGTGGCCGACGAGCTCGAGTTCCACCTCGAAATGCGAACGCGGGAGCACCTCGCACGCGGCCTCGATCCGGCCGCCGCTCGCGAGGCTGCGCTGCGCCGGTTCGGCGACATCGACCGCGTGCGGGCCACCTGCCGCGAAATCGGACGAAAGAGGGATTCGGACATGCGCCGCCGCGAGTACTTCGGAGAATTGCGGCAGGACGTGGCGTTCGCGCTGCGCCAGCTCGCCGCCAACCCCGGTTTCACCCTGATCGCCCTGCTCACCCTCGCCCTGGGGATCGGCGCCACCACCGCGATTTTCAGCGTGGTCTATGCGGTGGTGCTGCGGCCGCTGCCGTTCCTCGAGTCCGACCGGCTCGTCTTCGTCTCCCGCGAGTACCAGGACGCGCGTTCCAACGTGTCGGCTGGCCATTACCGGATTCTCGCGGAGCGGCAGCGCGTGTTCTCGGACCTCGCCGCAGCCCAGTACTCCAGCTTCAACCTGTCGCTGGGGGAGACCGCCGAGCGGACGACCGGCGCGCAGGTGACGGCGTCGTTTTTCGACGTGTTTGGCGTGAGCCCGGAGCTCGGACGGGTGTTCGGAGCGGACGAGGACCGGCCGGGGCGCGGGAAGGTCGTCGTGCTCAGCCACCGCCTGTGGGAGAGGCGGTTCGGAGCCGATCCCGAAATCGTGGCGCGCGACATCCGGCTGAACGGGCAACCGCACACCGTGCTCGGTGTGATGCCGCGCCGGTTCGACCTCACGGCCGACAGCGAGGAGCTCTGGGTGCCGATCGCCTTCACTCCGGAGCAACTCGTCAGTTACGACACGCACTACCTCACGGTCGTGGGCCGCTTGCGGGACGGCGTGACCCTCCCGAGGGTGCGGGAGGATTTCCGGCCGGTGGAAGCGGAGATCCACCGGATCGATCCCCGCCTGAGCTCGGAGATGCGGTTTCTCGTGGACTCCTTCACCGGCCTCTTCGTCCAGGAGTACCGGAGCCGCCTGTTCGTCCTCCTGGGCGCGGTCGGTCTCGTGCTTCTGATCGCGTGCGGCAACGTCGCGAACCTCCTGCTCGCGCGAAGCGCCGCGCGCGGCCGGGAGCTCGCGATCCGCGCCGCCCTTGGCGCGGGCCGTGGCCGGATCGTGCGCCAGCTCCTGACCGAGAGCGCGGTGCTCGCCGTGGCCGCGGGAGGCGCCGGGCTGCTGCTCGCGCTGTGGGGAGTCGAAACCCTCGTCGCTTTGGGGCCCAGCGGAGTGCCACGCCTCGAGCAGGCGTCGGTCGACGCGACGGTGCTTGCTTTCGCGCTGGGCCTCTCGCTCGTGTGCAGCGTCGTGTTCGGTCTCGTCCCGGCACTCTCCGCCGTGCGCCCGGGGGTGCAGGAAGCGCTCAAGGACGGCGGCCGGGGCTCCGCGGGGAGCCGGCGCGACTGGTTGCGGCCGGCGCTCATCTCCGCGGAGGTGGCGCTCGCCGTCCTTCTCCTGGTGGGCGCCGGGCTGCTGATCCGGTCGGCGCTCGAGCTGCAGCGCATCCGGCCGGGATTCGACCCGGCAGGTGTCGTGAGCGCCCGTCTCTCGCTTCCCGTGGCGGAATACCGGGATCCCGGCCGGGTGGCCGCCACGTTCGAGCGCATCGTCGAAGAGGCGTCGCAGATCCCGGGCGTAGAGGCCGTGGGCCTTACGTCGCAGATCCCCATGTCTCCCGGCGGCAACAGCAACGGCCTGTGGCCGGAGGGGACACCCTTCTCGATGAAGAACCTGGTGGATGCCCGGCTCGGCCTGGTGACGCCGGACTATTTCGAGGCTCTGGGCATTCCCTTGGTCCGCGGGCGCCTTTTCGATGCGCGCGACCGGCGCGGCGCCGAGAAGGTGATGATCGTCAACGAAACCCTGGCCCGGGCGCTCTTCCCCGGAAAAGACCCCCTCGGGCGCCGGGTCGCCTGCTGTGAAGCCGAGGCGGACGGCGAGACCCCGATCCAGAAGGTGATCGTCGGAGTGGTTGCGGACGTGCGCTCGCGGGGTCTCGCCGAGGAGGTCTACCCCGAGTTCTACCTGCCGGTGGCGCAGGCGCCGCCCGACTCCTGGAACTGGATCGAGCGCACGATGTACGTGGCGGTGCGCACCGAGGGCGATCCCGCCGCCCTCGTTCCCGCGCTGAGCCGGGCCATCGCGAGGATCGATCCGGACGTGCCCCTCTACAGCGTGAGCACCATGGAGGAGCGGATGGCCGGCACGGTGGCTACGGCGCGCTTCAACACGCTCCTGCTCACCTTGCTCGGCGTCATCGGCCTCGTCCTCTCCGCGATCGGCATCTACGGCGTCGTGGCCTATTTCGTCACCCAGCGCACCTCCGAGATCGGCGTACGGATGGCTCTCGGGGCCACACCCCGAGACGTCGTCCGCCTCGTTCTGCGCCAGGCCGCGGTCCCCGTGACCGTCGGAGTCCTCCTCGGGCTCCTGGCTTCCGCGGCGGCGACCCGCGTCCTCGCGGCGAGCCTCGTGGGCGTCGAGCGCACGGACCCGCTGACGCTCGCCTCGGTCGTGATCGTGCTCGCCTCGGCCGCGCTTCTGGCGAGCGTCGTCCCGGCGCGCCGCGCCGCGAGCGTCGACCCGACGAGCGCTCTGCACGCGGCGTGATCGGGCGGCGACCTGACGCCGGGACCGAGCCTTGATTCGGTCCCGGCGGCGTGCCTAACAGTGGAAGCATTCGCAGATCGGGAAACCGTTGTAGCAGGCGCGGAGCCGTCCGCAGCCGCCGCCGCACTGAGTATCGCAGTTACAGGTCGACTCCAGAGCTGGCTCGAAGAAGCTCGGGGGCAGCAGAGCCTCCACTCGGTTCGAGGGCTCGCCCGTCAGCTCCTGCTTACAGGCGATCTCCAGGGCCGGGGTGGCGCTGGGCTCCGCCAGCGTGTCGGCCCGCGGCAGGGCGGCCTCGTCCGCGAACAGTCCGGTCGACGCCATGATCAAAAGCAGCAGCATTCCGACGATTCTCATACTTTCCTCCTTGATCTCTCGAAAGCGGTGGACTGAAGCGTCCAGGCCACCTTCTACCAAGAACGGTGCGTCAGACGCCCCTTTCGTGGCCCGCTGAGCCCGCTTCGCTCGCCTCGATCCCGACTGGCCGGGGAGGACGTGAGCGCCGCTGCCGCCGAGCTCGGCATCGGTCGCTCGACTCTCTACCGCCGCAGGATCGAGCTGCGCCTCGGCGTCAAGCGTGACCGAATAGAGCGCGGCTTTGAGCTGGCCGCTCCGCCGGAAAACCTTTCCGGGCCGGGAGCGTATCTTCCGTGCGTCCTCGATCTGCCCTCCGTCCGGACCTGTGCCGGGCGGAGGGCGGGACGTTTGGCTCGACTTTTCCCATTCCCGTCTTTTACACTCGGCCGGGGGAGATTTCCGTCATGAAGAAGCGGATGTTCCTGATGCTGGTGGCGGTGGCCGTTGTTCTCGCGGCCCTCGCCGCCTTGAAGCTCAACCAGATCAAGGGAGCCGCCGCGCAAGCCTCCTCCTTTCAACCTCCTCCCGAGGCCGTCACCACGATCGCCGCCCGGCAGGAGACGTGGCCGGCGGCGGTGACCGCCATCGGGACGGTGGTCCCCGTCCAGGGCGTCACCGTGAGCGCGGACCTGCCCGGGATCGTGGAGCGGATCTCCTTCGCCTCCGGCGGCACGGTCCGGGCCGGGCAGTTGCTGGTGAAGCTCGACACGCGCCAGGAAGTGGCGCAACTGGCCGCCGCCGAGTCGCAGCGGGACTTGGCGAAGCTCAACCTCGACCGGATGCGCGGCCTCAGCGAGAGCGGGGTCATTCCGCAGGCGGACTACGACCGGGCCGCGGCCGAGGCCACGCAGGGCGAGGCCCGCGTGGGCGAGATCCGCGCCACCATCGAGAGGAAGACCATCAGGGCGCCGTTCTCGGGGGTTCTGGGCCTTCGCCAGGTCAACCTCGGCCAGTATCTGGCCCCGGGCTCCCCGGTCGTGTCCCTGCAGTCCCTCCGCCCGATCTACGTGAACTTCGCCGTGCCGCAGCGGGAGGTGGGCCACCTGCGGCCCGGCGCCACCGTGGACCTGACGGTCGAGGGACAGGCGGGCGTCCGGCCCACGGGCCGGATCACGGCGGTCGATTCGGTCGTCGACCCGAGCACGAGAAACGTCCAGATCCAGGCCACCTTCGCCAATGCGGACGGGCTCCTCCACCCCGGTATGTTCGTCGAGACGCGGATCCTCCTGGGCGAAAGCACCCCGGTCGTCTCGCTTCCCGCCTCGGCGATCAGCTACGCGCCCTATGGCGATTCGGTCTTCATCGTCGAGGACGTCAAGGGCCCGGACGGCAAGCCCTTCCGCGGCGTGCGCCAGCAGTTCGTGAAGCTGGGGGGCACGCGCGGCGATCAGGTCGCGGTCGTCTCCGGCGTCAAGCCCGGCGAAGAGGTGGTCACCTCCGGCGTCTTCAAGCTCAGGAACGGCGCCGCCGTCCGCGTCAACAACGACATCCAGCCCGGAAACAACCCCGCGCCGCGGCCGGAGGACAGCTAGATGAAGCTCACCGATCTGTTCATCCGCCGGCCCGTCCTGGCGGTGGTGGTCAATCTGGTCATCCTGATCGCCGGCCTGCAGGCCGTCCGGTCGCTCGCCATCCGGCAATACCCGAGAAGCGACGTCGCGGTGATCAACGTGACGACCGCCTACGTCGGCGCCAACGCCGACCTGGTGCGCGGGTTCATCACCACGCCGCTCGAGCGGGTGATCGCGAGCGCCGACGGCATCGACTACATGGAGTCGGCGAGCTCCCAGGGGGTGAGCACGATCACCGTGCACCTGAAGCTCAATTTCGACACCAACGCCGCCCTCACCCAGATCCAGGCCAAGGTGGCGCAGGTGCGCAACACTTTGCCGCCGGAGGCGGAGGCGCCGGTCATCGCGCTCGAGACCGCGGACAGCCAGTTCGCGGGGATGTATCTGAGCTTCTCCTCCGCGGAGCTCGACCAGAACCAGATCACCGACTACCTGGTGCGGGCGGTGCAGCCGAAGCTCGCCGCCATCAGCGGCGTGCAGCGCGCCGACATCTTCGGCGACCGCACGTTCGCCATGCGCATCTGGTTGAAGCCCAGCGAGATGGCGGCCCACGGCATCTCGCCGTCGCGGATCAGGGACGTTCTGGCGGCGAACAACTATCTGTCGGCGCTCGGCCGCACCAAGGGATCGATGGTGTCGGTGAACCTGACCGCCAACACCGACCTCCGGACGGTCGAGGAGTTCCGGCAGCTCGTGGTCAAGGAAGAGCACGGCACGGTCGTCCGGTTGGGCGAGATCGCCGACGTGGTGCTCGGCGCCGAGAACTACGACCAGGACGTCCGCTTCAACGGCGAGACCGCCGTTTTCATGGGGATCTGGGTGCTGCCCACCGCCAACACGCTGGACGTGATCCGCCGGGTGCGCGAGGCGATGCCCGGCATCGAGGCGCAGTTGCCGGCGGGGATCAAGGCCGGCATCCCCTTCGACTCGTCGGTCTACATCGAGGATTCCATCCGCGAGGTGCTCAAAACCCTGTCCGAGACCCTGCTGATCGTGATCCTCGTCATCTTCCTCTTCCTGGGCTCGGTGCGGTCGCTGATCATTCCGGTGGTGGCCATCCCGATCTCGCTCGTCGGCGCGGCCTTCATCATGCTGGCCGCCGGCTTCACCATCAACCTGCTGACGCTGCTCGCCATCGTGCTCTCGGTCGGCCTGGTCGTGGACGACGCGATCGTCATGGTGGAGAACATCGAGCGGCACCTGCACGAAGGCAAGAGCCCTTACCAGGCGGCCATCGAAGCGGCCCGCGAGCTGGTGGGCCCGATCATCGCCATGACGATCACCCTGGCCGCGGTCTACACGCCGCTGGCGATCCAGGGCGGCCTGACCGGCTCGCTGTTCCGCGAGTTCGCCTTCACCCTGGCCGGCGCGGTGCTCGTCTCCGGCGTGGTGGCGCTGACCCTCTCGCCCATGATGGGCTCGAAGATGCTGCGCGCGGGCGACACCGAGCGCGGCTTCGCCGGTTTCGTGAACCGGCAGTTCGAACGCGTCCGCGGCGCCTATGGGCGGGTGCTGTCCGGGACGCTCCGTTACCGGCCCGTGGTGCTCACGCTCTGGGTGATCGTCACGCTGCTGATGGTGCCGTTCTACCTGTTCTCGCAAAAGGAGCTGGCGCCCGCCGAGGACCAGGGGATCATCTTCGGGATCGTCCAGGCCGGCGCGAACGCGACGATCGATCAGACCAAGCTCTTTTCGGACGAGATCTACAAGACCTTCCAGTCGTTCCCCGAGACCGACACCACCTTCCAGATCATCTTCCCCAACGGGGGCTTCGCGGGCATGGGGTTGAAGCCGTGGAGCGAGCGCACGAAGACCAGCGCGGAGCTCCAGATGGAGGTGTCGGCCAGGCTGTCGGAGATCGCGGGCCTGCGGGTCATCCCCAGCACGCCGCCGCCCCTGCCCGGCGGTGGCGGCGGGCTCCCCGTCGACTTTGTCATCGCCTCGACGGCCGAGCCCCAGAGGGTCAGCGAGATCGCCAACCAGATCGTGCAGAAGGCTTTTGCGAGCGGCCTCTTCATGTTCGCCGACACCGACGTGAAATTCGACCAGCCGCAGACCGAGGTCGTCTTCAACCGCGACAAGCTGCGTTCCCAGGGCGTCGACCTCGCCCAGGCCGGCCGCGACCTCTCGACGCTTCTGGGCGGCAACTACGTCAACCGGTTCAGCATCGGAGGCCGGAGCTACAAGGTCATCCCGCAGGTCAAGCGCAGCGAGCGGCTGACGGCGGATCAACTGTCGGACCTCTACGTCACGGGGGCGGACGGCCGGCTGGTGCCGCTCTCCACCTTCGCCACGCTGCGCACCACGACCGAGCCCCGCGAGCTCAAAAGGTTCCAGCAGTTGAACGCCGTGCGCATCACGGGCGCGATTCCGCCGGGGGTCTCGCTCGACCAGGCGCTGCGCTTCCTGGAAGGCGAGGCCCGGAGCATCCTGCCCCAGGGCTACACCGTCGACTACGCCGGTGAATCGCGGCAGCTTCGCGTCGAAGGCGGCAAGTTCCTTGCCACCTTCCTGCTCTCGGCGATCCTGATCTATCTCGTTCTGGCAGCCCAGTTCGAGAGCTTCCGCGATCCGTTCATCATCCTGGCGGGCTCGGTGCCGCTCGCCCTGGCCGGAGCCCTGCTCTTCTCCTTCCTGGGCTTCACTTCGTTGAACGTCTACAGCCAGGTGGGATTGATCACGCTGGTGGGGCTGGTGGCGAAGAACGGCATCCTGATCGTCGAGTTCGCGAACCACCTGCAGGAGAAAGGGCTCGACAAGCTGCGCGCCATCCTCGAGGCGGCCTCGACGCGCCTGCGCCCGATCCTGATGACGACCGCGGCCACGGTGGTCGGCCACATGCCGCTGATTTTCGCGAGCGGTCCCGGAGCCGGAGCGCGCAACAGCATCGGCATCATGCTGGTCTCCGGCATGATCATCGGCACGATGTTCACCCTCTTCGTGGTGCCGTCGATCTACATGCTGGTGGCCCGCAAGCGCACGCCCGAAGAGGAGGCGGAGGCCGCGGCCGACGACGGCGTTGTGGCGGCGGCGGTGTAGCAACGAGACCCTCGGGAGAGGGTATGAGACGTGTCTCGTCGCCGTTCCGTAACGTCTGCGCCAGGCAGCATCGTACCCCCTCGCCGTACCGCGAGCGTGGTCAGTGACCGACGGCGGCTGGCTGGGAGGTGGCCTTGATTCTCTTGATGCGCTTCAACTCAGCGGCTTCGGACAGGCCGGCATGATACAGGTCCCAGCGAAGCTGAAGGTTCATCCAGAACTCTGCGGAGGTGCCGAAGAACTTCGCAAGGCGGAGCGCTGTGCTAGGGGTCATTCCCCGCTTCCTGTTCACGAGCTCGTTGACGCGCTGATAGGGTACGTGGATTTCCTGGGCCAAGTCCCTTTGAGACAGAGACATCGGCTTGAGGAACTCCTCGAAGAGCATCTCTCCAGGATGGGTGGGCTCGCGGTGAGTGGGAATTCGAACCATGGGTGCCTCTCAGTGGTAGTCAACGATTTCGACTTCTTTCGACGATGGCACGGTAGCACGGATGTCATGCTACAGAAAGAGCCGGATCGCTGTACCTTTTTTCCCCCAGAGCTGCTGGAGCTCATCGGGCGGCCTGTAGGGGAGGATCTCGGTTCGGAGGGGTATAGGTGAGGCGCCGCCAGTCGCGGTAGTCTCTGCCTGTGCCACCCCGACAAACCGACATCCCTCTTTCCCCCTGCGTCCTCGTGGTCAAGACGCCGGTCGCCTCCCGCAAGCGGGTGGCGGACCGGCTCGTCAGTACCGGCCGGCGCCTCGCCGGCGCGGTGGAGGATGCGGCGCGTGAGCAGGAGCGCACTCTCGCCACTCTCCACGAGGCGCTCTCCCGTCTGGGCGTTACGCCGGTCACGGTCTCGGTCGATGCGATCGACGCCAGGGATCGCCGGGCGATCGCCCGCGCTGCGCTCGTGATCTCGGTGGGCGGCGACGGGACCCTCCTCACCGCCTCGCATTGGGTGACCGGGGGCGCTCTGCTCGGCGTCAACTCCGCGCCGCGCTCGAGCGTCGGATTTCTGGCGCTCGCCCGGCGTTCGAATCTGGCCCGGATCCTCGCGCGGATCGCGAGCGGAGCCCTGCTGCCGCAATCGGTCGCCCGCCTCGAGGCCGAGCTCGAAGGGCGGCTCCTGACCCCGGCGCTCAACGACATCCTCATCGCGCACGAGCAGCCGGCGGCGACCAGCCGCTACCGTCTGCACCTCGGCCGCCGGAAGGAGGATCACCGCAGCTCCGGGTTGTGGATCGCGACCGCGGCGGGCTCGACGGCGGGGATCCGCTCCGCAGGCGGCCAGCCGATGCCTCTCGACTCGCGCCGCCTCCAGTTCCGCGCCAGAGAGCTCTACCGCGCGCACGGCCGCGGCGCGGCCCTAGAGACCGGTTTCGTCGAGCCCGGCCAGGAGCTGGTCGTGGAATCGGCCATGGCGGCGGGCTGGCTCTTCACCGATGGCTCCCGGACGGCCACCCGCTTTCCGTTCGGTGCCACCGCCGTCTTCCGCCTCGCCCAGCAGCCGCTCCGCCTCTTCGCCGACCCGGCGCGGTGGGGCGCGCCTTCTGAAACCTGACTGGAGATCCCTGGGATGAACATCGACCTTCGTCACCGCTTTGTCGCAGCGAGCTTCCTGGCCGCCGTCCTGACGGCAGCGCCTGTGGCCGCCAAGGAAAACCCGGCCAAACAGTTGGGAGACCGGCTCCCTAAGATCTGCGCGGAGCTTCAGAAGCAGGGTTGGGGCGTGCCGGCGGATCAGCTCAGGATGAACCCCGACACCAAGGCGGAGATGCGCGTGGGCAAGTTGATCTACATGTGCACCCTCGCACGCCAGCTTTCCGGCAAGGGGCCGGGCCGCGCGCCCGACCTCGCCGTGCTGCTCTCCGGCAGCGCCGGCGAGCCGAGCCTGATCCTCTCCGTCAACGTCTGGTGCGCGGCCGACCGGGAGC
>DATHUD010000398.1:0-1773 GCA_035462575.1 Thermoanaerobaculia bacterium | reverse complement strand
TGAAGCATTTCCACTTCCGAGTAGCCCCAGATGAGGCCGCGGTCGACCTGGATCGTGCCGAAGGAGCTCATGGGCTGTTTCGGAGGAATGCTTCCAACCACGACCACGCGTGAGCCGGGCGTCACAAGGTCCGATTCGCCGAGCCGGGCCGGGGTGAGACGGGCGCCGGGAGCGGACAGGAGCGCCACGTTCGTGCGCCGGTCGATCCCGACAACCGTGGCCTGGAAGATCTCGCCCGATCGGGTGCGGACCTGGACCTTCTCGGCGCCGTCAACGATCGAGGCGGTCGTGATGATGCCGCCTTCGCCGTCCAGAACGATGCCCGAGCCGATGCGGCGCGGCGCGGCGGCCGCTTTCCCCGGGGGAATGATCTTGAGGCGGCTCTTCTTCGGTGTCACGGCGAGCTGCGCCTCGATATGGACGACGAACGGCTCGGAGGAACGCGCCAGCTCGAGCATCTCCCGTTCGAACGTGTCGAGCGGGCTGACCTCGGACTGGGCGATGACCGGCCCTGTCGGGATCGCGACGCTGAAGAGAAGCGCGAAGGGAATGAAGCCGCGTCGAAAAGCTCCCGCGAATGGGGAACGTTCGCGGGTCGGGCTGGCCTGGATCATCAGAAGGTCACGTAAACCGGTCCGTCCGCTCCGTATCCAACGGGCGTCACGACGCGGATATCCCCGGAAGGGGAACCCTGCTGAATCACCATGCGGTCGAGCACGCCGTCACGCGTGAGATTCTGCATCGATTGCATGACTTCCGGCGAGAGATCCGGGTAGAGCTCCTGGAGGGTCATGACGTCCTGGCCGCTCGAGGCGAGCTGGCCCGCGGGCGCCGGAACGCTTTCGACTTCCGCCACCTTCGGGCTCTCGGGGCGGTTCAGGGACACCACGATGGCAAGCGCGGCCACCGAGCCGGCGAGGGCCAGCTTCGGAAACCACCCCTCCCACCAGCGCGGCTCCATGGAGATCTCGATCGGGCCCGATTCGACCGGGGCCGGGGACACCGAGGCGGCGCGCACCCGCGCCAGGACACGGTCCTCGAAACCGGGCGACACGTCGATCCCGGAGAGCGAGCGGAGAATGCCGGAGGTGGCCGTGAACGCGGCGTAGTCCGAGCGGCACTTCGGACACTGGTTCATGTGCTCCTGGAAGAAAGTCGTGTCGGATACACTGGCTTCTCCCTCGAGACAGACCGAATAGAGGCAGCGCACTTTGTCACAATGAGTCATAAACCGGTCCTCAGAAAGGGTTTGAGCTTTTCCTTGAGCATCAGGCGGGCTCGGTTGATACGGGAGCGGACCGTGCCGCCGGGTATCTGGAGAATGTCACCGATCTCCTCGTAGGAGAGACCTTCAATGTCCCGCAGGACGAGAGCCATCCGGTAACGCTGGGGCAGTTTCTCGATGGCCTTCGTAACGATATCATTGAGCTGGTCCCGTTCCAAATCCCGATCGGGATCGGGCTTCTTGTCCTTCAGGAAGAACCCGGAGGATCCGGCCACTTCCTGAAGTCCTTCAAGACTCAAAACGTTCTTGAGCCTCACTTTACGCCGTATCTCGTTCTTCGCGAGGTTGACGGCGATCGTAAAGATCCAGGTGGAGAACTTGCCGCTCTTGCGGTAGCGCTCCCGGTGGAGAAAGACCCGGACGAAGACTTCCTGGGCCAGGTCCTCCGCCCGCTGGTGATCGCGAATGAAACGGTAGATCAGGTTGACGATACGGCTCTTGTAGCGCCGCACAAGATCGGCGAAAGCAGCCTCCGACCCCTGGACGCA
>DATHUD010000397.1:0-9599 GCA_035462575.1 Thermoanaerobaculia bacterium | reverse complement strand
GCACCTGCAGGCGAATCCCGCCTCGGAGGAGTTCCTCGTGCCGACGGAGGTGCGGGCCGAGGGCGGGGAGGTGAGGAACGTCCGCTACCCCGAAGGGGAGAAGACACAGGCGAGCTTTTTGGAGGCGCCTCTCTCCGTGTACTCGGGCCGGGTGGAGATCGAAGGGGAGATTTCGGGGCCGGGGAAAATCGTGCTGGTGTACCAGGCTTGCGACGAGGCGCGGTGTTTGCCGCCGGTGGAGCGGGAGCTGACGGCGTAGGGCGTCGCCGCCCCCGCCCGGCCCTCACCTCCCCGGCCCTCCTCTCCCAGCCTCCCGTCCTTCCCCCGGGAGAGGAGGGAGCTGTTTTCTCCTTCTAGCAAAGGCTCCCTCTCCCGGTCGGGGGGCGGGAGGCTGGGAGAGGGTTGGGGTGAGGGCCGGCCGGAGGCCGGTCGCTTTTACACCCGCTCCAGCTCCTCGATCCGCTCCTTCACCAGATCGAACCCCCCCTGCCAGAACTCGCGGTCGGTCATGTCGATGCCGACCTCGGCGAGGATGGCTTCGGGGCGGGCGGAGCCGCCGTAGGAGAGGAGGCGGAGGTAGCCGGGCTTGAAGGCTTCGCCCTCTTCCTGGTAGCGCCGGTAGAGGGCGAGCACGAGGAGCTGGCCGAAGCTGTAGGCGTAGCAGTAGAAGGGCGTCTGGTAGATGTGGGGGATCGAGAGCCACTCGTAGCGGAACTCGGGGGCCACCTCCACGCTGTCGCCGAACTGCTCCTGGAGCTTGCCCATGTAGAGCTCGGAGATCTCCTCGACCGAGCGGCCGGCGCGGATGGCCTCGTGGGCTTCGAGCTCGAAGAGCACGAAGTAGGCCTGGCGGAGCACGGTCGCGTAGACGTCGTCCACGGCCGCGGCCAGGATCTCGCGGCGGATGAGCGGATCGCTCTCTTCGCGCAGCAGGCGGTCGGTCATCAGCATCTCGCCGAAGACGGAGGCGGTCTCGGCCAACGGGAGCGAGGCGTGCTGGGTGAGGCTCGAATGACCCTCGGCCAGCATGCTGTGCACGGCGTGGCCGAGCTCGTGGGCGAGGGTCGCCACGTCGCGCACGCGGCCGGCGTAGTTGACCAGCACCCAGGGGGTGTAGCGCGGCAGCACGGTCGAGCAGAAGGCGCCGCCCCGCTTGCCCTTGCGGATCTCGCTGTCGATATGGTTCTCGGCGAACACCCTTTCGGCGTGGGCCGCGAAGGTGGGGTGGAAGTCCTCGAAGGTCTCGAGCACCGAGCGCACCGCGTCGGCGTAGGGGACGCGGCGGTCGGAGGAGGCGAGCGGCGCGTAGATGTCGTAGCGGCGCAGGCGGGGGAGGCCCAGCCAGCTCGCCTTCAGGCGGAAGTAGCGCTGGAAGATCGAGGCGTTGTCCCGGGCCACGTCCAGGAGCGCCTGGACCGCGCGGTCGGGCACGTCGTTGTCGATGTTGCGGACGGCGATGGCCGAGGGGTAGCCGCGCAGGCCGACCATCTCGTCGTACCAGTCGCGCACCCGGGAGACGTAGATCTGGCCTAAAACCGCGGCCTCCTGGGAGTAGACCCGGTAGAGCTCCTTGTAGGCGGCCTGGCGCAGCTCGGGCCGTGGCGAGAAGGCATGGCTCATCAGCTCGTCCCGGGTGAGCGTCCGGGTCTCGCCGTCCACCTCCAGGGTGAACTCCAGGCGGTTGGTGAGCATGGAGTAGAGCGTCAGCACCGTGCCGATGCCGTTGTCGTCCTTGGTGTTGATGATCTGCTCGGACTTCTCGTCGAGCGTGTAGGGTTTCAAGCGCCGCAGATCCTGGAGGTAGTGGCGGTAGTCGCCGTGCTCCCGCTCGTCGGGGAGGAGGTTCCAGGCTTCGTCGTCCGGGAGGCTCCGCCACCAGAGGGTGAAGAAGAGGGAGCGGTTGCCCGCCACGGTGGTGGCCTGGCGGACCCGGTTCCTCAAGGTGAGCGCCTCGGGGTTTCCGGTGTCGGAGTAGAACCAGAGGGAGGCGTGGCCCGAGAGCACCTGGGTGCGGTGGATCAGCTCCTCGTATTGCCGCAGGATGTCGAGAAACGCCCGCTTGTCCATCCGAGGCCCGAGCTCGACGCGCCGCGCCTCGAAGGCGGAGACCGTGGCTTCGAGGTCGGCGAGGCGTCCGGAGATCACCTCTTCGCTCGTCTCCGGCAACAGCTCCGAGAGGTCCCAACCGCTCAGTGGATAGCTCGTCATCTGTTTCGTAATGACTGTCATCTTTTCGCCTTCCGATGTCGTCTCAAACAGGCTTTGCTTGACGGTGCCTGGCTATTTTAGACGAGGTTCGGGGACGATCACCGCCGCGACCCCTTTTTCCCGGGCCAATTCGTTGAGCTTGACGAGGTCCCCCTCCCAGACCTGGCGGAGCCTGGCGAGCTCGGCGTCGATGGCCGCGGTGAGCTGCTCCTTGACCTGGACGGCCTGGGCCGTGGGCCGGAAGTCGCCCAGGGAGGCGGAGCCGGCCACCGCGTTCAGCTTGTCGTTCAGGCGGATGGGGAAGTTGAGCGGATCCTGCGAGCTCTTGTTCTTGGTCTGGTAGAGGACCTCCTCGACGGCCGTCATCTTCTTGTCGAGCTCCCTGGCGGCGTCGAGGACGGGTTTCATGTCCTCCTTGCCGCGCAGGCGCTTTCTGGTGTCGTCGAGCTGCGCGCGCACTTCGCGGATCCTCCGGATGGCGTCGTGGGCCTCGGTGAGCTTGTCGCGCGCGTCCATCAGGAAACGGAACTGGGCTTCGAGGTCCTGCTGGGTGGCCGAGGAGCGCGGGTCTTTCCGGATCTCGAAGGGCTGCGTGAAGGTCTCCCCTCCCACGGTCAGGCGGGCCTGGTAGGAGCCGGGGATCGCGACGGGCGAGGGCGGCTGCCCGCTCCAGAGGATCATGCCGGGGAAGGTCTTGCCCCGGGGCCAGGTCATGTCCCACACGAAGCGGTTCAGGCCCGCTTCGGTGGGGATCTTCACCTTCTCCTCGTCTTCGTCCTTTTCCTTTTCGAGCTCGGCCTCCTTTTCGGCCTCGCCGCCCTTGTCCTTGGCGAGCTCCGCGCTTTTTTCCTCGGCGGGCTGGGGGGCCTCTTCCTTCACCCCCTCGCCCGCGGGCTTCGGCTCGGCGGCCTTCCGGCCTTCGGCCGGCTTGCCGGTGAAAGTGCGGATCACCTGGCCGTCCGCGGTCAGGATCTCGAGCTTCACCTTCTCGGCTTCCTTGGCGGGAGGCGCCTCCTTCAGCCAGTAGTGGAGCACCACGCCCGTGGGCGGGTTCTGGCCCTGCCCCTGCGGCGCGTTGGGCGGGGTGAAGGCGTTCGTCAGGCGCAGGGCCGGGCTCACCTCGAAGAGATGGACCTTCCTCCCCGCGGCGTCTTTGGGGTTGGCGGCGACGGCGCGCAGCGGCGCCAGGTCGTCCAGGATCCAGAAGCCGCGCCCCTGGGTGGCGGCGACCAGGTCGCCGTTCTTGACCGCGAGGTCGGTGACCGGGACGATCGGCAGGTTCATCTGGAGCGGCTGCCAGCGGGCGCCGTCGTCGAAGGAGACGTAGACCCCGCGCTCGGTGCCGGCGTAGAGGAGCCCGCGCCGCGCCGGATCGGCCCGGACCACGCGGGTGAAGTGCAGGGGGTCGATGCCGCTGTCGATCCGTGTCCAGGTGGCGCCGTAGTCGGTCGTGCGGTAGAGGTAGGGCCGGAAGTCGTCCGACTTGTACATCGTGGCGGCCACGTAGGCGCCGCCCTTTTCGAAGGGGTGGGGATCGATCGCGTTGATCTGGATCCACTCGGGCATCCCCTTCGGGGTGACGTTCTTCCAACTCGCGCCGCCGTCTCTCGACACGTGGACGAGGCCGTCGTCCGAGCCGGTCCAGATCACGCCTTTTTCGAGCGGCGATAAGGCGACGTAGAAGATCGTCCCGTAGTACTCGACGCTGGTGTTGTCCTTGGTGATCGGGCCGCCCGAGGGGCCCATCCTGGACTTGTCGTTGCGGGTCAGGTCCGGGGAGATCGGCTGCCAGCTCTGCCCCTCGTCCGTCGACTTGAAGAGGACGTTCGCCGCCGAGTAGAGCGTGTTCGGGTCGTGGGGCGAGAAGAGGATGGGGAAGTTCCACTGGAAGCGGTAGGTGAGGTCCGCCGCCCCCGAGCCCATCGGGTCGTTCGGCCAGGGGTTGACGTCTCTGATCTCGCCGGTGTCGTGGTTCACGCGGGTCAGGAGGCCGCCGTAGGAGCCGCCGAAGACCACGTCCGGGTTTTCGGGGTCGGCCACGACGTAGCCGCTCTCGCCGCCCGCGGTCACGTCCCAGTCCCCGGCGCCGATCCCCCCGCCCGTGCCCCGGGAGAGGATGCGCAGGGCCGTGTTGTCCTGCTGGCCGCCCAGGAGGCGGTACGGGAAGTGGTTGTCGGTCGAGAGGCGGTAGATCTGGGCCGTGGGCTGGTTGTCCTGCCTCGTCCAGGTCCGGCCGCCGTCCTCGGAGACGTTGGCGCCGCCGTCGTTCGACTCGATCATCCGCTGCGGATCGTCGGGATCGATCCACAGGTCGTGGTTGTCGCCGTGGGGGACCCGGATGGTGGTGAAGCTCTTGCCGCCGTCTTTCGAGTGGTGGAACTGGACGTTCAGGACGTAGACCGCCTCCTCGTCCTTGGGGTCGGCGTAGATGCGCGTGTAGTACCAGGCGCGCTGGCGCAGCGACCGCTCCTCGTTCGTCTTGGTCCAGGTCTTCCCGCCGTCCCGCGAGCGGAAGACGCCGCCCTCCGCGGCCTCGACGATGGCGTAGACGTTCTCCGGGTTGGTGGGGGAGACGGTGATGCCGATGATGCCGAGCGTCCCCTTGGGGAGGCCGGGGTTGCCGGTGAGCTCCGCCCAGGTGTCGCCGCCGTCGGTCGACTTCCAGATCCCGGAGCCGGGGCCGCCGCTCTCGAGGCTGTAGGGAGTCCTGCGCACGTTCCACATCGTGGCGTAGAGCACGCGCGGGTTCGTGGGGTCCAGGATCAGGTCGACCGCGCCCACGCGGTCGTTCACGTAGAGGATCCGCTCCCAGTTGGCGCCGCCGTTCGCCGTGCGGTAGACGCCGCGCATCTCGTTGGGGCCGAAGAGGTGGCCGAGCACCGCGGCGTAGACGAGGTCGGGGTTTTTGGGGTGGATGCGGACTCTGGGGATGTGCCGCGAGTCGGCGAGGCCCACGTGCTTCCAGGTCTTGCCCGCGTCGGTCGACTTCCACATCCCCTCGCCGTGGGAGACGTTGCCGCGCACCGTCTTTTCGCCGCCGCCCACGTAGACCACGTTGGGGTCCCAAGGGGAGACGGCGACCGCGCCGATCGAGCCGCCGAAGAATCCGTCCGAGACGTTCCTCCAGGTGAGGCCCGCGTCCGTGGTCTTCCACACGCCGCCGCCGGTCGCGCCGAAGTAGTAGGTGTTGCGGTCGCCGGGGAGGCCGGCCACCGCCGCCGAGCGCCCGCCGCGGTAGGGGCCGACCTCGCGCCACTTCGAAGCCGCAAAGAGCGCGGGATCGACCGGCAGCTTCGCCGCGGGCGGGGAGGCGGCCTCTTTCTTCGGGGTCTTGGCCGCGAGGGCGGGGTCCGCTCCTCCCGGAGCGAGCAGCAGGGCGATCGGAAGGAGAGCGGTGGCGAGCGTCCGGGCGAAACGGCGGAGGGTGTCGTTCGGCATGAGATCGGGCTCCCTGGATCTTCAAGTGGATTGAAACCAGATGATTCAAACGAGATCGGCCTGCTTAAAGCAGGCCGATGGGTACGGCTTCTCCGGCCGGGTCGGGAAACCCGGCGCAGGAGACTCTACGGATAGTCGTCCAGCTTGTCGAGCGGCAGCCCGCAGGGGTAGAACAGGTTGAACACGGGCTGCTCGATCACCTCGGCGTAGTGCAGCAGCAGCGGGCCGTACTCCTCGATCGGCGACTGCCCGGCTTCGATCTGCTCGTACTCCTCTTTCGAGACCTCGAGCTGCTCGGCCAACTGGTCGGCGGTCTTGCTCCGGCGCTCCCGGTGCTTCTTGATCAGCTCGCCGGCCTGGCCCGCCTTGGTGTCGGCGGACTTGCCGCTGTCGGCGAGCAGCCGGGAGGTGGGCGTCTCGAGCTTGATGGCAATCATGGCGAGAAGCGGGCCCCATCTCTCGGCCGGTGAATTGCCGGCTTCGATCTCGCCGTACTTTTCGGACGAGACACCGAGCCGGCCGGCCATGTCCTCAAGAGAGAGTTTTTTTCTTTCTCTCTCCTTTTTCAGCACGTCTCCAAGTTTCACCGTCCCCTCCTTGTCCATTCGCAGGAGCTTGTGGCTCCGGTTCACGATCAGCGGTGCATGCTAGCACAGCGGAAACATTCACTCTAGCGCTGGTTTCTCAGCGTTTCCTTTCGGCCGAGAGCAGCCGGAGAGCCTCGATGGGCCGGCGGTCGGGGCTCATCAGTTTGATGGCCTTCCTGAGGTAGGGCTCGGCCTCGTCGAACGCGCCGAGCTGGCGGTGGATCTCGCCCGCGTAATAGGCGGCGATACCGCATCCGGGGTCTCGCCGCAGCGCCTCCTGGAGCTCCTTGAGCGCCTGGCCGCTCGATCCCGTGGAGCACAGAAACCGGCAGTAGGCCATCTCGGCGGCGTAGAGGCCGTTCGTCGGGTCGCAGTCCGACGCGAACTCCAGGAGCACGAGGGCGTCCTTGGTTTTGCCGGCTTCGAGGAGCGCCTTGCCCTTCTTGTACTGGGCCTCCGAATCCAGGAGGTCGGTCTTGATGGCGAAGGAGGACGGATTCTTCTTCGCCCGCTCCTCGCGCAAGGTCTTCCGGCGGAAGAGCAGGGTGTTTCTCTGCTCGACGTCGGCGAGCTCTGAAAAGGCGCGGGCGCCGGCCAGGAAGAGATCCCGGGCCCTCTCCTCCAGAGGGGCGAGCTCGGGGTGGTCGAGCGTCCAGGGCGCGAACCTCTTCGCGAACTCCAGGTATCTCGCCTCCCACACCGGAGCCGTGGCCTCCTCGGGCACGCCCAGGAGGTCGAAGGCGTCCTGCCGCCGGTAGGAGAGATAGGCCTGCATGATCTCGTTGCGCCGCCGTTCGAGATCGGGTGGCGCCGGGGCGGCGGACGGCGGGGCGGCCGGAGCCGGGGGCGCCGGCACCGGGGCGGCCAGGATGGGCCGCTTGAACGATCCCGTCGCGGAGAGCAGATCTTTGGGGAGCGTGTCCGCGGGCACCAGGATGCCGAGGACCGACAGCGCATAGATCGTGCGGGTGATCTCGTCGAACGGCAGGCTGGTCGCCTCCGCGAGCTCGCCCATGCGCCGCCCCGGCCGGACCGCCTCCACGATCTGGCTCTGGCTCGCGGCGAGCCGGATCTCCTCCAGGGGGAAGGAGGGCGAGGGGTGGATGGCGAGCTTCTTGCCCACCATCGGCCCCACGGCCATGTCCACCTCTTCCTGGGGCGAGAGCTTCATCACGCCCGTGAGGATGAGCTGCGGCACCTTCACCTTGAGCGAGGAGTCCACGACCGGAGTCTCGGGGAGCATCTGGAACTCCCCCTCGCTCCAGGTGAAGATGTCGAGGAGCTTCTTGGCCAGGTTCTGCTGCAGGACCTTGAACAGGTCGACGGCCGAGATCAGCTCCTGCTCGAGCAGGACCTCGCCGAAGGGAGCCCCCCGGGCCGCGGACTTCGAGAGGCAGGCCGTGAAGTCGTCCTCGGAGAGCTTGCCGTCGAGGACCATGTACCGCCCCAGGGTCTCGTGCGCGAGGTTCGAGCGGCAGTCGACCGGCACGCCGTCCTCCAGAATGATCTTCTTCCAGAGCTGCCGCCGCCGGACCTCCAGGACCAGCGTCTGCCTCCGGACGGCAAGCGAGAACAGCAGGGAGGCGAACGGCACCTCCTGCAAAGTCCCCTCCTGGCGCAGAGGGACCTCCGGGAGCGGCTGTGGGCTCGAAATCACGCGCGGCTCTCTTACGAAGAAGAAACTATCCCGGAGGCTACCCGGTGAGTCTGGGTCTGTCAATAATAGGGACCGAGGAGGGACTGATGACGAAACCGGACCTGCTGTTCGACGGACCCCAAGGCGGCCCTCTCGTGGCGCTCGCCCACGGGGCGGGAGCGCCCATGGATTCCCCTTTCATGAACGCCTTCGCCCGGGGGCTCGGGGAGAAGGGGCTGCGGGTCGCCCGCTTCGAGTTCCCCTACATGCGGCTCCGGCGGGAGACGGGGCGCTCGAAGCCGCCGGACCGGGAGCCGGCGCTCCGCGAAGCGTGGCTCCAGGTGATCTCGGAGCTGGGAGGCGGAGAGAAGCTCGTGATCGGCGGCAAGTCCATGGGCGGAAGGATGGCGAGCCTCGTGGCGGACGAGGCGGGCGTCCGCGGTCTCGTCTGCCTGGGCTATCCGTTCCATCCGGTGGGCAAGCCCGACCGGCTGCGGACCGCGCATCTCGCCGCCCTGCGCACGCCCACCCTGATC
Organism: Thermoanaerobaculia bacterium; assembly: GCA_035462575.1. Lineage (GTDB taxonomy): Bacteria > Acidobacteriota > Thermoanaerobaculia > Multivoradales > UBA5704 > DATARR01. The sequence goes on along the minus strand of DATHUD010000397.1, from coordinate 1,194 downwards.
GTGCAGGGGACCCGGGACGCCTTCGGCACCCGGGAGGAGATTGCGGGATACGAGCTGTCGCCCGCCATCCGGATCGCCTGGCTGGAAGACGGGGACCACTCCTGGAAGCCCCGGGCCTCCTCCGGGCGGACCGAGCGGCAGAACCTGGCGGAGGGCGTGGAGGCGGTGGCCGGATTCGTGAGTGCTAGTCTCTGACCATGGCCGATCTCCTGATCCTCGCCCACGGCGGCTCCTGGGAGATGCGTTTCCAGGTCTCCTCGCTCGCGGCGAGCGTGGCCGCGGCCGGGGAGCGGGTGGACGTGGCTCTTTTCTTCGCCGCCCTCGACTCCTGGGTGACCGGCCGGTGGGATGACCTCGACCCCCGGCCGCCCCTGACGCCGGAGCGCCTGGAGTCCTTCGACATGCCTCCACTCACCGAGATGCTCGCTCAAGGCCGAGCGGACGGCCTGGTCCGCTTCTACGCCTGCAGCGCCTCGACCCGGCTGTTGGGCCTCGACGCCGCCCGGGTGCAGGCTTCGGTGGACGTCCTCCTCGGCTGGCAGAGCTTCTCGCGGATGATCCGCGAGGCCGGCCGGGTGGTGACGCTCTAGGAAGTGCCGCTCCGCACGAGGAACGTCTCTTCCCCGACCACCTCCGGGTCGAGCGAGAACTCGTAGAGCTCCAGTCCCCCGAAGAGGGCCTTGACGCGCGGCCACCCGGCGGCCTGCATGTGGCGCGCCCCCTCAATGGCGATCGAGCCGTCGTCGTCGAAGAGGATCACGTCCTCGTCTTTCGACGGAGACCACTCCGGTCCGGGGTAGGGGATCGCGCCCCGAAGCGTCAACGCTCCCGGGGCCGGCCGCACGTCGACGAGCACCGGGGGCTGGCCTTCTTTCATCCGCCGGAAGAGGACGAAAGGCGAGACCTCGTGCTGGGGATCGAACTGGACGACCGGGGTGGCGTCGTCGAGGTAGCGGGTGGGCATGGGGATCAGCGCCCGAGCTCTTCGTCGATCTCTGCCGCCATCGCCATCGAGTCGAGAACGGCGATCGCATCCTCGAATTGGACGAACTCTTCATGCGTCCACGTGCCCGCCAGTGCGGCAAGGCCGTTGCCTTGTACCGGCGGCTCTTCCCTGGGATCGATCTTAGGTTCATCCACGGCATGCCTATGCTAGCAGGACCGTCGTCCGCCCGGGCATGAATGCCCGGGCGG
>DATHUD010000396.1:0-7183 GCA_035462575.1 Thermoanaerobaculia bacterium | reverse complement strand
GTAGTTGGATCCGGAGCTTGCTGAGCGGTCCGTAATGTTGCCAGGGGCCTGTTGGCCCCGGAGCACGATTTCTAGATTTCCCCCGTCGCAGGTTCCGCGCTGGCCCTTCTCGGACAGGAGGAGTTTCTTTCTAGAATTAGTTAGCCAGGGCGGCGAGCCACATCGCATACCATCCTGCCCAGACAGTCCGCCGGCCGGCCCTGTCGCCGGCGCGCGGGCGGCGGAGGGCCGAGCGGATGGAGATCACGAGCGTCGGGCCGTTTCTGGACTACTTCGAGAAGGTGCGGCAGAGGACCCTGCGGGTCACGCGGTGCGTCCCGCCGGACCGCCTGGAGTGGCGCTACCGCGAGGGCGCGTTCTCCTGCGGCGACCTGCTGCGGCACCTCGGCGCGATCGAGCGCTTCATGTTCGCGGAGAACGCCGCCCTCCGGCCGAGCCGCTACCCCGGGCACGGCCCCGAGCTCGCCGCAGGCTACGACGAGGTCTTCGCCTACCTCGACCGGATGCACGCCGAAGCGAAGGAGATCTTCGCCGTCCTCACCCCCGAAGACCTCGAGCGCAAGTGCGTCACCCCCGGCGGAGCCGGGATGGCGGTCTGGAAGTGGCTCCGCGCCATGGTCGAGCACGAGGTGCACCACCGGGGGCAGATCTACATGATCCTCTCGCTGCTGGGAATCTCCACCCCGCCGCTCTACGGGCTGACCTCGGAGGAGGTGCGGGCGCGGAGCGTGGGGTAGGGCGGGAAGCCTGGCTGGAGACATCGCACATGGCAAGGAAGAGCGCAGGCCTGCTGTTGTTCCGCGAGGCGTCAGGCCCCCTGGAAGTCCTTCTCGTTCATCCCGGCGGCCCTTTTTGGAGCAAGAAGGAGGAGGGGGCATGGTCCATTCCGAAGGGTGAGCTCGAAGAGGGCGAGGACCCCCTGGAAGCTGCAAAGCGCGAATTCGAAGAGGAGATGGGCTCCCCGGTTCACGGTGAAGCCATGCCTCTACGCCCACTGAAGCAACCCGGTGGAAAAATCGTTCACGCTTGGGCTGTTCGGGGAGATTTCAACCCGGAGCTTCTCCAGAGCGGCACCTTTCCGCTGGAATGGCCTCCAAAATCGGGGCGCATTCAGGAGTTTCCGGAAGTCGATCGAGCGGCCTGGTTTCCGATCGAGACCGCCCGGCAGAAGATCTTGAAGGGTCAAGCCGGGTTCCTGGATCAGCTCCAGGAGCTCCACCGCCATTGATCCTGCTCAGGAAATCCCGGCACTTTGCCTCTCGTCCCCGGACATCGCCTCAAGGCACGGGGATTTCCCGCTCAGTCCCGGGACTTTGCTTGTGACGAATCGGCGCCAAATGGTGGGCAGAACGGGCTGTTCCCAGGGCAGATTCTGTGGCTGAGGGGGGCTCTGCGCTGGACCGGGCCCTGGAGCAGTGAGCGTCACCACGATGTTGCCCTGGAGGAAAGCTTCCTGGCGGGAAGCATGCTCCTTATCTGTTAAATTAGGCAAACGAAGTCTGTCAAGGCGAAGGCGTTCGACGGCAATCTCGCCGTCGATATGTATCAGGAGGGAAGGCGAGATGACTGAGAGCAGCAATCAAGGCTGGATCAGCAGGAGCCCGGGCCCAAAAGCGGAATCAGTGGTCCATTATCCACACGCTCTGCAAAGCGGATGGCTTCCCAGGTCGCGCGAGAGCCTGCAGGCATTCCATCGCATGATCCTCGATGCTGAACGAACCGAGTATGCGCCGAGCATCGCGGAGCTCGACCGGTTCATCGACACTCACGAAGTGATCAGGTACCTGGTCAACAATGCCTGCCGCGAGAACCTCAACCTGGTCGAGACCTACCCGACCATGGCCTCGACCGGTGGTGTGGCCATTCCGCGCATCAAGGACAAGGAAACCTTGCTGCACGGATTCAACACGATCCTGAAGCATCCTCCTTTCTTTGTGAACAACGAGCTTGTGGGCCTTCCATTCTCAGCCTGGGTGGTCGGGATCGACCCTACGCTAAGCGGGGTCGCGCTGTTTGGGCTGCCGATGTTCAACCGCAAGATGTCGGCCGTCCTGCGGGAGTGGTTCGAGTTCCTCGGCACACCACCGTCCGCCGTCGGGTTCACCGAGGAAGGCAAACAGTGGCTGTCGCCGCAGGCAAAGGCGCAGTACCAATTCGACGATTGGAAGAAGGATCAGGACAAGCTTCCGTACTGGACCTCGTGGAACTCGTTCTTTACACGTCTGTTCAAGGACCCGGCCAGGCAGCGGCCGATCGCCGATCCGGACTCCAACCGGACGGCGATTGCGGCCAACGACGGCTCACTGTTCCGCTGGGCTTCCAACATCGCCAGCCGCGACGTGTTCTGGTTCAAGGACATGGCCTTCTCGCTCGCTGACATCCTGAGCTCGCCGGTCAAGGAGCAGCAGGACCTCATCGACAAGCACGATCTGGTGAAGATCTTCACCAACGGGTACATATTCCAGACATACCTGAATCCGTACAACTTCCACCGGTGGTGGGTGCCCGTCAACGGCGAGGTCCTGTTCGATCCGTTCACCATTCCGGGTGACTTCTTCAACAAGCTCGTCATTCCGGACTTTGGCGGCGCAACCACGGCCTCGCTGCCCTATCTCGTCCAGGTCAACGCACGCGGCGTCATCGTGATCAAGACTCCGGACTACGGGCACGTGTGCTGCATTCCGCTTGGAATGAGCGAGGTCTCGACCGTCACCTTCGACGAGCAGATGTGCGCGGGCGCCAAGGTCACCAAGGGCATGGAGATGGGCAAGTTCAACTACGGTGGTTCGTCGTTCGTCATCATCTACGAGAATCTTCCCCACAAAAAGCTGATCTTCATGGATGCCGAAGGCAACCTGTCGCCCGAGAACCCCGTGGCGGCTTCCAGCAGCGCCGGAACGGGCGGCGTGGTGACCAACATCGGGGCGAAGATCGGCCAGTGGGTGGACATCTAGGCAGGGAGCTTCCCTCCCCCACGGCCTGGCCGGCTGTCTTTTTGGGTGGTTCGGGGGGGGCGGAAAGAGATGCGGACCAGCGAAAGGAGAGTGCTCCCTCCTTCCCATTCTCAGAATATAGCGCACCGGGTGGCTTGCGGGAAGCCTCGGGGCGTGCCGTAGAGTCGCCGGCCTCGGCCGGATCCTCGGGTCGAGGCCAAGTGCTACGGAGATGGGAGGAGCGGCATGCGGATGTCATCCACGCCGTACGGGGCGCGCGGGGAGTACGTGGTGGATTTCCAGGAGATCGACCGGACGCAGGTCGCGGCCGTTGGCGGCAAGGGCGCGCACCTGGGGGAGCTTTCGCGGATCGAAGGCGTCCGCGTGCCCGCCGGCTTTTGCGTCACGACGGACGCCTTCCGGCGGATCCTGGCGGAAGCGCCGTCGATCGACGATCGGCTCGATCGATTGTCGCTTCTTTCGCCGGACGATCGCGAGGCGATCCGCGCGGAGAGCGCGGAGGTCCGCCGGATCCTCGAAGGGATCGCCATCCCCGGCGATCTGGCGGCGGCGATCACCCGCCCGCTCGCCCGGCTTGGGCTACAAGGCGCCTACGCCGTCCGATCCAGCGCGACGGCGGAGGACCTGCCGACGGCGTCCTTCGCGGGCCAGCAGGACACGTACCTGAACGTCGTGGGGCCGGCGGCGATCCTTGAGCACGTCAGCCGGTGCTGGGCTTCGCTCTTCACCGAGCGGGCCGTGACCTACCGCCTGCAGAACGGCTTCGACCCCCGGAAGGTCCACATGGCCGTCGTCGTGCAGCGCATGGTCTTCCCGCAGGCGGCCGGCATCCTGTTCACAGCCGACCCCGTCACGGGCCACCGGAAGGTCGCCTCCGTGGAGGCCGTCTTCGGCCTCGGCGAGGCCCTGGTCTCCGGCCGGGTGAACGCGGATGTCTACAAGGTGCGGGACGGCGAGATTGTCGCAAAGAAGGCGCGGCAGGAACAGCCGGCGCTGACGGACGCGCAGGCCGTGCGGCTCGCGGAGCTCGGCCGCCGGATCGAGACGCATTTCGGCGGCCCCCAGGACATCGAATGGTGCCGGGTTGACGATGACTTCCACATCGTCCAGAGCCGGCCGATCACCACGCTGTTCCCCATCCCCGCGGCCGGCGACGGGGAGAACCACGTCTACGTGTCCGTCGGACATCAACAGATGATGACCGATCCCATGAAGCCGCTGGGGCTCTCCTTCTGGCAGATGACGACCCCGCGGCCCATGGCCGAGGCCGGCGGGAGACTGTTCGTCGACGTCACCCAGGCCCTGGCCTCGCCGGCGAGCCGCGCGGGCTTCCTGGAGATGCTGGGAAAATCCGATCCGCTGATCAGGGAGGCGCTGCAGACCATCCTGGACCGCGGCGACTTCATCCGGCCGCTCCCGGACGAGGGTCCCGGCGGGGCCCCGGCGGGCGGCGCGCCAGCCCCGATCGAGACCGATCCGGCCATCGTCACCGAGCTGATCGAGCGCAACCAGGCCTCCATCGCCGCCTTGAAGCGCGACATCCGGACGAAGTCCGGATCGGCGCTCTTCGACTTCATCCTGGCGGACCTCCAGGAGCTGAAGCGGATCTTGTTCGATCCGCGAAGCCATCAGGTGTTCATGTCGGCGATGGAGGCCACCTGGTGGCTCAACGAGCAACTGCAGGCGTGGCTGGGCGAGAAGAACGCGGCCGACACGCTCACGCAGTCCGTCCCCAACAACGTCACCTCGGAGATGGGCCTGGCGCTCCTGGATGTCGCGGACGTGATCCGTCCGCATCCGGACGTGGTGGCTTTTCTGCAGCACGTCGAGGACGAGGGCTTCCTGGACGAGCTGCCCAGGCTCGCGGGCGGGCGGGAAGCGCGAGACGCCATCCGGGCCTGGCTCGACAAGTACGGCATGCGCTGCGTCGGCGAGATCGACATCACGAGGCCGCGCTGGAGCGAACGCCCCACCACGCTCGTGCCCCTGATCCTCGGCCACATCAAGAGCTTCGAGCCGGGCGAGGCCGAGCGGCGCTTCGAGCGAGGGCGGCAGGAGGCCTGGAAGAAGGAAGGGGATCTGCTAGCGCGGTTGCGGGCCTTGCCCGACGGACAGCAGAAGGCCGAGGAGACGAAGCGGATGATCGACCGGGTCCGGACCTTCGCCGGGTACCGGGAATATCCGAAGTACGGCATGGTCAGCCGCTACTTCGTTTACAAGCAGGCCTTGCTGGAAGAAGCCGATCGCCTCGTGCAGGCCGGCGTGCTTCGTGAGAGGGAAGACATCTTCTACCTCAGGTTCGAGGAGCTCCACGACGTCGTGCGCACGAACCAGGTGGATGATCAGCTCATCCGCCAGCGCAAGGACGCGTTCAGGTCTTATCAGGCGCTCACGCCGCCCCGGGTGCTCACGTCGGACGGCGAGGCCGTCGCCGGGTCGTACCGGCGCGACAACTTGCCGGCCGGCGCTCTGGTCGGCTTGCCGGTTTCCGCCGGGACCGTCGAGGGGCGGGCCCGCGTCATCCTGGACATGGCGGAGGCCGATCTCGAAGCGGGCGACATCCTGGTCACCGCCTACACCGACCCCAGTTGGACGCCCCTGTTCGTCGCGATCAAGGGCTTGGTGACGGAGGTGGGGGGCCTGATGACCCATGGCGCGGTGATCGCACGGGAGTACGGCCTGCCGGCCGTCGTGGGGGTGGAGCATGCCACCCGGCGGATCCGGGATGGGCAGCGGATCCGCGTGCATGGAACGGACGGGTACGTCGAGATCCTGCCCTAGCGGGCCAGCCCGACAGGTAGCCGGGCGGCACGGGTGTGGCCTTGTGGCGAAAAGATGATCGAGACTTAGCATGTGGAAAATTCTTCCGCCAAAGGGTCGGCCCCCTGCTAAGCTCTGCCTCTCGAAAGGAGGAGATCGAATGAAGAGAGCGACCTGTGTCCGTGGAGCCTTGCTGATCGTCCTGCTGGCCTTGACCAGCTTCGCGAGCAACGCCCCTTCGGCGTCAGCCTTCACCTGCTCCCTCCCGGGTTACCCCGCCACTTGCTGCCGGTGTCTCAACCGGTGCGAGACCTTGTACCAGAGGTGTCTCGCCGAGGCGACAACCCCCGCCGAGGAGTGGGCCTGCCTCGACGACGTGGAAGCCTGCGACGACAACTGCTACAACGGCATCGCCTGCGGCGCGTGGCCTTGACTTGCGTACCGGGTTCTGAGCCACAGCCCTCGACCTTGTCCCCGCCCGCCGCGGCATCTCGACGAGTTTGTCGTGGAAGACCGCGACGATCCGCTGCGGGTCGGGACGAGGCCGGTATCAGTGCCCCAGAACTGGGTGTCAGGCACTTCGCCGCCGGATCGAGCGTGAGCTCGTGGCAACCACAGTTGCCCGTAACAGACGGTAATCTCAGCGGATGGCCGAACTGCTAATAGCCCTAGGAGATCCCCTCTGGCTCCCTGGTGCGGGCAGGCTCTCGCCCTCCGGGAGCCCCGATCTTCTCCCAAAGGAAAGGGTACGGCCTCCCGAGTCGGTCTGGCAGAGCCGCTCGTCCCTCTATGATGGCGGCCTGGGCCTTGGCTGGAGCGCCAACTCCAACCGGGCGTCCACCTCAAAGACGAGCCCGCGATCCTCCATCTCGACAGGTCCGGGCTCGCCCGCCAGCGGCGTTGCTGGGATTCCGCGTCCAGCAAGGCAAGCCCGATCGTCACCCGCTCCGGCACGACCAGGGCGCCTGCCGCGAGCTGGGGCCGGAGGTTCCGGAGGATGGCAACGAACGGCTCTTCGCGCAGCGTTCGCTGCATCGTCTCGCTGATCACCACATGAAGCTCTGCCGGATGCCGGTAGGTGGTCGCATCTCTGCAGACGACCTCGCGGACGTACCCGGAGCCGCCAAGCGTTCCGACGAGCACCTCGACGGAGCGGGCCGGGGCCTCGTTCACGTCGAGCAGCGTAAAGCGAATGTTCGCGGGGTTGAGAAAGGGCATCAACAGAAAGGCGAGTGGCGCGAACGGCCTTGTTCCGGCGTAGAGAACTTCGCCGCCAAGGCGGGCGAGAGGGCCAGCCCTGCCGTGAGCCTCCGGCTTGGAGTCGGGCTGCGCGCCGCGTCGGCTGTTGCGGTGGCGGCGCTGACGAAGAGGTCGTAAAGCGCCGCGCAGGCACCGTTTACAACCGTGGTTTCGGCCGCTTGATCCAGCAGGATAGTACTGAGCTGCTCCGTCGACTGCATCCTCCCGGA
>DATHUD010000395.1:0-2051 GCA_035462575.1 Thermoanaerobaculia bacterium | reverse complement strand
ACCCGCTCGACTCCCAGCACGCTGGCGAAGATCCCCGCCAGCAGCTCTTCGGCCGGCGTGCGCGGCGCCACCCCGGTGCTCCCCGGCACCGGCTCCGGGCGCAGCCTGGCGAGCGCCTTGCGGTCCACCTTGCCGTTGGCGGTCAGCGGCAGCGACGGCAGGAACACCCAGGCGGCCGGCAGCATGAACTCCGGCAGCCGCTCCCGCAGGAAGTCCCGCAGCTCGGACGGCGCCAGCGGCTCCCCTTCGGCCGCCACCACGTAGGCCGCCAGACCTGCACCGCCCGCGAGGTCTTCCCGGGCCAGCACGACTCCCTCCCGGACCCGGCCGTGGGCCCCGAGCGCCGCCTCGATCTCTCCCAGCTCGATGCGGAAGCCCCGCACCTTGACCTGCTGGTCGATTCGGCCCAGGTATTCGAGCCGCCCATCGGGCAGGTAGCGCGCGAGGTCCCCCGTGCGGTAGAGGCGCCCGCCCGGCTTACCCCCTTCCTCCGGGGGGAAGGGATCGGGCACGAACCGCTCAGCCGTCAAGTCCGGCCGGTTGAGGTAGCCGCGCGCAAGGCCCGCGCCGCCCAGCAGGAGCTCGCCCGGAATCCCCGCGGGCACCGGCTCGCCGCGGCGCCCGAGGAGGACCGCCCGTGTACCCGCGATGGGCCGGCCGATCGTCGGCTCGCGCCGCTCGTCCCGCGGCACCGGGGCCCAGGTCGAATAGGTCGTGCACTCCGAGGGACCGTAGAGGTCGAGCACCCGGGAAGCGGCTGACGCTTCATGGATCGCCTGGACCAGGGAACGCTTGAGCGGCTCGCCCGCGAGGTTGACGGTACGCACCGACTCCGGCACGGCTCGCTCGAGCACCAGCTCCGCCATGGCCGACGGCACGGTGTTGACGAGCACCACCTCGCCGGACGCGGCCAGGCGCGGCAGCTCCAGGGCGTTGGCGGCGAGCACCACTTTGCCGCCCCAGGCGAGCGTCACGAACAGCTCGAAAACCGACAGATCGAAGGAGATCGAGGTCGCGGCGAGCACTCCGGCCAGCTCCTCCGGCGGAAAGACCGTGCGCGCCCAGCGGGCGAAGGCCACGGCGCTCCGGTGCTCGATCGCGACCCCCTTGGGACGCCCGGTCGAGCCCGAGGTGTAGATCAGGTACGCGAGGTTGCCCGGGAGCACGCCGCTCACAGGCCTGAGGCCGGCCGGCTCGCCGTGTCCGGCGTCGGGCGTGAGGAGCAGCAACTCCGCGCGGTGATCGGGGAGCCGTTCAACGAGGTCCGGTTCGGTCACCAGAACCGGCGCCGCGGTGTCTTCCAGGAGGAAGGCGAGCCGCTCGCGCGGGTATTCGGGGTCGAGCGGCACGTAAGCGCCGCCAGCTTTCAGGACCGCCAGGAGCGAGGCCACGAGCAGCGGCGTGCGGGTGAGGCAGATCCCGACCCGCACCTCCGGCCCCACCCCGAGGCCGGCCAGCCGGCGCGCCAGGGAATCGGCCCAGAGATCGAGCTCACGATAGGTCCAGCGCTCGCCGGACATCCCCGCGACCAGGGCGATCGCCTCGGGCGTCCGCGCCGCCTGGACCTCGAACAGTTCGTGGAGCGCGACCTCCGAAGGCGGCAGCGACCCCACGTCGTTCCACTCGACCAGAAGCTGCCGGCGCTCCGCCGGCGAGAGCAGCGGCAGCTCCGACAAGCGCTGCCTCGGGTCGGCCGCGGCCCCGGCCAGCAGGCGCACAAAGCGCTCCGCGAGCCTCTCGATCGTCGGGCCGTCAAACAGGTCCCGGCTATACTCGAACATTCCTGCGAGACCACCCTCGGTCTCGGAGAACGCGCACGTCAGCTCGAATTTCGCCGTCCCGGTCCTCGGGGCGGACGACGTGAGCGTGAGCCCGGGCAGCTCCAGCGCGCCCGAGGGAGCATTGTTCAAGGAGAACAGGACCTGCACGAGCGGCGGCCGGGCGAGGTCCCGCTCCGGAGCCAGATCCTCGATCAGGCGCTCGAACGGGACCTCCTGGTGAGCATAGGCAGAGAGCGTCGCCTCCCGCACCCGGACCAGAAGCTCCGCGAA
>DATHUD010000394.1:0-7824 GCA_035462575.1 Thermoanaerobaculia bacterium | reverse complement strand
CTGGACACCCAGGACCTCTGGCGCCTCCCTTCCCTCCCCGAGCCTCTGGACCGGCGCGCCCGCCACGTCCTCACCGAGAACGCCCGCGTCCGCTCCGCCGTTTCTGCGATGTGGGACAGCGACCTCCCCCGCCTGGGAAAGCTCCTCTACGCCTCCCACGAGTCGCTCAAGAACGACTACGAGGTCTCGATCCCCGAGATCGACCTCCTGGTCGACCTCGCCCGCGAAGAGCCGGACGTCTACGGCGCCCGCCTCACCGGCGGAGGCTTCGGAGGCTCGGTCGTGATCCTGGCCCGCAAGGGAACGGGCCGGGAGCTGGGAACCCGCATCGCGACCGCCTACTCGGAGAAGACCGAAGAGACCGGGACGCTCCTCGTGCCGACGGTCTCGGACTAGGAGCCTGCGCGGCAGAAAGGCAAAAGCGAGGACATAAAGGACTTAAAGGACATAAAGGACTTAAAGGACGTCAAAGCTGTTGTCCTTGATGTCCTTTGGGTCCTTTATGTCCTCCTCTGCTTTCCCTACTCACGGCGAAGCCTTCCCCCTCATCAACCGGTCGACCTCCACCTCGCGGGGCCAGCGCGAGAACATGCCGAGGAGGGCGGCGCCGCAGAGCACGAGGCCGTAGGAGGTCTTTCCGGACAGGAGGGCGACCAGCAGCCCGAGGAGGGCCGCCGCCTCGAGCGCGGCGAAGCTCAGGATCGTCGCGCGCTGATAGCCGGCGAGCACCTTGGCGCCGTCGATCGGAAGAGCCGGATTCTGCCGCAGAGCCCGCCGCAGGATCGTCGTCCGGATTCTGGAGGAGAGGAGGATCAGGATCGCGGCGAGGCCGGTCAGGGAGAGGGGGACCATGCCGGGCACGGGGGCCACGGGACGCCCTCCCTCGTAGTCGACAAGGATCAGGATGGCCAGGCCGCAGATCCACACGGAGAACGACAGGGCCGTGCAGGTCCGGCGGACTTTCAGGAGACGTTCGGTGATCGGCAGGTTCATCGCGAGTGGGATTTGAGCACCAGATTCCCCGCTCCGTCCACCCATCCCGTCCAACCCTCCCCCACGACCGTGGCGCTGTGGGCCTCGAAGACCAGGGCCGGACCACGGAACGAGGCGCCCGGACGGAGGCCGGCGCGGTCAAAGAAGGGGACCTCCCTCCAGGAAGTAAACCAGGAGCGGCGGGTCCCGGCCGGAACGGCTTCGAAAAGCTCCGGGGTGGAGACGGGGGGAATCTCTTCTTGGGAGGAACGGGAGGAGGCGATGACACGGATGGATTCGAGCTCGATCGCCCTCCCCTCGGGGGCGTAGCCGTAGATCTCGCGGTAGGCGGCGGCGAAGTCGGCCTCGATCGAGGCGCCGTCCCGCAGCTCCACGGCGAGCGTGGCCTCCTGGCCCACGAAACGGAGGTTCAGGAGCCGCCGCCGGACCTCGATCTCCCCGGGGTCGATCCCCTCGGCGGCCACGGCGTCCGCGGCCTCCCGCCCCATCTCCGCGATCCAGCCGGGGAGCTGGTCTTCCAACCGGTCCAGAGGCTCCAGCACCTGCCGGTGGGCGAAGCGCTCGACCACGGCCGCGCCGAGCCCCAGAGCCGAGAGGAGACCGGCGTCCGCCGGCACGAGGACGCTCCCGATCCCTAAGAGCCCGGCCAGGGAGACGGCGTGCTGGGCTCCGGCGCCGCCGAAGGCGACGAGAGCGTGATCGCCGGGGTCGTAGCCCCGCCGGAGCGAGATCCCGCGGATCGCCTCGGCCATCCGCTCGTCCGCGATCTCCAGGAGCCCGGCCAGGACCTCCTCCCGTCCCGGCGCTCCCTCCCCCATCCGCTCGAGGAGGGCGTCGAGAGCCCGGTCCGCCGCCCCGGCGTCCAGGGGGATCTCGAAGCGGCCGGGGTCGAGCCGGCCCAGGATCAGGTTGACGTCGGTGAGCGTGAGCGGCCCTCCGGCCCCGTAGCAGGCGGGGCCGGGCCAGGCGCCCGCGCTCTCGGGCCCCACCTTGAGCTGCACGCCGTCGAAGCTGCAGATCGAGCCTCCACCCGCCGCCACGCTCTCGATGGCCAGGGCGGGCGCGACCAGATGGGCGTCCCCCACCCGGTGCTCGAAGAGATATTCGAAGTCGCCGTCCCAGCGGGCCACGTCGGTGCTCGTGCCGCCCATGTCGAAGGCGATCACCTTGCCGAAGCCGGACCGCCGGCCGGAGAGCGCGGCGCCCACGACGCCGCCCGCGGGTCCCGAAAGGAGGCCGTCCTTGGCGCGGAAGGAGCCGGCGCGGACGAGCCCGCCGGCGCTCGTCATCACGTGGAGCGATCCCCGCGGCACGGCCTCGGACACGCCGGAGAGATAGGTCTCCAGGATCGGCGAAAGATAGGCGTCCACCACGGCGGTCTCCGCCCGGGGGAGGAGCTTGATCAGGGGGGCGAGACGCGAGGAGAGGGAGACGGAGCGGAAGCCGCAGCCGCGGAGGATCTCCTCCAACTCCTCCTCGTGGCATGGGTTCCGGTAGCCGTGCATCAGCGCCACGGCCACGGAACGGATTCCCCGCCCGAGGAGCCGGGCGGCCGCTTCCCGCATCGGCCCGGGGTCCAGAGGGATCAAGACGGAGCCGTCCGCGGCGAGCCGCTCGGGGACCTCCACGACCTCCGCATACAGGGGCTCGGGCCGCCGGATGTCCAGCGCGAAGAGGTCCGGCCGCTGCTGGGTGCCGATGCGGAGCAGGTCGGCGAAGCCGCGGGTGATGAAGAGCGCCGTGGGCGCGCCCTTGCGCTCCAGGAGAGCGTTCGTCCCCCGTGTGGTGGCTAGGCGCAGGGCGATCTCCGGGAGGTCCGCGCCCATGGGCGTCCCGGTGACCAGCCGGGCGGCGAGGACGGGGGCCTCCTCCGGGGAGCGCAGCTCGCAGGCGGCGCCCGCCAGGTCCCCCGGCGGGAGCGGGCCGTCCAGCGTGAGGACGGCGCCCGCGGGCTCCCAGCCGGCGGCTCCGAGGGGCGGGTGGTCCGCGTCCAGCAGGCGGAAGGCGAAGCCGCGGAAAAACCCCGGGGGGACCCGCCAGCCGGCGTCCACCCGGACCGACGAGGGGGAGAGCCGCTCGGAGATCCGGCCGCGCAGAGCGCTGCTCGACAGCACCTTGGCGCGGTGGAGGCTGCCGCCGGGATCGATGGCCAGGCAGTCGGTGAACGTGCCCCCGGTGTCGATCCGGATGCGCCAGGGCTGCCCGGTCACGCCTCCCCTCCCCCTCTACGCACAGCGCACTCTACGAGGTCCCCGCGAGCCGGCCGTCGAGCCGCCGCACGCGCTCGTTGTCCCGGTCGAGGGACGCCGCCTTGCGGAGCCATTTCCGGGCTTCGTTCCGGTTCCCCCCCTCCAGGGCCACCAGGCCGAGCGCCGCGTAGGGCTCCGGGTTGTCGCGGTAGAGGTGGAGCGCCCGCTTGTAGAAGCGCCGCGCCTCGTCGAGCCTCCCGTGGGCCAGGGAGAGGTCCCCCAGGGCCAGATAGCTGAAGGGGTTCTTCCCTCCCACGCGGGTGGCGAGCACCAGAAGCTCCCCGGCCTCGGCCTCCTGCCCCTGGAGCCGCAGGAGAGCGGCGAGGTTCTGATAGGCGGACGCCTCCTCCGGGTCCACCTCCAGGCTCTTCCTGTAGACGGTCTCGGCGCCTTTCACGTCGCCGCCGCGCCGCAGGGCCACTCCGAGGTTCACCCAGGCGCCGCCCAGGTCGGGATCGATCGCCACGGCCTTCTGCAGCCAGTCGAGCGACTCCCGGCGCTTGCCGGCGCGGAGCAGCTCGGCGCCGCGGTTCGAGTGGTAGAGGGCGAGGGCCGTCTTGTCCGAAAGCCGGCTCAACCGGCGGTAGCGGGGCTGGCGGCCAGGGATGATGAAGTCGAGGATCTTCATCTGCCCCCCCACGTCGAAGCCCGCGCTGGTGTGGCGGGAGATCACCATCAGATCCCCTTCCTTCTCAAACGTCTCGACATCGTCCACGTCCAGGTAGAAGGCCGGCACGCCGACCTCCCGGGCGAGCCCCACGAAGAGGCTGGAGAAGGCGAGGCAGTTGGCCTTCCGGGTCTCGAAAGCCTCGCGGGCCGTGCCCGAGTAGCCGGATTCATACTGGAGCGCCAGCCGCCCGGGGTCGACCAGGGCGGCGAGGAGCGCGTCCAGCCGCTCCCCTTCGGGCAGGTTGTCCGGCACCTGCGCGTGGGCCCAGACGCGCATCTCCTCCGTGATCTCCCAGGGGATGACGATCGAGGCGGGATCGACCCCGCGCGAGCGCAGGTCGCGCGCCAGGTCCGCCTCGTCCAGGGGCGAGAGCGAGGACGCGCACCCCAGGACGAGGAGCGCGCCCCCGACTGCGGCGACGTGATGGAAGCGTCCGACCCGCATTGGGTCTCCGCTCGTCCTCAGACGGCCCTTTGCACCGGACGCCGGAAGAGCAGCTTCTTCGCTCCGAAGTACAACAGGATGAGGACGAGCACGATCGCGAGGATCGGCAGCGTGATCGCGAGCACCGAGAGCAGGGCCGAGCTCCCGGTCTCGGCCGTGGCGAGCACCGGGTTGCCCAGGCCGCCGGTCGTGAACGAGGAGAGCTGGCGCGCCGTGGCGGTGATGCCCTGGAACACCGCCGTGGTGCCGCCGCCTCCCACGATCGCGAGCGTCCACTTGAGGAACGGATCCATGTCGGTCACGGCCGAGGCCGTGACCATGATACCGGCGACGATGGCGGTGGGCGTCGCGATCGCGTCGAGCAGGTTGTCCACCCAGGGGATGTAGTAGCCCGCGATCTCGAGCAGGGTCGCCGAGCCGAACGCGATGAGCGCCGGCGTCGAGCCGATCCAGGAGAACCCGTCGCCCAGGATGAGGTGGCCGATCTCGGCGCGCGTGGCCAGGCTCATCACGAGCAAGGGGACGAAGACCCGGAAGCCGCAGGCCGCTGCAAGGCCCAGGCCGATCAAGACGCTGAACAGGGTGTCCATTCCCCGGCTCCTTTCCGCGCGGTGGCAAAGGGCCACCGTCACGAATGTTAACGCATGGGGGGCCCCCCTCTACTCCCGCTAGGCCATTTCGCCCCGCCCGGCGCTCACCTGGATCTGCTCCAGGGTCTGGCGGACCGTCTCCAGCCTCTCCCCGCGGGAGCCCTCGCGCATGGTGGCCACGTAGTCCTGGGCCGAGCGGAGGGTCTGGAGGCGCTGGCGGTAGGCTTCGAGGTGACGGTTGGCGGCGGCGAGCCGCTCGCCGTGGCGCGGGTGCGCGAGGCGCGCGGCGATCTCCGGCAGGGCCGCGAGCGTGTGGCAGACGAGGAGCACGTCGCAGCCCGATTCGAAGGCGAGCTCGCTGCGCTCGGGGAGGCTCCCCCACTCGTCCAGAGCCTTCATCTCCAGGTCGTCGCTCACCACGAGCCCGCCGAAACCGAGCCGGCCGCGCAGGAGATCCTCGAGGACGGGCGGGCAGAGGGTGGACGGCCGCTGGCGGTGGTCGTAGGCCGGGTAGATGGCGTGGCCCACCATGATCGCGCCCGCGTACGGCCCCAGAGCCTCGAACGGCTCCAAGTCCGGCCGAAGGTCCTCCGCGGGGAGGAAGATGGAGGCGACCTTGAAGTGGGTGTCGGCGGGCGCCGCGCCCAGGCCGGGGAAGTGCTTGAGGCAGCCGCCCACGCCGCCCGCGTGGAGCCCGCGCAGGAACGCCTGGGCGCGGGGGATGATGTCGGCCGGAGCAGAGCCCAGGTAGCGGTCGTCGAGCGCGTTGTCGCTCTCGCCGCGGTTCAGGTCCACCACCGGGGCGAAATCCACGTCGATATCGAAGAGGCGCAGGGCGCGGGCGATCCAGGTGCCGGCCTGGTAGGCGAGGCTGGGAGCGTGCCGGGCGAGCATCGCGCCCGCCGGAGCCGGACCGACCACGTCCTTCAGCCGGTCTACCCGCCCCCCCTCGGCATCGATCGAGAAGACCGCCTCGGGCAGGAGCCTCCGCAGCTCCGTCACGAGGTCGTTCAGTTGCTCGGGGTCCTTGATGTTCCTCTTGAAGAGGACGACCCCTCCCGGGCGGTGCTCCGACAGCAACCGGGTCGTCTCGTCGTCCAGCTCGGGGCCCGGGATGCCCACGAAGACCTGCTCGGCGGCGCGCATAGGGGAGAGATCTTAACCTACCCTCCCAGCCTGGACTTCAGACTGTGCAAAAGGTTCAACGCCGCGAGCGGCGCCAGGCGGTCGAGGTCCACGTCGCGGAGGATTCCGGCCACGACCTGCTCGGGCGGGGCGAAGAGGGTGAGCTGGGCGGGCTCGCCGGTCTCGGGGGCGTTGCCCCGGGCCAGGCGGGGCTTGCCCGTGGGGTCGTACTCGTGGGCTTCGAGGTTCGCCAGGATCTCCCCCGCTCTCTCGATGACCGGCCCGGGAAGGCCGGCCAGGCGGGCCACGTGGATGCCGTAGGACTTGTCCGCGCTCCCGGGGACCACGCGGCGGAGGAAGACGATCCGCTCGTCCCACTCCTTGACGGCCAGGGTGCGGTTGACCACCCGCGGCAGGAGCGAGGCGAGCTCCGTCAGCTCGTGGTAGTGGGTGGCGAAGAGGGTCTTCGGCCGCCGGTGCTCGTGGAGGTACTCGACGATGGCCCAGGCGATCGAGAGACCGTCGAAGGTGGCGGTGCCGCGGCCGACCTCGTCGAGGATCACGAGGCTCTTGTCCGTCGCGTGGCGGAGGATGTTCGCGGTCTCGATCATCTCCACCATGAAGGTGGACTCCCCGCGCGCCAGGTCGTCCGACGCGCCCACGCGGGTGAAAATGCGGTCGACGACGCCGATCGAGGCCTCGTCCGCCGGCACGAAGCTCCCGGCCTGGGCCATGAGGACGATGAGCGCCACCTGCCGGAGGTAGGTCGACTTGCCGCCCATGTTGGGACCGGTCAGGAGCACGATCTGGGCGTTGCCGGCGTCGAGGCCGGCGTCGTTGGGCACGAAGGCGTCCCGGCTCGCCTGCTCGACCACGGGATGGCGCCCCTCGCGGATCACGAGCGGGGCCCCGGCCGGCTCCATCCGCGGGCGGACGTAGCGGTGCCGCGCCGCCACCTCGGCGAAGGAGGCGAGGGCGTCGAGCGTTCCGATCGCGGCGGCCAAGGCGGTCAGCCCTTGGGCCGAGGCGGCGATCTTCCCGGTGAGCTCCCGGAAGAACATCTGCTCCAGCTCGATCTGCCGCTCCTCGGCCGAGAGGATCTGCTCTTCGAGCTCCTTGATCTCGGGGGTGACGTAGCGCTCGGCGTTCACCAGGGTCTGCTTGCGGATGTAGTCCACGGGCACCCGCTGCTGGTTCGCGCGGGTGACCTCCAGGTAGTAGCCGAAAACCTTGTTGTAGCGGATCTTGAGTGACGAGATCCCCGTCCGCTCCCGCTCGCGGGCTTCGAGAGCGAGGATGTGGCGCTTGCTGTCCCGCGCGAGCGACCGGTAGAGGTCGAGGTCCTCGTCCACCCCGGCGGCGATGACGCCCCCCTCCTGGAGATTGGGGGCGGGCGCCTCTTCGAGCATCCGGGCGAGCTCCCCGTGGAGCCCAGGGAGCGGGTCGGTCGCGCCCAGCTCGGCCAGGAGCGGCGCCGCGACCGGATCGAGCCCCGCGAGCTCGGCGAGCGCCCCCGGGGCCTCGGCCAGGGTGTCGCGGAGCGCCGCCGCCTCCCGGGGGGTGATCGTGCCGAGGACGGCCCGGGCGAGGATGCGCTCGGGGTCCGCCATGCGGGCGAGCCGCTCCCGCAGGCGCTCGCGCCGCGGGTTGTCCGCCGCGAGCTCGCCCACGGCCTCGTGGCGGTGGGCGATGGCCCCAGGGTCGACGAGCGGGCGCCGCAGCCACTCCCGCAGGGTCCGGCCGCCCGGGGCGG
>DATHUD010000393.1:0-7871 GCA_035462575.1 Thermoanaerobaculia bacterium | reverse complement strand
ATCTGTTCAGCTCCAAGCCCGTCCAGTTGAGCGGCCTCGAATTCCGCGAGGGCGCCCGGACCGTTCAGTCCTGGACGTTGCCCTACGTTCCGGGCCGGAGGTATGGAGAGAAGAAACCGGTCTACATCCTGACGAGCAGCGTGACCTTCTCCGCGGCCGAGGTTTTCGCCTACGACCTCCAGAACCTCGGCCGGGCCGTCCTCGTCGGGGAGACCACGCGCGGCGAGGCTCATTATATAGAGCAGATCCGGCTCGACGACCACTTCTTCGTCTGGCTTTCCATCGGCCGCGCCGTGAGCCCCGTCACGGGGACCAACTGGGAGGGCACCGGGGTCAAGCCCGACATCGCGGTCCCCGCGGCCGAGGCGAAGACGCGGGCGCACGAGGAGGCGCTCCGTCGTCTGCAAAGAGAGCCGGTTGCGCGTTCGCGCGACGGGCGTTATGATCCGGCGGAACCGGGGATGCGGGTTGACGGCTCCGAAAGGGGCCGCTAATCTCGTCTGGAGAGGTGTCGATGGCCCAACCAGCATACCCACTCGATCTACCCGAAGAGCAGGACGGTGAACGCTGGCCCGCCCAGGGGGAGTGGACCTATGAGGACTACGCCCGCCTGCCGGACGACGGGCGCCGGTATGAGGTCATTCGAGGATACCTCTACGTGTCGCCCGCTCCCAGCTACGAGCACCAGTACGCCGTCGTACAGCTCAGCCGTCTTCTCGGGAACTTCATCTTCGAGAACGAGCTCGGCGTCCTGCTTCCCGCGCCGTTCGACGTCAAGCTTCCCGACCGGATCGCGGACCCGGTCCAGCCGGACCTCGTCTTCATCCGGACCGAGAACCAGCCGAGGTCCGGGGACGCGAATTTCACGGGGGTTCCCGATCTGGCGATCGAGGTTCTCTCCCTCAGCACCCGTCATGTGGACCGTGGAGCAAAGAAAGAGGCGTATCGGGATGCCTCCATCCCGGAGTACTGGCTGGTCGATCCCCGGATGCGGACGATCGAGATCTACCGCCTGAACGAGAGCGGCGACCGCTACGTCGAGCTGGACCGCGGAGGTGTGGGGCAGACGGTCGGGTCGGCGTGCCTCGCGGGTCTGCGGGTCCCGGTCGAGCAGGTTTTTCCCCGGAAATAAGGGTGGGGCGGCCAAGCCGCCCCAGAGATCCGCTCAGCTCCCCTTCTTGACCTCCTTCTTGACCTCCTCCGCCTTCGGCGGAGCGATCCCTACTTCCTTCGCGAGCCACTCGTGGCGGTCTCGCGTGGCTTGGTCGTTCAACTGGTGGCCCGCGTCGTACCAGAGGAGGGTTTTGGGCTCGCTGCCGGCTTCCTGGTAGGCGCGGCCGTCGGCGGGGGGAACGAGGTTGTCCTGTTTGCCGTTCTGGAAGAGAAGGTGGGCCGGGGCGGCGTTGCCGACGAAGCGGATCGGCTCGATGGGCTCCATGGCGGCGAGCCAGAGCTTCCTCTGCTCGGCGGGCATGTTCTGGAGCGGGCCGTTGGTGTCGTCCGCGCCGGTGAAATGGCTCACGAGACCGCCGTCTCCCACCACCAGCGCATAGGCCTTGATGCGTTTTTCGACGCCGGCCAGGAGGCCTCCCATGGCGCCGCCGTAGCTCCTGCCGGTGTAGGCGAGGCGCTTGGGATCGACGTCCGGCCGGGCGAGGAGGAGGTCCACGCCGCGGCGCAGGTCCACGATGAGCTGGATCTGGCCGTCCCGGTCCTTCTCGGTGAGGGAGAGGGCGCCGACGGGGCGTCCGCTCTCGTCCGTGCGGGAGAAGGGCGCGTTGATCGCCAGGGTGACGGCGCCATGGCGGGCGAGCGTCTCCGCTTCGGGGCGCATCCGCTCATAGGTGCCCGGGGCGCCGTGCATGAGGAGGATGCCCGCGAACGGGCCGGGGCCGTCCGGGACGATGAGGAGCCCCGGCACGCGGCCGCCCTTGGGGCTCGCGTAGGTGATCGTCTGGAAGGTGAGGCCGTCCTTCTTTTCGGAGGAGACCACCTGGAGGTCGAGCGGGGCCTTCGCGTCGTAGTCGAACAGCCGGAGCACGTCCGCAGGAGGGGCGGCGGCCGTGGCGCCGCACGCGGTGAGGAGCGAGATCGTCACGATGGAGAGCAGGATGGTTTTCGTGCGTGGCTTCGTCATGGCGCTCCATATACGGGTGGAGCGCCGGAAGGTTCTCGGGGAAGGGCGAATTCCGGCGGAGGAATCCGGTAGAGAAGGGACTGGCGGGGGCGCTAAGGTTCGATGTGCGCGATCGATACGCTTCCGATCGCCAGGAAAGGAAATCCATGAGCACCTATCAAGTCGTCGCCCTTCCCGAGGAGCTCGCGAGCGAAGTGCGGGCCACTCTCAAAGCTCCCCGCTACGGTCATCCCGCCCACATCGAGGTCGCCACCGGCTACGGCCCCTGCCGCTCGTGCCTGCGGACCTTCGAGGAGGGGACGGACGAGAGAATCCTGTTCACTTTCGACCCCTTCCAGGGCCTGGACCGCTACCCCGCGCCGGGCCCCGTCTTCATCCACCGCGAAGCCTGCTCCCGCTACGATGCCCAGGGCTTTCCCCCGGGCCTGAAAGACCTCCCGCTCACCCTCGAGGCCTACGGAAAAGGCCGCTGGCTCGTCACCCGCGAGCCCGTGACGGACGGAGACGCGGACTCGACCATCGCCCGCCTGTTCGCGCACCCCGTGGTCGAGTACATCCACGTGCGGAACACCGAGGCGGGGTGCTACATCGCGCGGGTGGAGCGGGCGGGCGGGGCTTAAGCCCTCACCACAGCCCGTCCGGCAGCTTCGCCATCGCCGCCCGCGCTTCGCGGACGAGGCTCGCCACGACCTCTCCGGCTCCGGGGAGGTCTTTGATCAGTCCGAGGCTCTGGCCGGAGAGCATGGGGAAGAGGTCTCCATCGCCGCGGACGACGGCTTCGGTGTAGATGTCCTGCGCGGCGTTCGACTGGAGGAGCGAGGGGAGGACGGGGGCTCCGGAGGCGGTGTATTCCGCGAGGAAAGCGTTCTTGAGGCCCCGGGCGGGGAGGCCGGAGAAGACGGTGGTGATGGCGGTGTCTCCGCTCTCCTTTTCGAGGAGGGCGCGCTTCCAGAAGGCGGGAGCCTTGGATTCGCGGGTTGCGACGAAGCGGGTGCCCAGGAGGATGCCCGCGGCGCCCAGGGCGAACGCCGCGACGAGGCCCCGGCCGTCCGCGATGCCTCCGGCGGCGATCACGGGCACATCGACGGCGTCCACCACCTGGGGGACGAGGGCGAGGGTTCCCACCTGGGCGGATTCGGGCGGCTGGCCTTTCACCCAGGTCGAGCGGTGGCCGCCCGCCTCGGCGCCCTGGGCCACGATGAGGTCCACGCCCGAGGCGGCGAGGGCCTGGGCATCCGCCACGGTCGCGGCCATGGCCATAACCCGGATCCCTTGCTCGTGACAGCGGCGGACCCGCTCCGGGCCCGGGTCGCCCAGGCCGATGCTCCAGACCGGCACCCGCTCTTCGAGGATGGCTTCGAAGGTCTCTTCGAGCACGTCCGGCATGGCCTTGGGGCGGTCGAGGGTCGGCGGGAGGTCCAGGCGCTCGCGGAAGCGGTTGAGCTCCCCCTGGGCGGCGCGGACCTGCTCGTCCGGGAGGGAGGCCGGGTCCAGGGGCGGCTGGAGGTCGGGGTGGAGCCAGAGGTTCACTCCGAAGGGGCGGTCGGTCAGCTCGCGGAGGCGGCGGATGTCGCGGCGGATCTCGTCCGCCCCGAGGCGAAGGCCGGCCAGGATGCCGAGCCCGCCGGCCCGGGAGACCTCAGCCGCCAGCTCCGGCCCCGCCACCCGCCCCATGCCGGACTGCACGATGGGGACGTCGATGTCGAGGAGGTCGGTCAGAGGGGTGCGCAGACGGTCGGCCGGGCGCTTCGCTTTTATGTCCATGAGGCTATCCTATCGAAACCGGGACTGCCGTCCGGCTGCGCTACCATCCCCCCATGCGCCTCTTCGACCTCGTCTCCACCTCCCGCCGCGTCACCGAGACCCGTTCCCGCCTCGAGAAGACCGGGGCGTTGGCGGATCTCCTGAGACGCCTCTCCCCGGACGAGATCGACGTGGCCGTGGCGTATCTGTCCGGCCATCTCCGGCAGGGGCGGATCGGGATCGGAGGGGCGGCGGTGCGGGGGGCGCGGCCGGGGTCGGCGGCGGCGGAGCCCTCCTTGATGCTTCTGGAGGTGGATGCCACGTTCGGGCGGATCGCGGGGATCTCCGGGGCCGGGTCTACGGCGGC
The DNA here is from genome assembly GCA_035462575.1 of Thermoanaerobaculia bacterium. Taxonomy (GTDB): domain Bacteria; phylum Acidobacteriota; class Thermoanaerobaculia; order Multivoradales; family UBA5704; genus DATARR01. Next base: position 3,624 of record DATHUD010000393.1, on the reverse strand, counting down.
GCGGGTGGGGATGCTGTCGGACCTCCTCGCCCGGGCCACGCGGGAGGAGCAGGACTTCCTCGTGCGCCTGATCTACGGCGAGCTCCGGCAGGGGGCGCTCGCGGGCCTCATGGCCGAGGCGCTGGCCGCCGCGGCGGAGGTGCCGGCGGACGAGGTGCGGCGGGCGCTCATGCTCGCCGGGGAGCTGCCGGAGGTGGCGCGGGCGGTGCTCACCGAGGGGCGGCCCGGGCTCGCCCGGTTCCGCCTGGAGCTGTTCCGCCCGCTCCAGCCCATGCTCGCCCAGCCGGCGGGGGACGTCTTCGAGGCCCTGGAGCGGCTGGGGGAGGCCGCGTTCGAGCTGAAGCTCGACGGCGCCCGCGTGCAGGTCCACAAGGCGGGCGACGACGTGCGGGTCTACTCCCGGCGCGGCAACGACGTCACCCACGCCGTGCCCGAGCTCGTGGAGAGCGTCCAGGCGCTGCCCGCCCGGCAGCTCCTCTTGGACGGCGAGGTGATCGCCTTGAAACCCGACGGCGCGCCGCATCCGTTCCAGATCACCATGCGCCGCTTCGGGCGGAAGCTCGACGTCCCCCGCCTGCGCGGGGAGCTGCCGCTCACCCCGTTCTTCTTCGACGTCCTCCATCTGGACGGCACCGACCTCCTCGACCGCCCCGCGGGCGAGCGCTTCTCCGCCCTGGGTGAAGCAGTACGGGGCCTCGCTGTCCCCCGCATCGTGACGGCCGACGCCGAGGAGGCGGACGCCTTCTTCGAGGACGCCCTCGCCCGCGGCCACGAAGGGATCATGGCCAAGGCCGTGGACGCCCCCTACGAGGCGGGCCGGCGGGGCTTCTCCTGGTTGAAGGTGAAGCCCGCCCACACGCTGGACCTCGTCATCCTCGCCGCCGAGTGGGGGCACGGCCGCCGCCAGGGATGGCTCTCGAACCTCCACCTGGGCGCCCGCGATCCCGAAAACGGCGGCTTCGTGATGCTCGGCAAGACCTTCAAGGGATTGACGGAGGAGAGGCTCGCCTGGCAGACGAAGAAGCTCCAGGAGATCGCTCTGGGCACGGACGGCTGGACCGTCTACGTCCGCCCCGAGCTGGTCGTCGAGGTGGCGTTTTCGGATGTCCAGGAGAGCCCGCAGTACCCCGGCGGCATGGCGCTGCGCTTCGCCCGCGTGAAGCGCTACCGCGAGGACAAGACGGCGGCGGAGGCGGACACGGTGGAGACGGTGCGGAAGATCTTCGCGGGCGGGCATGCGAAGTCCGCCCGGGCATGAATGCCCGGGCTACACCAGGCAGCGCCGGATGAATCCGGCTTCAAGAAGCGCGCGCTGTTTGAAGTCCCCTTCAGGGGGCGCTGCCCTTGTAGCCCGGCGATTTATCGCCGGGCGGGGGGAGGCCTGGCCTCTTCTCTCCTGTAGACTCCTCCCGTCTTTGACACGAGGAGGAACCTCACATGGAGAGACACCCCAGGATGCGGCGGCTGCAGGCCGCTGTCGTGGCGATCGCGCTCCTGATGGCGGGCTCGGTGCCCGTTTCCGCCCGCACGGCCAAGCCCGTGCTCCATGCCCGCCACTGGCTGGCGATCACCGGCAAGCCCCTGGCCGCCACGGCCGGCGCCATGATGTATCAGAAAGGGGGGAATGCCGTGGATGCGGCCGCCGCGATGCTGGCCGCCACGTGCACCATGTGGGACACCCTGGGCTGGGGCGGCGAGACGCAGGTGCTCCTCTGGAACCCCAAGACGAAGAAGGTCATCGGCATCAACGCCCTGGGCGTGGCCCCCACGGGCGCCACCCCGGAATTCTTCCACGGCAAGAACATGGCGTTCCCGCCGGAGTTCGGGCCGCTCGCGGCGGTGACTCCCGGCACGCCCGGCGGGCTTCTCGTGATGCTCGCGGAGTACGGCAAGCTCTCGCTCGCGGACGTGTTGGCACCCGCCATCCAGATGGCGGACGGCTTCCCCATCGAGGCGCAGCTCGCGAACCGGATCGAGGCCGACAAGGCGCGCATCAAGGAGTGGCCGGCCTCGCGCGCCGTGTTCCTCCCCCACCTGGGCGAGGACCGGGAGGCGCCCAAGGCGGGCGAGATGTTCCGCCAGCCGGACCTCGCCGCCACCTTGAGGAAGCTCGTCGAGACCGAGCGCCAGGCGCTCTCCCAGGGCAAGAGCCGGAAGGAGGCGATCCAGGCCGCCTACGACCGCTTCTACAAGGGGGACATCGCCGAGGAGATCGCCCGCGGCACGCAGGAACAGGGCGGACTGATCACGAAGGAAGATCTCGCGAATTGGAAGGTTTATCTCGAAGAGCCGGTGAAGGTGGATTACAAGGGAATCGAGGTCTATAAGCTGAACGTCTGGACCCAGGGCCCCGCCATGCTCCAGGCGCTGAACATCCTGGAGCCGCTGGATCTGAAAGGCATGGGCTTCAACAGCGCGCGCTACCTCCACACGATCTATCAGGCGATGAACCTGGCCTTTGCAGACCGCGACTTCTACTACGGCGATCCCTACTTCCCGCCCCAGGAGCCGGTCGCGGGTCTCCTTTCGAAAGAGTACGCGGCGGCCCGGCGCAAGCAGTTGAACCCCGAGAAGAACGATCCGGCGGTGAAGCCCGGCGATCCCTACCCGTTCGAAGGGAAGAAGAATCCCTACCTGGGTCTTCTCGAAAACTGGGGGACGCCGGAAGAGTCCAAGAAGTACACGCAGCCGAATCAGGCGGCGATGAGCCACGACGAAGCCTTCCGCGCCGGCACCACCTCCATCCTGGCCGCGGACGAGGAGGGCTGGGTCGTCTCCGCGACGCCCTCCGGCGGCTGGGTGCCCGCCTTCATCGCGGGCAAGAGCGGGATCGGCCTCTCGCAACGCATGCAGAGCTTCGTGCTGGAAGAGGCGCAGAACCCCTTCAACGTGTTGGTTCCCGGCAAGCACCCGCGGGTGACGCTCACCCCGAGTATGGCTGTCAAGAACGGCCGCCCCTGGCTCGCCTTCGCGGTGCAGGGGGGCGACACCCAGGACCAGAACCTCCTCCAGTTCTTCCTCGACGTGGCCGAGTTCGGAATGAACGTCCAGGAAGCGGCCGAGGGGCCGAACATCAACAGCTATCAGATGCGAAGCTCCTTCGGAGACCACGAGTCCCAGCCCGGGCGCATGATCGTTCACGCGAGCACCCCGCCCTGGGTGCAGGCGGAGCTGCGGAAGATGGGGTACAAGGTCGAGGTCGAAGAGCGCACCTCCGGGCCGATCAACGCGATCTTCTTCGATCACGATCACGGCACCATGTGGGGCGGGTCTTCGGATTATGGGGAGGATTACGGGATCGGGTGGTAGGGGAGTCAGTTACCTCGAGAGCAACTCTCGGAAGGACTCGAACCTCATCCGGAACCGCCCGACTTCGAGGTCGCGCTTCAGGCCGTCGGCCTCGTTGACTGTCAGAATCCCTCTCCGGATCGCGAGCACGAGGAGGCCCGGGGTGTTGAGGAGGCGCCCTAGGCCGAGCCGTGCTTCGGCCTCCCTTTTGAAGACGCGCTTCTCGTCCGAGGCGATCAGCGCTCCGCGGTGGACCGCCATGGCGAGGCAGGCAGCCTCGCCCAGCCCCATGATCTGCCGGAGATCCACGAAGAGAGCGAGCTCTCCGGTTTCTCC
>DATHUD010000392.1:0-2098 GCA_035462575.1 Thermoanaerobaculia bacterium | reverse complement strand
GCTTCGAGCTCGGGGGTGAGCTTGCCCTGCTCCCCGATGCTTTCGAGGATGGCGTCCCGCCGCTCGGTCAGCTCCAGGAAGTACTCGCGGCGCTTGAAGAGGTTTTCGAGCTGAAGGTCTTCGAGGCCGCCCGTGGCCTCCTTGCGGTAGCGGGCGACGAAGGGGACGGTCGCCCCCTCGGCGAACATCTCGGCGGCGGCCTGCACCTGGTGCGGCCGGCAGCCCACCTCCGAGGCGATGATGTCGATGAAACGCGGCTCCAACGCTTTCGTGCTCATGGGGGGATCTCCTTCGGACGGGAGATCTTCTCACAGAGTCCCCGGCTCTGGTCCTCGTGAGCCCGCGGCGCGTGAGGCGAAAACCGAGACGTCCTTCCCGCCCCGGGGCCCTCACCCCAACCCTCTCCCAGCCCCCTCCCAACCTTCCGGGAGAGGGAGCTTTTGCAACGGCAAGACCCAGACAAGGGCTCCCTCTCCCGGTCGGGGGGCGGAGGAGGGGAGAGGGTTGGGGTGAGGGACCCCTCTCCCGGCCGGGAGAGGGGGTAAAGAGGGGATGACGCCCCTACCGCGGAGCCCCGCCCTTGGGGATCGGCGGGACGACGATCTTCTTCGGCGGGCTCTTCTGCAGCTCCTGCAGCAGCACCTCGATCCCCTTTTCGAGGCTCGGGTCCTGCCCCTTGGCGAGCGCGTCGGGGCGGTCGATCACCTCGATGTCCGGCGCCACGCCCTCACCCTCGACGGCCCACTCGCCCTCGGCCGTGAGGAAACGGAAAGTCGGGGTGGTGAGGGTGCCGCCGTCGACCAGGGCGGGGGTTCCGGAAAGGCCGATCAGGCCGCCCCAGGTTGTCTCTCCGATCAGGGGGCCCAGGCCCATCTTCTTGAAGTAGTACGGGAAGGCGTCGCCGCCCGAGCCGGCCTGGCCGTTCATCAGGGTGACCTTGGGGCCGGTGGCCACGAAGCCGGGGGTGGAGTAGGCGTCGCCGCCGCGGGTGACCCAGTAGTTCAAGAGCGGCCGGTCGAGCAGAGCGATCATCTGCTCGGGGATGAAGCCGCCCTGGTTGTAGCGGTCGTCCAGGATCAGGGCCTCTTTGTTGGCCTGCGGGTAGAAGTACTTGTAGAGCTCCCGGTTGCCCTCGACGGCCGTGTTCGGCAGGTGGATGTAGCCGATCCGGCCGCCCGAGGCCTTGTCGACCTTGGCGCGGTTTTCGATCACCCAGTCGAGGTAGCGGAGGTTCTGCTCGTTGGCCACCGGGCGGACCCGCTCTTCGTGAGCGCCGGTCAAGTTCGGCTTGTCGTTGACGAGCAGGGTGACGACCTGGTCGGCCTTGCCTTCGAGCAGGCGGTAGAAGTTCTCCACCTTGTTGGTGGGCTGGCCGTCGACGGCGAGGATGAAGTCGCCTTCCTTGACGCCGACGCCGGGCTCGGTCAACGGCGAGCGGAAGTTGGCGTGCCAGTTTTCGCCGGGGAAGATCTCGGCGATCCGGAAGTAGCCCGAGGAGTGCTCCTCGACCTCGGCGCCGAGAAGGCCGCCCTCGATCCGCTCGGGGCCGGGCTCGTTGCCCTCTTCCACGTAGACGTGACCGGCGGAGACCTCGGCGCCCAACTCGCCCAGCAGGAAGTCGAGGTCCGAGCGGGTGGCCACGGAAGGCAGGAGCTCGGCGTAGCGGTCCCGCATCGCCTGCCAGTCCGTGCCGTGCATGGCCGGGTCGTAGAACCAGTCGCGCATGATGCGCCAGGCGTCGTTGTACATCTGGCCCCACTCTTCGCGCGGCTGGATCCGGAGCTTCATGTTGTCGAGGGTGAGCTTGCCGTCGCCCGGCTTCTGGCCGGGCTTGACGTCGACGATCCCGAAATTCGGACCCTGGCGGTAGAGGATCTTCTTGCCGTCCGCGGACAGCTCGTAGTCCTGGATTCCTTCGAGGATCGGCTGCTCCTTCTCCTCTTTCAGGCTGAACATCTTGAGCGTTCCGGCGGGGCCGCCGGGGGCGGCGCCGACCCGGTAGAGGACGCCGTCGGCGGTGACCGCGAGGTCCTGGTAGTTGCCGGACGGGCCGGGGATGGCCCGCACCCGCTGCTCGAAGCCGTCGAAATCCACCTTC
>DATHUD010000391.1:0-2970 GCA_035462575.1 Thermoanaerobaculia bacterium | reverse complement strand
GAAGAAGCTGCCGATGGCGAACGTCTGGGCGAGCGCGTGCGGCGAGTTGACGAACGCCCGCACGCCTCCGACCGTCGTGTCGCCCGACGGGATCATTGCCACCGGGTTGAGCGTGCTCGTCACGAGGAGCACGAGGAGAACCAGGACCCAGAACAGCGGCCCGGCGAGTTGGGTGCGCAACTCGTGTCCCGCGATCGTGGCCCACCGCCCCGCATTCACCGCCTCGCGCATGGGATGGCTCCTTTCCAACCGGACAACGAGCCACCCCGGCGGTTGTTACATCCCGGGGATTACATCCTGGGGATTGACACGGGAGAAAGGACAGCCATGATACCGGCGCGATGAGATACCGGCTGGCCCTTTTCGACTTCGACGGAACGCTCGCGGATTCCTTCTCCTGGTTCCTCGGCGTGGTGAACCGGCTCGCGGACGAGCACCGGTTCCGGCGCATGGAGGAGCACGAGATCGAGTCCCTTCGCGGCCTGGCGGCCCGGCAGATGGTCGCGCACCTCGGCGTGCCCGCGTGGAAGCTGCCCCGGATCGCCCGCGGGATGCGGCAGCACATGGCCCGGGAGATCGGCCAGATCCGGCCGTTCCCCGGCGTGGATGAGCTCCTCTCGGAGCTGTCCCGCCGGGGGATCCGCCTCGCGGTCGTCACCTCCAACTCGATCGACAACGTCCGCCAGGTCCTGGGGCCCGGCAACGCGGCGTTGATCCATCACTACGAGTGCGGCGCCTCCATCTTCGGCAAGCGGCCGAAGCTCCGGGCGGTCTTGAAGAGCAGCGGCATCCCCGCGGCCGAGGCGATCTGCATCGGAGACGAGATCCGGGACCTCGAAGCCGCCCGCGCGGAAGGGATCCCCTTCGGAGCCGTCTCCTGGGGCTACACGCACCCGGAGGCGCTCCAAGCCCACAATCCCGAGGAGATGTTCGCCAGCCTCGAGGAGATCCCCCGGAAGCTGGCGTAGCTCCAGCTCTTTCAGGCGCCCGGCCAGAGGAAACGGAAGACGAGCCCGGTCACCACGGCGTAGATCGCCGCGTCGAGGAGGCCGCGCAGCGAGTTCCCCCACGGGATCGCCTTCCAGATGGAATCCTGAAAATAGCCGAACCCATAGGCGATGAAGGCGACGGTCCCGGTGATGCGCATCACTTCCAGGCCAGCATCGCCGGCGGCGAGGGTGTGGCGCGCGACGTAGGAGGTGACGAAGCTCACCAGAAGACAGAACAGGAACCACTGGATGAGATTCTTGCCGAGCGCGGGCGGGCCGTTGCGCAGAACCGTGAGCAGGGCGACAGGGCCCTCGTCGTACTTCTTGCGGAAGGCGGGGTCCTTCATCTGGGACATGTCGGCACAGTACGGCATGACGTAGAGGCCGGGCCCCGGGCCGACCTTGCGCACCGCCTGGGCGACGGACTCCTCGTCGGAGAGCTGTTTGTAATCGGCCCGGTGGTACTTGAGGACCATGTGGACGATGGCGCTCACGAGCCATACCGCGACAGCCGAGGCGACGACGGGCAGCCACAAGCTTCCCAAGGGCATGACGGCCTCCTCTCTCGAAGGGTTCGAGGGTTGATGCCGGCCATTCTACTGGATTGTGCCGCCCGGAAGCGATAGGCTCGGGGCCGTGTGACGTAGAGAGGAAAGAAAGGGGACCCCGGATGAGATTTCCAGAGCCTGACGAAGTCGCGCCGTACTACTTCACCTATATCAACCGGGTCGACCGGAGCCAGGGCGACATCGTCGGCCTTCTCGAGAGCCAGTTGGACGAAACCCTGGCGCTCCTGTCCGGCATCTCCGAGGAGAAGTCCCTTCACCGCTACGCGCCGGAAAAGTGGAGCCTCCGCGAGCTGCTCAACCATGTGAGCGACACCGAGCGGGTCTTCCTCTTCCGCGCCCTCTGGTTCGGCCGCGGCTTCGACAGCCCTCTGCCGAGCTTCGACGAGAAGATCAGCGCCGCCACGGCCCGGGCCGACGAGGTTTCATGGGCCCGCCACGTCGAGGAATTCCGGGCCGTCCGCCTCGCGACCCTGACCTTCTTCCAGAACCTGCCGGCCGAGGCCTGGATGCGAAGCGGGACCGCGAGCGGAAATCCGTTTACTGTGAATGCCCTGGCCTACATCACGGCCGGGCACCTCGCGCACCACATCGCGATCCTTCGCGAGCGATACTTGTAGGCTGCCTTGGAACTCCTGGACGTGTTGTAGAAAAAGAAAGCGGGCCATAGATCTCGCGAGTGCGTCTCAGAGCTTTGGAGCGCCTCACCGAGTCTTCCAACGCTTCACCGAGCTTCGAAGCGAGACCCAGAGCCTTGAAGCGCGCCGTAGAATCCTGCAACGCCTCGTAGACCTCCCCGGAGGCTTGAAGAGTCCTCAGGAGGCTCGTAGAACCCTGGGGCGCCTCACAGAATTTTCCGGCGGTGCGCAGAATCTTGGAACGCCTCACAGAATTTTGGGACGTCGCATGGAACTTCGGAACGCGTCACAGAATCTTCGAGAGGCGCGCAGAGTCTTTGAACGTCTCTCCGAGCCCTCGAACGAGTCACAGAACCTTCCGACGACCCGTCGAAAGATTCTGAGGCGCGCTCCAGGGTTCTACGGCGGGCCAAAAGATTCTGTGGCTCTCCGAATCTTCTGTAAGCGACCGGAAGAGTCTACAGACCGTTGCAAGGTTCTGCGAAGCTCGGGAAAGTTCTGTGGAGCGTGGGAAGACTCTGCGAGGCTCCGGAAGATTCGGAGAGCTGTTGGAACGCTCTGCGCAGCGTTGGAAGATTCGGTGGCGCGTTCCAAAGCTCTGGGAGCCGAGGGAAAGCTCTACGGCGCGTTCCTGAATTCTGTGACAGGGGAGAAGATTCTGTGGCTCGTCAGCAAAATAGGGTTGCCACCCGAGATCCCCGGCTGGGAGCGCCGGCATCCCTGCCGGCTTCTAACTTTGCAGGCCAGAAAACAAGGACCCAAAGGACTGCAAGTCCT
>DATHUD010000390.1:0-2422 GCA_035462575.1 Thermoanaerobaculia bacterium | reverse complement strand
AACCCGGGGCGGCGGAGTTGGCCGGCCTTCCCCGCCCCGGGTTGAAACCCCGGGGCTACGTGCCTGCACCCTCCTCCGGAGGGTGCGAGCCGCGTCAAGGTTAACGCCTATGCCGCTTCCCCCCCGCTTCGACGCCGCCCTGCTCGGAAACCTTTCGAGCCTCGAATGGCGCGCGCGGTATGTGATGGAGGGGTTCCTCTCGGGACGGCACGCCTCGCCGTTCCATGGGCTTTCCGTGGAATTCCGCGAGTACCGCGAATACCAGCCGGGGGACGATCTGCGGCGGGTGGACTGGCGCCTCTTCGCGCGCACGGACCGCCTGCAGGTGAAGCGCTATGAGCAGGAGACGAACGCCCGCTGCTATCTGCTGGTGGATGGATCGGCCTCCATGGGCTACCGCGGGAAATCGGCGTGGGGTGAAAAGCTCGAAGGGGCGCGCACCGTGGCCGCGGCGCTGGGCTGGCTCCTCTTGAAGCAGGGGGACGCCGTGGGACTGCTCTCGCTCGACGCGGGCGAGGGTCCGCGCTATCTCGCTCCTTCCCGCACGCCGAGCCAGCTCGGCAATCTCCTCCGGGAGCTCGAAGGGATCAGGCCGCGGGGGACTCCGGCGCTTGCGGACCTTCTCGCTCACACGGTGCGGATCGCCCACCGGCGGAGCCTCCTCCTGCTCCTGACCGACCTCCTGGAGCCCTCGGAGGCGGTGGAGGAGGGGCTGAAGCGGCTCCGCTTCGACGGCCACGAGGTGGTCTGCTTCCAGGTGCTGGACGGCGACGAGATCGACTTCCCCTTCACCGGCACGGCCGTGTTCCAGGACCTGGAGAGCGGCGACCGGCGGCAGGTCCAGGCGGAGGCGGCGCGGGAGACCTACCTCGCTCGCTTCCGGGCCTTCATGGCGGGCTGGGAGGACCTCTTCCGGCGCCTGGAGATGCCCCACGGCGTGATCCGCACGGACGAGGACCCCGGGCCGGCCCTGGCGCGGCTGGTGGCCGCGCGGAGGGTGCGGGTGTGAATTTCCTCTACCCGCTCCTGGGGCTCGCCGCCCTCGGCCTGGCCGTGCCCGTCTGGCTCCACCTGCGCCGGAAGTGGGAGTCGAATGTCGTGATGTTTTCGGCGCTCCGCTTTCTGGACGACCAGCCGCAGCCCCGGAGCCGGAGCTTCCGGCTGCGCGATCCGCTCCTCTTCGCGTTCCGCCTCCTCGCCCTCCTCCTCGTGGTGGGGGCCTTCACCTGGCCCTATCTCGTGGGCGACGCCGCCCGACGGGCGGTCACCGAAAGCCGCGTCCACGTGCTGGACAACACGCTCTCCCGGCAGGTGGACGGCGGGTTCGAAAAGGACCGCGACCGCATCCTCCGGGAGATCCGGGGCTCGGGCCCCGAGGTGCAGCACGCGGTCGTGGAGCTCGCCGCGCAGCCCCGGGTGCTGGTGGGCTGGGGCGATGGGCAGGGCGAGGCCGAGGAGAGGCTCCTGGCGCTTGGAGCCTCCCACCAGCGGGGAAGCTATCCGGAGGCTTTCCGCCTCGCGGGCTCGCTCCTCTCCCGCTCGCTCGGATCGAAAAAGACCCTCGTCGTCTACGGCGACGGCCAGGAAAACCAGTGGAGCGAGGCCGAGAGCAGCCCGCCTTTCCTCGACGGCACGGAGGTCGTGCTCGCGAGCCGCCCGGGCGAAGCGGAGCGGCCGAATCTCGCCGTGGGAGAGCCCCGGGCGCGCCTGTTCTTCGTGGGGGACGAGACGTTCGTCGACCTCTCCGTCGAGGTGCGCCACCAGGGCGGCGTCCGCCGGGGGGCTCTCACGCTGACCTTGAACGGCCGCGAGGTGCGGCGCGAGCACGTGACCCTCGAAGGAGCGCCGCCCGTCATCACCGTGCGCGGGCAGTGGACGACCGATCCTGGGCAGTGGCTGCGGGGCGCCGTCTCGATCGAGCCGATCGAAGGGGGGAAGGACGCGCTTCCCGCCGACAACCGGAGCTGGTTCTGCCTGCCGCCCGTGCGCGAAGGGCGGGTCGCCCTCCTCGCGCGCTCGCTCTATCTGCGCACGGCCCTCTCCCCCGAGGTCGCCCGCGGCCGGTGGAAGGCCGAGCCCGTGGACCCGGCGGACCCGCTCGCGGGGGAGCTCGCGGACGTGCTCCTGCTCGAAGCGGACGCCGCGCAGTCCCACGCGGCGCGGGATCTCGTCCGCCGCTATCTCAACAACGAGCGGGGCGTGGTGCTCCTCGTCAACCGCGCGACCCCGCTCGTCAAGGGGTTCCTCCACGAGCTGGGCTACGAGGCCCGCGAAGGCGGCTCCCCCGGCGAGGAGGGCTTCCGGTTCTTCTCGGTCCGCCATCCCATCTTCCAGCCGTTCCGCGCCGGAGAGCTGGGGGACCTCTCCGAGGTGCGCGTGCTGCGGCACACGCATCTGAAATCCCGGGAAGCCACGCCCCTGA
>DATHUD010000389.1:0-5906 GCA_035462575.1 Thermoanaerobaculia bacterium | reverse complement strand
TCGAAGTCCCGGTAGGCGGAGCTCGCGACGAAGGCCGTGACCACGAACATGCCGAGGATCGTCATGACCGTCATGAACTGGATGATCACGATCGGGGCGTTCCGGTGGACGTTGCCGATCGAGCCTCCCAGGACGATCGAGTCGCTGGTCATCGCTCCGAAGGTCATGAGGCCCAGGAGCAGGGTCGTGCCGTAGAGGAGCGGGTGCCGCAGGTAATAGCGGATCTCGAAGAGGGAGATGGCGCGGAGCATGGCCGTGTCCTCCCTCTACGCCGCGGCCTGGGCCGCGGCGGGTGCCGACTGGTGGAGGGTGTGGAAGTACACGTCTTCGAGGTCGGCAGACACCGGCTCGAAACCGTCGCCCGGGTTCCCGGGGCTGTAGACGTGGATCACCGTGCGGCCCGAGAAGAGCCGGGTGGAGATGACCCGGTAGCGCTCCTTGTAGGCGTCGAGCTCCTCCTTGTCGATCGCCTTCTGCCAGATCGTGTCCCGGAGCCCGGCGACGATGTCCTGGGGGACGCCGGTCAGGAGCACCCGGCCGCCCGCGATGATCGCCATGCGGCTGCACAGGTCGCTCACGTCTTCGACGATGTGGGTCGAGAGGATGACCACGACGTTTTCGCCGATCTCCGAAAGGAGGTTCAGGAACCGGTTGCGCTCCTGGGGGTCGAGGCCTGCGGTCGGCTCGTCCACGATGATGAGCTTGGGGTTTCCGAGGAGCGCCTGGGCGATGCCGAAGCGCTGCCGCATGCCGCCTGAATAGGTGCCGAGCTTCCTCTTGCGCACGTCCCAGAGGTTCGTCTGGTGGAGGAGGGCGGCGACGATCTCCTTCCGCTCGCGGGCATTCGCGATCCCTTTCAGGAGCGCGAAGTGGTCGAGGAGGGTCTCGGCCGTGACGCGGGGGTAGATGCCGAACTCCTGCGGCAGGTAGCCAAGGACTTTCCTCACCTCGTCCTTGTTGCGGAGCACGTCCAGCCCGTCCAGGGTGACCGTGCCGCGGTCCGCCTCCTGGAGGGTGGCGATCGTCCGCATCAGGGTCGACTTGCCGGCGCCGTTCGGCCCCAGCAGGCCGAACATGCCGCGCGGAATGTCCAGTGAGACGCCCTGGAGGGCCTGCACCCCATTCGAATAGGTCTTTGAAAGATCGACGATGCTCAGCATCAGGGAGCTCCTCCGTTTGGATGCGGTTTTTTTCCCGCATCGCCTATACGACGGAGGAAGTCCCTTGTTTCAGAAGGCTCCCTCCACCCGGTTGACCGTCATCCCCCAGAAGGAGGTGACCCAGATCTCGTCCTCCGGCCGCTTCCGGGCATCTTCCCGAAGCTCGGCGATTCTCTCGCAGATCTCGTAGACGACGTAACCGAAGAGGAAGAGGGAGACGTCATCCATGAAGCTCCGGATCTCCTCGGCCACGAGCTTTTCGGACTCGGCGGTCCGGCCCCGGGCGTCCTGGAGCACGGAGCCGTTCCTCTCCCGGTAGGAGTGGAGGCGCTCGCCGGCCAGCTCGCGCACTGCCTCGACCGTGGTCCCCGAGCGGTCGGCGCTCCCCCCGTAATCCGGCTGGAAGATCACCCGCACGATCTGGCTCCTCTCCTCCTGGATCTTGGGGCCGCCGTTTTTCCCCCGGAAGACGCCGTCCACCTCGTAGAGGGAGTAGCCGAAGAAGACCTCGCGGAGAGCCCCCATCCGCTCGTCGTCCAGAGGGACCCGCGCGTCGTAGCGGCGGAACAGCTCGTGGATCCGCTCGCGGCGGTCAGGTTTCTGGAAGTGTTCTTTCACCGCGTCCAGGTCGAATCCGCGGGTCAGGGCCTCGTAGAGGCGGCCCTGGAAGTCGGCTTTCTTGGGAAGATAGATCTCGACGAAGATCGCGGGCTCGCCCGCATGCACCCGGTATCCCAGCTCCTCCGGCATTGAAAAAACCCTCCTCTCCCGTCTTCGGGGATGATCCGGAGGGTTTCTCTTGCAGCAGTGATGCCTAGCCGAGGATCTCGTCCACCTTCACCTGGAGCTCGGGGAAGGCCTGGGGGGAGACGGTCTCTCCGCGCCGAAGTTGCCGGACCTCCGCGTAGCCATGCGGCGTAGGTTGGCGATAGACCTCGAGGACCGATTTCCGCAGTTTGACGAGCCAAGTCTCGGAGACGCCACTCCGCCCGTAGAGACTGATCCTGGCGTCCCGTTCGTCGTCGCGAGATTTTGCGGCGACCTCGACGAAGAGAAGAGCGTCTTGGGGTGCAGGAGGGGAGTCGACGTAGAAGTCGTAGCGGAAACGGACGACAGTGATGTCGGGTCTCGCCTCCGAAACGCCATTCAGGAAAACCGGTCCCTGAACGAAGACCAAGGTGTCGGGGCTGAGGGACCTCTGGAAGGTTCTGTCCAGGTAAGCGACAGCCCTGCTATGCCGGCTCCCGGTGGGAATCTTGAACAGGATCTCCCCCTCGATAAGCTCTACCCGCTCGTCCTCCCTCAGGATCCCGGCATCCATCATTGCATGATACTCGGAGACGTTGAAGAGTCGTCTTTTGGGGTCGATCATGGAGGCGAGTGTATCGCCTAGAGGGATTGTTTTTCCAGAAGGCGAGTCTACGCCACCAGCTCCGCGATCTCGATTGCGTTCAGCGCCCCGCCGCGGGTGAGGTTGTCCATCACCGCCCAGAGCCAGAAGCCGCCGGCCTCGTCTTTGCGGATGGATCCGAAGATCACCTTGTCGCTCGCGGCGGCTTCGATGGGGCCCAGGTGCTTGGGGCGGCCGGCCGCTTCGAGGTGGGGGTTTTCCGAGAGGGCCTTCCGCACCGCCTGGACGCTCGGGCTGCCGCCCAGGCGGACGAAGAGGCTCGCCGAGAGGCTGTGAAAGATGCCGCCCTGGAGGATCTGGAGGGCGACCGGCGGCGGCCCCGCGAGCACGGCGTGGAGCCCGGCCGCGACCGGGTCCGCGGGGAGCTGCGTGGGCAGCAGGTTGAAGGAGAGCTGGTGGCCGAAGACCGGGCTCGGGTTGCGCTGGGTCATGGCCACGATGCTCCGGGTCTGCTCGAAGAGCTCCTCGATACCCGCGTCATCCCGCAGGGAGGCGGGCTGGATGAGGGTCGCCACGGCCTCCTTGGGTTCGAGGTCCCGGAGCGGGTGGAGGAGGTGGGCGAGGAGCACCACCGCGGGATGGGGGGACAGGAGCGCGCGGCCGGGGACCGCGGCGTCCGGGTTCACGCCCGCGACCACCGGCACGCCGTCGTCGAGCGTCGCATCGAGGGAGAGGATGATCGCCGTCGTCTCCGGCGGAAGCTCCGCGAGGATCGGCCGATTGTCGGCGATCGCACCGCAGAGGAAGGCGACCGGGACCCCTTCGAGGCTCTCCCGATCGTACGCCTGGACGATGGCCGGGGCTCCGGCCGCCTCGGTCAGGGTCCCGATCTCGTCTTGCCGGGTGGAGAGGAGACGGACGTCCGTGAACCGGGTCGCGCGGTGGCCGAGCGTCTCCCGGAGCTCCTTGCCCAGCAGGTTCTTGGAGTTGAGGATCGCGAGGGTGCTCAAGGCAGATAGTCCCCCTGGGGCTCTTCGGCCGGAGGCGGAACGTCGCCGCCCGGCCGCGGGCCCGGCCGGAGCCGGGTGATCAACGCTCCCAGGGGACCGGACAGGGTGTAGAGGATGGCGATCGCGAGGAAGGTCGCCCGCGGGATGAAGACGATCACCAGCACGATGGCGGCGAACGGCACCGCGGCCCGGTAGCTCCAGCGCTTTCTCAAGTCGAACTTCTTGAAGCTCGAATAGCGGAAGGTCGAGACCATGAGCGCGCCGATGAGCAGCAGAGCCGTGGCCACGAGCACCTGCATGACGACCCGCAGGTCGTCCGTGTAGTACGGAGCGAAGAAGAGGAGCGAGCAGATCGCCCCCGCGGCCGCCGGGGCGGGCAGGCCCACGAAGAAGCGGCTGTCGACGATCCGGGTCTGCACATTGAAGCGGGCGAGCCGGGTGGCCGTGCAGACCATGAAGAAGACGGGGATGAGCCAGGCTTCCCGGGCGAGCTCCTTGACACCCCAGAGGTAGGTGAGGAGCGCGGGCACAGCGCCGAAGGTGATGACGTCGGCGAGCGAATCGTACTCCTTGCCGAAATCGCTCTCCGTGCCGGTCATCCGGGCGAGCCGGCCGTCCAGGCTGTCGATGAGGGCCGCGATGAAGACGAGGAGCGCTCCCTTGCGGAACTGCCCGTTCAATCCGCAGACCACGGCGTAGAAGCCCAAGAGCATGTTGCCGATCGTGAAGAGGCTCGGCAGCAGATAGGCGCCGCGGCGGAGGCCACGGGCCCGCGGGCGGTCGGCGACGGCCCGCGGGGGCATCATCAGGACTCGCCTCCGGGGAGTGCTACGGGGGTGGCGCCGTTCTTCAAGCGGTCTCCTTTTTTGATCAGCACGCGATAGCTCTCCGGAACCAGGAGGTCCACCCGCGAGCCGAACTTGATCAGGCCCATCAACTGCCCGCGGTGGACCCGATCACCCTCTTTCAAATAACAGACCACCCGCCGCGCGAGGAGCCCGGCGATCTGGCGGATCCCCACGAGGTCGCCGTTTCCACGGCGGATGACGGAGAGGTGCTTTTCGTTGACGTCTCCCGCGTCCTCCCGGAAGGCGGCGACCTTCCGGCCGCGGGCGTAGCGCGAGACGGTCACCTCGCCCGCCGTGGGCACCCGCTGCACGTGGATGTCGAAGACGGAGAGGAACGTGACGATCCGGTGGTACCGGCCGGGTCCCAACTCCGGGTCCTCGATCGTGTCGATCCGGGTCACGAGGCCGTCCGCGGGAGCGAGGATGACTCCGGCCTCCCCCTCGTAGCCGCGCTTGGGGTCGCGGAAGAAGAGGAGGATGAGGAGGCCCACCACGAGCGAGGCCACGGCCCAGCCGGGCCGCCCGAGAAAGAAGAGCAGCCCGGCCAGGAACACGAAGGGCAGGACGAAGGGCCAGCCTTCCTTGGCGAACTTCACCTAGGCCGACACCCGGGATTCGCGGTGCACCCGCAGGAGCTCCTCCATGCGGTCCTTGAGCACCAGCTTGTGGAGCTTGATCTTCTTCTCTTCGACCTCGTCTTCCTGCGACAGGAGGGTCTTCTGGTTGAGCTCCTCGAGCCGCCTCTCGGACTCCTGATGCTCTTCGTAGAGGCGGCGGAACTCGTCATCCGTCTCGATCAATTCCGCTTTCAGGTCGTCGTGCTGAGACATGTCTGCCTCCTTTGTCTGTTCGACAGGATTCAAGAGATGAGTGTAAGGTCCGCTGTGGACCTGTGGTTGTGCGATGGGAAGGAGCAGCGAGGACAGCCGGCGGGAGGGTGCTCACCGGCGGACGAGCTCCTGGATACGGCCTCGCCCCTGCTTAAGGGGGCGGGCCGTCGCTGGGAAGAGGGTCGTCATGCTTGAGCCAGTCCGAGGATAGCACCGCGTTTCGGACGGGATCAACCTACAGGGGCAATGAAAAGATCAAAGCGTCCGTGCCGTCCCGGTAATACCCCCGGCGGCGGCCGGCCCGCTCGAAGCCCAGGTCCCGGTAGAAGGCGATGGCGCCCTCGTTGTCCTGGCGCACTTCGAGGAAGCAGGTCTCGACCCCCTGGCGGCGCAGCCGGTCGAAACCGGCTTCGACCAGGGCACGGGCCACGCCGCGCCGCCGCTCCGCGGGATCCACGGCCAGGCGCAGCAGCTCCGCCTCGCCGACTCCGACGCGAAAAGAGACGTACCCCGCGGCCGGCTGCCCCTCGGCCCAGGTGGCGACGAGAAGCAGAGCCCGGGGGTGGGTGAGCTCGTAGGCCAGCATCTCCCCGGGCCATGAATCCCGGAAAGCCGCCTCCTCGAGCCAGGCCATGCGCGCGAGGTCCTCCGCCCGGGCGGGGCGGACGTGGGGCCCGTCGGGAACGAGCGCCTCCACGCTAGCGGGC
>DATHUD010000388.1:0-4664 GCA_035462575.1 Thermoanaerobaculia bacterium | reverse complement strand
CGGCGCAGGAGAGCGCCGACCTCGCGGATGACGCGGGCGGCCAGGGTGACGAGATAGCTCGCGGAAAGACGATCCGCGTCCCGGCCCGGATCCGCGGCGATGGGGCCCAGAGCGCCCGGCGATACGACGTACGAAGCGGCGGTCGCGACCAGCAGGCGCTCCGTCAGGCCACCCCACTGGCGCTGGTCCGCCACCTTGACCAGCCCGTGCTCCTCCAGAGCCCGCAGGTGGTAGTTGACCTTCTGCCGCGCCAGCCCCAGGCGCCCGGCCAGAGTGGCGGCGGAGGCGGGCTCCGCCAGCTCCGAGAGCAGACGGCTCCGGACAGGCTCCAGGGCGATCGTTGCAACAACCGGATCTTCGATGACTTCCACGTCAAGCATGGAAAGACTGTACCGCTTGACAACTTTTCTTGTCAACAGTCGGCTTCAGACGCGAAAAGGGACCGCTCGCGGTGCGAAACGGTCCCTTCCAAAGGCGGTTTGGGGGCTTACAGACAGCCGGTGACCTTGATCGCCGCCTGATCGCCGTAGACCCAGTCGCTGCAGCCGGTCGGACCGCAGGAGCGGACGCGGAAGTAGCGCGTGCCGGAGACGTTCGCCAGGTAGTCTGTGGCCGTACCCTGGTAGACGCGGGTCTGGGTGGTGAAGGAGCTGGAGGAGGACATGTAGAGCTCGTAGTACGTCGCTCCGTCCGCCGTCGTCCAGAACACGTCGTTGTAGCCGTTGCACATCCAGGGCTGCACGTCGAGGAAGAGCGGAATCTGCGGGGCGCCGCCCGAGCTCAGGGTGCGCGAGTAGAGCAGGCGGTTGGGCGAGTTGCGGACATCCCCCACCACGTTGCGCGTAGCGCGGGCGATCAGGAGGTCCCGGACCTGGGCTGGCGTCAGGTTGGGGTGTTCGTCCAGGATCAGAGCGGCCACCCCGGCGACGTGGGGCGTGGCCATGGAGGTGCCCTCCAAGGTGTTGGTGTCGCTGTCGCTCGTGTTCCAGGCCGAGAGGATGTTGGAGCCCGGGGCGAAGATCTCGACGCAGGGGCCCCAGTTGGAAGCGTTCCAGGAGAACTGCGACCGGTTGTCGAAGGAGTTGGAGGCCGCGACCGTGAAGGCCTGGGCGGCCCGCGCGGGGGACTGGGTGCAGGCGTCCACGTCGCCGTTGCCGGCCGCGATGGCGAAGAAGATCCCGGCGTTGACGGCGTTGTTGACCGCGGTGTCCACGGCGTCGTTGGCGCCGCCGCCCAGGCTCATGTTGGCGACCGCGGGAAGCTGGGCGTTGTTCACGACCCAGTTGATGCCTTCGATGATGTCGTCCCAGGTGCCGGTTCCGTTGCAGGCCATGACGCGCACACCGTGAATCCGGACGCCCTTGGCCACGCCGTAGGTGCTGCCGCCGAGGGTGCCGGCCACGTGGGTTCCGTGACCGTTGCAGTCCGCTCCGTTCTGTCCGTCATCCGGGCGAGCATCGAAGTCGCGCGTGGCCCGGTTCCCGAAGTCGTTGTGGGTTTCGCGGAGGCCGGAATCGAGCACGTAGACGTTGATGCCGGTGCCGTCATAAATGTAGTCGTAGTAGCCGGTGAGCGGGCGCGTCTGCTCGTCGATCCGGTCGAGCCCCCAGACGGGGTTGGCCTGGATGCCCGTGAGGGTGGCGATGCCGTTCTCCTCCACCCAGGCGACGTTCGGATGGTTGGCGAGAGCACGGGCCCGCGCCTCGTTGATTCCTGTGAAGACCGCCCCGTTCAGAGCGCTCTCCCAGACGCGCTTGATCTGGGCGCCGTGGCTCGCGGCGAGCTCCTGAGCGGCGCTCTTCGCGGCGTTCTCATTCCCGGTCGGCTTTCCCTTGAAAACGACGATGTACTCCCCTTCGACCCTGGGTCCCCGGGCGGGACGGAAATCGGCGGCGGCGCCGTTCGCCGTGCCTAAAAAGAGTGCGATCAGAAGGGCGCAGAGGCCCTTGGGCTGGTGGATGGAAAACATGTCAAACCCTCCGGTTGAAAAGCCTTTATCTTCATCGGATCGCGGCCCATGCCGCGTCCTCCCACCCCCAGAACGGAGGAAGTGCGGCAATCCCCTCGCGGGATCCACGAACGGGCGGCGGTGGCCTGCCGGCGGGAGACGTTCCGTTGTTTGTGCAATGCCGAAGCGTTGGCGATGACCAGGCCGGAGGAGACGTTCCGCCGTGGGTGGACGGCGAGGCGTCCGTGAAGACCGACTGGAACGTCTCTACGGACCGGGATTGCCGGTCCAGAACGGGGAACCCTGCCGAACGTGGGCAGGGTTCATTGTGGGGATGGCAACCTGTGGCAGGGCATACCGTTCCGGAACGGCAACGCCGGACCGTAGAGACGTTCCAGTCGATCGACGATACCCTTTCGGATACCACGGGGACGGCGGAACGTCTCCCGGTTGGTGATCGCGAACGCCGATCCACGGGGACGGCGGAACGTCTCCCGGCTGGTGATCGCGAACGCCGATCCACGGGGACGGCGGACCGTCTCCCGGCTGGTGATCGCGAACGCCGATCCACGGGACGGCGGAACGTCTCCCGGTTGGTGATCGCGAACGCCGATCCGCGGGACGGCGGCGGGGAAATTGCTCATCCCGTTGTCCAGGCGCTGTCCGGCGGCGGCGCTCTGTTGTACGCTCCCTTTTCACACCGGGAGGGTGGATGAAGCTCCTCGATTCACGACGGCTGACGGGACCGAGCCTCCTGCTCGACAGGGCGGGGGCGGTAGTGGAGGTGTCTCTCCCGCCCGGAGAGGCGGAGCCCGCGGTCGTGGCGTGGCGGGAGCAGGCACGGCGGATTCTGGAGGCCGTGGGATGGGGGGAGGAGGAGGCCGTGGCCCGGGTCTTCCCGGGCGGGGCGAGCCTCGCGATCTCGGCTCCCATCGACGGGCTCTACGCGGCCACGGAGGTGAACGAGTGGGCGTGGACCGCGGCCGAGACCGTGGTCCGGGGGATCGGCGATCCTCCCGATCCGGCGGAGGCGGCCGGATGGCTCCGGGCGGAGATCGAGCGGGAGCGGAACCCCGCGCTCCTGGCGCTCCAGAAGGCGGCCCGGGAGCGGGGCGTGGCCTTTCTCTGGGGAGAGGGCCTCGCCACGGTGGGACTCGGCAAGGGGTCGCGCACGTGGCCGCTCGACGCTCTCCCGGCTCCGGGAGAGGTGGAT
The DNA here is from genome assembly GCA_035462575.1 of Thermoanaerobaculia bacterium. Taxonomy (GTDB): domain Bacteria; phylum Acidobacteriota; class Thermoanaerobaculia; order Multivoradales; family UBA5704; genus DATARR01. The sequence continues at coordinate 1,503 of DATHUD010000388.1, read as the reverse complement.
TGGGACGCGGTCCACGACATCCCCGTGCTCCTGGTGACCGGGACGAACGGGAAGACGACCACGGTGCGCCTCCTCTCCGCCATGTTCCGGGCCGCGGGCAAGGCCGTAGGGACGACCTCGACGGACCGGGTGGAGGTGGGGGGCGAGACGCTCGACCAGGGGGACTGCTCGGGGCCGGGCGGCGCGCGGACGCTGCTCCGCGACCCACGGGTGGAGGTGGCCGTGCTCGAAACCGCTCGCGGCGGCATCCTCCGCCGGGGCCTGGCGATCGACCGGGCCGACGCCGCCCTGGTGACGAACATCGCCGCGGACCACCTGGGCGAATTCGGCGTGCACGACCTGTCCTCGCTCGCGGCGGCGAAGCTGGTCGTCACCCGCGCCGTCTCGATGGGCGGGACCGTGGTGCTCAACGCGGACGATCCCGAGCTCGTCCGCGCCTCGCGGGCGCTCGTGGCGCCGGTCTCCTGGTTCAGCCTGGATCCCGAAAACCCGGTCCTGCGCACCCAGCTCGGCGTGGGCGGCCCCGCCGCGTTCCTCTCGGGCGACGAGCTCGTCCTGGTGACGGTCGGAGAGCGGCGCACCGTGGCCCGCGTGGGCGAGATCCCCACCGCCTTCGGAGGCGCCGCGCGATACAACGTGGCGAACGCGCTCGCCGCGATCGCGCTCGCCGCCACCCTCCATCTCCCTTTGGAGGACATGGCCGCCGGCCTCGGCGCTTTCCAGAGCGATCCGGAGGACAATCCCGGGCGCGCCAATCTCCTCGAGAGGGACGGCGTCCGCATCCTCCTCGACTACGCCCACAATCCCCACGGGGTCGAAGCGCTCCTCCCCCTGGCCGCGACCCTCCCCGCCGAGCGCCGCCTCCTCCTGATCGGCCAGGCCGGAGACCGGGACGACGAAGCTCTCCGCGACTTCGCCCGCGCCACCTGGCCCTTCCGGCCGGACTTCGTGGTGGTCAAGGAGCTTCCCGAGATGCTGCGCGGCCGGCAGCCGGGCGAGGTGCCCGCGATCCTCGAGGACGAATTCCGCCGGCTGGGCATGGCGCCTCAGGCCATCGTCCGGACGGATTCGGAAATCGAGGGAGTGCGGCGGGCGCTCTCCTGGGCGCGGCCCGGGGATGTGCTGCTGCTGCTGGTGCACACGCAGCGCGAGGCGGTGATGGAGATGCTGCGGAGTTGACGTCGAGGGGGCGCCGGAGCCCCCGCCCGGGCGCTTTCTACCGCCGCACCCCCACCAGAGCATCCTCCCGCGCCGGCACCGGCGCTTCCGCCCCGGCGGGCCGGCTCTTGAAGCTCACGATCAGGTCCCACACGTGGGAGAGATGGTCACCGAAGATGACGACCAGGTCGCCGGGGCGGGCCCTTCCCAGGGCTTTCAGGACCGAATCCTCCTCGGAGTAGACGTCGGGGAGGATGCGCTCGGCCTGGACTCCCGCGTCGAGGAGGCCCTGGCGCAGGAGGGCCCCGACCTCTCCGGGCTGGCGGCCGCGCAGGTCGTCGTCCT
>DATHUD010000387.1:0-34738 GCA_035462575.1 Thermoanaerobaculia bacterium | reverse complement strand
GGCTCCGCGATCTGGAGACCCTCGCTCCCGAGGAGCGCCGGGAGCTTCTGGAGGCAGGGCGGGGACCCGTAGCCGGCGCCCCGCAGGTTTCCGTCCTGCGGGCGTTCGAAGCGCAGGCGGCGAGGACGCCGGACGCCGTGGCGGTCGAGTCCAGGGCGGGGCGGCTCACCTACGCGGACCTCGACGCCCGCGCGACCGCCCTTGCCCGGCATCTGCGCCACCTCGGGGTGGGGCCTGAATCGATCGTAGGGCTCCACGTGGAGCGGTCGCTCGACATGGTGGTCGCGAGGCTCGGGGTCTGGAAGGCGGGCGGCGCCTACCTGCCGCTCGACCCGGCCTACCCGCAGGAGCGGCTGGCCTTCATGCTGGAGGACTCCGGAGCGCGGGTGGTGCTCACCCAGGAGAGCCTGGAGGCGAAGCTGCCCGCCTCGAACGCCCGGGCCGTGCTCCTGGACGCGGACTGGCCCGCGGCCGAGGCGGCCCTTCCGGCGTTGGATCTCAAAAACACCGCCTATGTGATCTACACCTCGGGCTCGACCGGGCGCCCCAAGGGCGTGCTCGTGCCCCACGCCTCGCTCGCCAACTACGTGCGCGTGGCCGCGGAGGCCTACGGGATCGGCCCGGCGGACCGGGTGCTCCAGTTCGCCTCGATCAGCTTCGACACCAGCGCCGAGGAGATCGATCCTGCCCTCACCACGGGGGCCACCCTGGTGCTGCGGGACGAGGAGATGGTCAGCTCCGTGGAGCGCTTCGCCCGCGAGGCCGGGGAGCTGGGCATCACCGTGCTCGACCTGCCCACGGCGTACTGGCACGAGCTGGTGGCCGAGGGGGTCGAGATGCCCGAATCGCTCCGCCTGGTCATCCTGGGCGGCGAGCAGGCGCAGGCGGACCGGCTGGCCGCCTGGCGCGAGCGGGTGGGGGAGCGCATCCGGCTGGTCAACTCCTACGGACCGACCGAGGCCACGATCGTCTCGACCCACCGCGATCTGACGCGCGGGATCGCCTCGGCCGAGGTGCCGATCGGGCGGGCGATCGCGAACGCCCGGACCGTCCTTTTCGACCGGGACCTGGAGCTGGTGCCTCTGGGCGCCGAGGGCGAGCTGCTGATCGGCGGGGCCGGCGTGACGCGCGGGTATCTCGGGCGGCCGGACCTGACGGCGGAGCGGTTCGTGCCCGATCCCTTCGGCACCGAGCCCGGAGCGCGCCTCTACCGGACGGGCGACCTCGCGCGCCTGCTGCCGGACGGCGACTTGGAGTTCCGGGGCCGGGCGGACGACCAGGTGAAGGTCCGCGGCTTCCGCATCGAGCTGGGCGAGATCGAGGCCGCCCTGCGCCGCCTCCCCGGCGTGCGCGACGCGGTGGTGGCGGCCCGGGAGGACGGATCCTCCGGCAAGCGCCTCGTGGCCTACGTGGTCCCCGCCGGGGAGAAGGCGCCGCCGGTCGCCGGCCTGCGGAGCGCCTTGAAGGAGTCCCTCCCCGAGTACATGGTGCCGGCGGCGTTCGTCACGCTCGAAGCCCTGCCGGTGACTCCCTCGGGCAAAGTCGATCGCCGGGCCCTCCCCGCGCCCGACAGCGCGCGGCCGGACCTGGACGCCTCCTACGCGGCTCCGAAGAACCCGGTGCAGGAGGTTCTGGCGGAGATCTGGAGCGACCTCCTGGGCGTCGACCGTGTCGGCATCCACGACGACTTCTTCCAACTGGGCGGCCATTCGCTGCTGGTCGCCAAGCTCGCCGCCCGGGTGCGCCAGGCCTTCAAGGTCGAGCTGTCGCTCATCCAGGTGTTCCAGAGCCCGACCGTCGCGGCGCTCGCCGAGGTGATCGAGAAGCCCGGCGCGGGCGCGGAGTTCCCCGAGCTGCCGCCGATAAGGCGGGCCCCCCGCGACCAGCCGATCCCGCTGTCGTTCCCCCAGGAGCGGGTCTGGTTCCTGGACCAGCTCACGTCCGAGGGGGGCAACATCGCCTACAACTTCCAGGTGACGATCTGGTTCAAGGGGCCGCTTCGCGTCGACGTGTTCGAGCGGACGCTCGCCGAGATCGTCCGCCGCCACGAGGTGCTCCGCACGAGCTTCCCCGGGATCGACGGACGGCCCGTGCAGGTGATCCACGAGCCGTGGACGGTCGTGCTGCCGGTGATCGACCTCCGGGCCCTCCCCGAGGCGCTGCGGGTCGAGGAGTCCGAGCGCCTCGTCTTCGAATCCACCCAGAAGCCGTTCGACGTCGCGCAGATCCCCCTGATCCTCTGGCGGATGCTCCAACTGGAGGACGATCTCTGGGAGCTGATCCAGGTCGAGCAGCACTTCGTGCACGACGGCTGGTCGTTCGGCGTGATGCTCAAGGAGATCAAGGCGATCTACCCCGCATACCTTTCGGGCGAGCCTTCGCCGCTGCCGGAGCTGCCGGTGCAGTACGCCGACTTCGCGGCCTGGCAGCGGGAGCTCATGGATGGCCCGGCCATGGAGCCGCTCCTCGGCTACTGGACGCAGAAGCTCGCGGGCGCCGCGACGGTCCTGGAATTGCCCACGGACCGGCCGCGCCCGAACCGCCCCTCCTTCGCGGGCGACATCACGCTCCACCGCATGCCGGTCGAGCTGTACGAGAGCCTGCGCTCCTTCTGCCGGCGCGAGGGGTTCACCCTCTACATGACGATGCTCGCCGGCTTCTTCGCCGTGTTGAACCGCTACACCGGCCAGGAGGACGTGCTCCTGGGCACCAACAACGCGAACCGGCGGGCGAGCGAGCTCGAAGGGCTCCTCGGCATGATGGTCAACACCCTGGTCGTCCGCGGCGACCTGACGGGCGACCCGGATTTCCGGACGCTCCTCGGCCGCGCCCGGGAGGTGAGCCTCGAGACCTACGCCCACCAGGACATGCCGTTCGAGCGCCTCGTCCAGGAGCTGCGGCCCGAGCGGCAGCCGGGGCGGAATCCGCTCTTTCAGGTGATGTTCAACTTCCACGACGCGGCCATCCCCGATCTCGAGTTCGGGGGGCTCGAAGGCATGTTCCGGGTGCGCGGCAACCGCTCGGCCAAGATGGACATGAACGTCATCATGGTGCCGGGCGCCGAGCAGCGGGTGGGCCTCGAGGCGAGCGAGCTCGACCTCCGGGCCGTGCTGCACTGGGAGTACAACACCGACCTCTTCGACTTCGCGACGGTGCTGCGGATGATCGGCCACTACCTGACGCTGCTCAAGGGGGTGATCGAGAACCCGCTTCTCAAGCTTTCGGAGCTGCCGCTCCTCTCGAACGCCGAGCGGCGCCAGCTCCTCGTCGAGTGGAACGACACCGGGGCTCCTGTCCCGGCCGGCACGCTCCAGGAGCTCTTGAAAGGAGCGCCCGAAGCGGTCGCGGTCTCCTTCGAGGGGACGAGCCTCACCTACGGCGAGCTCGACGCCCGCTCAAACCGCCTGGCGCATCTGCTGCGGCGGCTGGGCGTGGGGGCCGAGACGCTCGTGGGCCTCTGCGTGGAGCGCTCGCCCGACCTGCTGGTGGGGCTCCTCGCCGTGCTCAAGGCGGGAGGCGCCTACGTCCCGCTCGATCCGACCTACCCGGCCGACCGGCTGGCGTACGTGGTCGAGGACGCGAAGATCCCCCTCCTCCTGACCCAGGAGCCGCTCCACCGGAGCCTCGGCCTCTTCGAGCGGTTGTCCCCCCAGGTGGCCGCTCGGGTCGTCGAAATCGATGGCAACGCGTTCGCCGGGGAGAGCGCCAGCCCGCTGGAGCCCCTGTCCGGGCCGGAAAACCGGGCCTACGTCATCTACACCTCGGGCTCGACCGGCCGGCCCAAGGGGGTGGAGGTCCGCCATCGCGGCGCGGTCAACTTCCTCGCGTCCATGGCCCGCCAGCCGGGGATCTCGCAGGGGGACGTCCTGGTCGCCGTGACGACGCTCTCGTTCGACATCGCCCTCCTGGAGCTCTTCCTGCCCTTGACCGTGGGCGCCCGGGTCGAGCTCGCGAGCCGCGAGACCGCGGCGGACGGCGAGCGCCTGGCCGCGCTGATCGCGGGCTCGGGCGCCACCGTGATGCAGGCCACTCCCGCGACCTGGAGGGTGCTCCTAGAAGCCGGCTGGGAGGGCGCTCCGGGGCTCAAGGTCCTGTGCGGCGGCGAGGCCCTGCCGCGGGATCTGGCGGATCAGCTCCTCGCCCGCGTGGGCTCGCTCTGGAACGTCTACGGGCCCACCGAAACCACGGTCTGGTCCGCCATCCATCCGGTCGCCCCCGGCGCGGGGCCGGTGCCGGTCGGCCGGCCGATCGCGAACACCGCGATCCACCTGCTCGACCGGACGTTCACGCCGGTTCCGGCCAACGTGCTGGGCGAGCTGTATATCGGCGGCGAGGGTCTCGCCCGCGGCTACCTCGGCCGGCCGGACCTGACGGCCGAGCGGTTCGTCCCCGATCCGTTCGCGACGGCTCCCGGCGCCCGGCTCTACCGCACAGGGGACGTGGCCCGGCGCCTTGCGGATGGCGACGTGGAGTTTGCCGGCCGCGCCGACCACCAGGTCAAGGTGCGCGGCTTCCGCATCGAGCTGGGGGAGATCGAGGCGTGCCTGGCGGACCACCCCGGCGTGCGCCGCGCGGTCGTGGCCGTGCGCGAGCCCGCTTCGGGGGAGCGCCGGCTGGTGGCCTGGGTGGTTCCGGACGGGGAGGGGGAGGCGCCGCCGGCCGAGGAGCTGCGGGCGTATCTGCGCGACCGGCTCCCCGAGTACATGGTCCCCGGCCTGTTCGTCACCCTTTCAGAGCTCCCCTTGACCCCGAACGGCAAGGTGGACCGGAAGGCCCTCCCCGATCCCGACCCCGGCCGCCCGGCCGTGGCCGAGGAGACGCCGTACGTGGCGCCCCGAAATGAAGCCGAGCGCATTCTGGCCGACCTGTGGGCCCAGGTGCTGCGCGTCCCAAAGGTCGGCATCCACGACAACTTCTTCTCGCTGGGCGGGGACTCGATCCTCATCATCCGGGTGGTGGTGCGCAGCCGCAAGGCGGGCCTCCGCTTCGCCCCTGCGCAGCTCTTCCAGCACCAGACGATCGCCGCGCTCTCCCGCGTGGTGGACGCCTCGGGGCTCGAAGGCGGGGCGCGGGAAATCGCGCTCACCCCGTTCATGCGAAAGGTGCTCGAATCCGAAGCGCCCGAGCGCTGGAACGAGGCGGTCCTCGTCGCGCTCCCCCCGGGTGCAGGACCGGAGCCCGTCAAGGCCGCCCTGCAGTCTCTGCTCGACGGGAACGACTCACTCCGCCTCCGCTTCCGGAACGGACGGCCGGAGGTGGAGCCGGCCGGCGAGCCGGTGGCCTTCGAGACCGTGAACGACCTCGCGGCGGCCATGGAGACCCGCAACCGGCTGGACGTCTCGGCCGGGCCTCTGCTCCGCGCGGTCTTCTTCGAGACCGGGGACGCCAACCGTCTTCTCCTCTCCGTCCACCGGCTGGCCGCGGACGGCCCCAGGCTCGCCGGGTTGCTCGCCGCGCTCCCGGCCGGGGATGCGCCTCCGGTGCTCCGCGACGAGGGTGCGGTCTCCGTGGTCCTGGGACCCGAGGAGACGCGGGCGGTCCTCTCGACCGTCCAGGACCTCTACGGCAACACCGTGGAGGAGGTGCTTTTAGCCGCCGCGGCCCAGGCGTTCGCGCGCCGCCTGGAGGCCGGCGTCGAGCTGGACGTGCCGGGCAACGGCGGCTGCTCGACTGTGGATCTCGCGGTCCTCCTGGAGGCGGGCGAGGGGCCGGGGGAGTCGCTGAAAGGAACCAAGGAGCGCCTCCGCGAAGCGTTGCGCCACGTCCCGGCGGAGCCGGGTGGCCGCGCCGAGGTCTCCTTCCGGTTCCGCGGCAGCCTGGAGGCGGCCGAGCCGCTCCCCTTGAGCCGGGCGGAGGCCGCGTCTCATCCGCTCGCGATCACCGCGGTCGTAACGGGGGGCCGGCTCCGGGTCGACTGGGCCTGGGACGAGCGGGTGTACCAGCTCGCGGCCGTCCGGGCGCTCGCGGAGAGGTACCGGGAGGCCCTGCTCTCCTTCATCCGGCACGCCGAGTCGCCCGAGGCGGGAGGCTTCACGCCGTCCGACTTCCTGGAGGCCGGCCTCGACCAGCGGGAGCTCGACGACATCCTGGCGGAGCTTTAGAGCGCGCCGGGTGTCTCGTTTTCGCAGGTCCGGAGCACTTGGAGGTAGAACGGAAGGAAAACGAGGAGCGCCGCGCGGTCCCGGCTCCTCTTGAAGGTCGAACGCAGGCCGGATCCGCCTGCGTCCGCCGTTGTTGCCGAAGTGCTCCCTTAGGGCCTGCGTCGTTCATCCAGCACAGCCAGTCCCCGGAAGGCGGGCGGCTCGATGCCGCAACGGGTTCTGGAGCTGTAGGCGCACAGGAGACAATGGTTTGAGCCAGCAGCAGAAGAAGAACGTCGAGGATCTTTATCCCCTGGCGCCAGCCCAGCAGGGGATGTTGATGTACCTCCTGATTTCCGGGGCGGGCTCGGAGGTCTTTTTCGATCAGTTCGCGTCCACCCTGGCCGGCCGGCTGGACGTGTCCGCCTGGCGCCGCGCCTGGCAGCAGGTCGTCGACCGCCACCCCACCCTGCGCACCCTGTTCCTCTGGGAGAAGCGGGACCAGCCCCTCCAGGTGGTGCGGCGCACGGTCGAGCTCCCCTGGCAGGAGCTCGACTGGCGCGATCTGCCGGAGCCCGAGCGCGAGGTGCGGTGGGCCGCCTTCCTTCACGAGGACGCGAAGCAGGGCTTCGACCTCGGCCAGGCGCCGCTCACGCGCGCCGCCGTGATCCGCTGGGATGACGAGACCTGGAAGTTCGTCTGGAGCTTCCACCACCTGGTGCTCGACGGCTGGTCGATCGGCATCGTCCTTTCAGAGGCCCTCTCCCTCTACCGGGCCTTGAGCCGGGGCGAGGAGCTCTCCCTGGCTCCGGCCCGCCCCTACCGCGACTACATCTCCTGGCTCCAGCGCCGGGACCTGGACCAGGCCCGGGAGTTCTGGCGCCGCACCCTCTCCGGATTCACGTCCCCCACGCCGCTCGCTTTCGACGGCACCGCGACCGGCGAGGACCAGACGAGCACGGCGTCGGCGGTCCGGTCGGTCTTCCTGCCGCCCGAGAAGAAGCAGGCGCTCGAAGCTCTCGCGCGCCAGCACCAGCTCACGCTCAACACCCTGCTCCAGGGCGCCTGGTCGCTGCTCCTCGGCCGCTACGCCGATCGCTCCGACGTGGTCTTCGGCGGCGTGGTCTCGGGCCGCCCCTACGACCTGGACGGCGTCGAGTCCATGGTCGGGATGTTCATCAACGTCCTCCCGGTGTGCGTCCAAGTCGACCTCGGGGCCCGCCTCGTGCCGTGGCTCCGCGCGATCCAGGAGCACCAGATCGAGCAGCGGGAGTACGAGTACTCTGCGCTCGAGCAGATCCAGGCCTGGAGCGGCGTTCCCCACGAGGTCCGCCTGTTCGACAGCCTCCTCGTGTTCGAGAACTATCCGACCGATCCCCTGACGCAAGGCAAGGCCGAAGAGGTCGGCTTCACGCAGGCGCGGCTCGCCGAGTCGAACCACAACGCGCTCTCCCTCTACGTGGTCCCCCGGACCGGCCTGGAGCTGCGGATCGCCTACCACTGGAAGCGCTTCGGCCGCGCCGCGGTGGAGCGCATGCTCGGCCACCTCGTGGCGCTTCTGGACGGCTTCCTGGCGACGCCAGAGGCGACGCTTCGGGAGCTCTCGCCGATCACGCCGGAGGAGCGGCAGGAGATCCTCGCCGCGGCCCAGGGCGAGAGGACCGCGCCCGCGGCTCCGGTCCTCCGCGGCTTTACGGAGCAGGCGGCGAGGACGCCCGAGGCCGTGGCGGTCGCGTCCAAGGCGGGCCGGCTCACGTATGCCGATCTCGACGAGCGTTCCACGGCCCTCGCACGGCACCTCGTCGGGCTGGGAGTGGGCCCGGAGTCGATCGTGGCCCTCCACGCCGAGCGCTCGCTCGAGGTGATCGTGGCGATGCTCGCGGTCTGGAAGGCGGGCGGCGCCTACCTGCCGCTCGACCCGGCCTATCCCGCCGAGCGGCTCGCCTTCATGCTGGAAGACTCGGGCGCCCGGGTGGTGCTGACCCAGGAGCGCCTGGAGGGATCGCTCCCCGCCTCCGCCGCGAAGGTCGTGCGGCTGGACGCGGACTGGCCTGTTTCCGAGGCGGATCTGCCGGAGGTGGATCTCTCGAGCCCCGCCTACGTGATCTACACCTCGGGCTCCACGGGCCGCCCCAAGGGCGTGCTCGTGCCCCACTCGGCCCTCGCCAACTACGTCCGGGCCGCCGTCGAGGCGTACGGGATCGGAGCGGAGGACCGGGTGCTCCAGTTCGCCTCGATCAGCTTCGACACCAGCGCCGAAGAGATCTACCCGGCTCTCACGGCCGGCGCCACCCTGGTGCTGCGCGACGAGGAGATGGTGGGCTCGCTCGAACGCTTTGCCCGCGAGACGGGGGAGCTGGGCGTCACCGTGCTCGACCTGCCCACGGCCTACTGGCACGAGCTGGTGGCCGAGGGGGGCGCGCTGCCCGAATCGTTGCGCCTCGTGATCCTGGGCGGCGAGCAGGCGCAGGCGGACCGTCTGGAGGCCTGGCGCGAGCGGGTGGGGGGGCGCATCCGGCTGGTCAACTCCTACGGCCCGACCGAGGCCACGATCGTCTCGACCCACCGGGACGTGACCCACGGCATCGCCTCGGCCGACGTGCCGATCGGCCGGGCCATCGCGAACGCGCGGACGTACGTCCTCGACCGGAGCCTGGAGCTGGTGCCCGCGGGCGTCGAGGGCGAGCTTCTGATCGGCGGGGCCGGCCTCGCCCGGGGATACCTCGGCCGGCCGGACCTGACGGCGGAGCGGTTCGTGCCCGATCCCTGGAGCTTGGAGCCCGGGGCGCGCCTCTACCGGTCGGGCGACCTCGTGCGCCGGCTGCCGGACGGCGACCTCCAGTTCCGCGGCCGGGTCGACGACCAGGTGAAGGTCCGCGGCTTCCGCATCGAGCTGGGGGAGATCGAGGCGGCCTTGAGGCGCCTGCCCGGTGTGCGGGACGCGGTCGTGGCGGCGCGGGAGGACGGCCCCGGCGGCAAGCGCCTGGTGGCCTACGTCGTTCCCGCCGGTACGCTGTCGACCGCCGACCTGCGGAATGCTCTCAAGGATTCCCTGCCGGAGTACATGGTCCCGGCCGCCTTCGTCACCCTCGAAGCCCTGCCCGTGACCCCCTCGGGCAAGGTGGACCGCCGGGCCCTGCCCGCGCCGGACTCTGCGCGGCCGGGGCTCGACGAGGGCTACGAGGCGCCCCGGAACGCCGTCCAGGAGATGCTCGCCGACATCTGGAGCGAGATTCTGGGCGTCGAGCGGGTCGGCATCCGCGACGACTTCTTCCACCTGGGCGGCCACTCGCTCCTGGTCGCCCGGCTCGCCGCCCGGGTGCGCCAGGCGTTTTCGGTCGAGCTGCCGATGGTCGAGATCTTCAAGAAGCCGACGATCGAAGAGCTGGCGCTCGCCGTCGAGAAGGCCGAGAGCGCGGCCGAGGTCCCCGAGCTTCCGCCCTTGGAGCGCGCCCCGCGCGACCGGCCGATCCCCCTCTCCTTCCCCCAGGAGCGGGTCTGGTTCCTGGACCAGCTCTCGGCCGGCGGCAACATCGCCTACAACTTCCAGGTCACGCTCTGGTTCCAGGGGCCGCTCGACGTGGGGGTGTTCCATCAGACCCTGAACGAGATCGTCCGCCGCCATGAGGTCTTCCGCACGAGCTTCCCCGCGGTGGACGGCCAGCCCGTGCAGGTCGTCCACGAGCCGGCGCCCGTCGAGCTGCCGGTGATCGACCTGCGGGGCATCCCGGAAGAGGGGCGCGAGGCGCTCGCCGAGAAGCTCCTGGCCGAAACGGTGGCCGTGCCCTTCGACATTTCGAAGGCGCCGCTCATCCGCTGGCGGCTCCTGCGGCTGACCGACGACCTCTGGGAGCTGATCCAGGTCGAGCACCACTTCGTGCACGACGGCTGGTCGTTCTCCGTGTTCCTGAAGGAGATCAAGGCTCTCTACCCGGCGTTCCTCGAAGGCCGCCCCTCGCCGCTCCCCGAGCTTCCCGTCCAGTACGCCGACTTCGCGGTCTGGCAACGGGGGTGGATGAAGGGGCCGGTCATGGACCACCTCCTCGACTTCTGGAAGAAGAAGCTCGCGGGCGCCCCGCACGGCCTGGAGATCCCCACCGACCGGCCGCGGCCGGCCCGCGCCTCCTTCGAGGGGAACGTGGAGATGTTCCAGGTGCCGCCTTCGCTCTACGACTCGCTCCGCAAGTTCAGCCGCAAGGAGGGGGTCACCCTCTACATGACGATGCTCTCCGGCTTCTTCACCCTGCTCGGCCGCTACACCGGCGAGCGGCACATGGTGATCGGCACGAGCAACGCCAACCGGCGGGCGCGCGAGATCGAGGGCATGATCGGAATGGTCGTCAACAGCCTGCTGCTCCGGGGCGACCTGTCGGGAGAGCCGGCGTTCCGGGAGCTTCTGGGGCGCGTGCGCGAGCTGACCCTCGAGACCTACGCCCACCAGGACATGCCCTTCGAGCGCCTCGTCCAGGAGCTGCGCCCCGAGCGCATCCTCGGCCGGAACCCGCTCTTCCAGATCATGTACAACTTCCACGACGCCGCGGTGCCGGATCTGGAGTTCGGGGGCCTGAAGTCCACGTTCCTCGTCCGCGGCAACCGCTCGGCCAAAATGGACATGAACGTGATCGTGATCCCCCGGGCCGAGCAGAAGGCGGGGCAGGGCGAGCTCCAGGAGAAGGACCTCCGGGCCATCCTCCACTGGGAGTACAACACCGACCTCTTCGACCGCTCGACCATGCAGCGCATGGTGGGCCACTACCTGACGCTCCTCGCCGGGGTGGTGGAGGACGCGGGCCAGAGCCTCGCGGACCTGCCGCTCCTGACCGCGGCCGAGCGGGAGGAGCTTCTCGCCGGCTGGAGCGTCGCGAAAACCTTTCCAAAGGACGACACCCTCCACGGTCTCTTCGAGAAGCGGGCCACGCAGGCGCCGGGCGCCGTGGCCGTGACGATGGGGGAGGAGCGCCTCACCTACGCCGAGCTGGACCGCCGGGCGAACCGTCTGGCTCACCAGCTCCGCGCCCAGGGTGTCGGCCCCGAGCAGCCGGTGGCCCTCTGCATCGAGCGCTCGCCGGAGATGGTGATCGGCATCCTCGGGATCCTGAAGGCCGGCGGCGGCTACGTGCCGCTCGATCCGAGCTACCCGGCGGAGCGCCTGCAGTGGATCCTCGAGGATTCGCGGGCGCCCGTGCTCGTGACGAAGTCGAATCTCCTCGAATCCCTCCCCGCGAGCGACGCCCGGGTGATCTGCCTCGACCAGCTCCCCGAGGGCGGGCTGGAGACAAGCCTGGAGGCGGGCTCCTTCCCGGAGAGCCTCGCCTACGTCATCTATACCTCGGGCTCGACCGGCCGCCCCAAGGGGGTGCCGATCCGCCACGCGAACGTCGTCCGCCTGTTCACGGCGACGGACGAGTGGTACGGCTTCGGTCCTGAAGACGTCTGGACGCTCTTCCACTCCTTCGCCTTCGACTTCTCGGTGTGGGAGCTGTGGGGCGCGCTCCTCTACGGCGGGCGCCTCGTGGTCGTCCCCTATCTCGTGAGCCGGTCGCCCGAGGCGTTCTACGCGGAGATCGTCCGCGAGAAGGTCACGGTGTTGAGCCAGACCCCCTCGGCCTTCCGCCAGCTCGTGGCGGCCGAGGAGGCGGCGCGCTCGCGCGGCGACGTCGAGGGCGAGCATGCTCTGCGCTACGTCGTCTTCGGCGGCGAGGCCCTGGAGCTCGGGGCTCTGCGCCCCTGGTTCGCCCGCCACGGCTACGACCGGCCCACGCTCGTCAACATGTACGGCATCACCGAGACGACGGTCCACGTGACGTACCGGCCCATCACCCCGGCGGACCTCGAAGCCGAGGTGGGGAGCCGGATCGGCCGGCCGATCCCGGACCTCTCGGTCCACCTGCTGGATTTCGACCTGAACCTTGTGCCGGTGGGCATTCCGGGCGAGATGCACGTGGGCGGCGCGGGGCTGTCGAGCGGCTACCTCAACCGGCCCGATCTCACGGCCGACCGGTTCATCCCCGATCCGTTCTCCAAAGTGCCCGGCTCCCGGCTCTACCGCTCGGGCGACCTCGCCCGCGTGCGCCCCGGCGGCGACCTCGAGTACCTGGGCCGGCGCGACCACCAGGTGAAAGTCCGCGGCTTCCGGATCGAGCTGGGGGAGATCGAGGCCGCGCTCACCCGCCACCCCGCGGTCCGCGAGGCGATCGTGCTGGCGAGAAACGACGGCGCGGACGGCGAGACCCGGCTCGTGGCCTACCTCGTGGCGCCGCCCGAAGAGGCGCCTTCGCCCCAGGACCTGCGGCAGCTTTTGAAGGGGAGCCTCCCCGAGTACATGGTCCCGGGGGCGTTCCTGGTGATGGAAGCTCTCCCGCTCACCTCGCACGGCAAGGTGGACCGGAAGGCCCTCCCCGCGCCCGAGGCGTCGCGCCGCGAGCCCGAGGAGACCTTCGTGGCGCCCCGCACGCCGGTCGAGGAGACGCTCGCCGGGATCTGGTCCGAGGTGCTGGGCGTCGAGCGGATCGGGGTCACGGATGACTTCTTCGGGCTGGGCGGCCACTCGCTCTCCGCCGCGCGGATCCTCTCCCGCGTGCGCGACAGCCTGCGGGCCGACCTCTCGCTCGCGGTGGTCTTCGAGTCCCCCACGGTCGAGGGCATGGCCGCCGCGGTGGCCGCCTCCGGGGTGGTGGCCTCAGGTCTGGGCCTCGAAGAGGAGGCTCTGATGTCCAAGGCCGCGGAGCTGTCGGATGCGGATTTGGACGCCCTCCTGGGGCAGATGATGACGGAAGGAGAGCGGGTTTGAGCGGGCCGACGACGGATCTTTCGGGGCTCTCCCGCGAAGAGAAGCTGGCCCTCCTGGCGCGCCTCGCCCAGGAGCGCTCCCGCGCCAAGGCGGCCGAGCCCGAGACCGCGCCGCGGTCGTACCCGCTGTCCTTCGCGCAGCAGAGGTTCTGGTTCCTGGACCAGTTGGAGCCCGGGACCTTCGTGAACAACATCTTCCGCGGCCTCGTGCTTCGCGGGTCGCTCGACGTCTCCGCCTTCGAGCGGACGATCGAGGCGCTGGTCCGCCGGCACGCGGCGCTGCGCACCCGGTTCCCTGTCGAGGACGGCGAGCCCCGGCAGGTCGTCGAGCCCGGCCTCCCCGGCGGCGGCCCGGCGCTCAATGTTCGCGACCTCTCGGACGTGCCGGAGGCGGAGCGCGAGGCCAAGGTGATGGAGCTCGCGACCGAGGAGTCGCGCCGCCCGTTCGACCTCGCGAACGGCCCGCTCTTCCGCGCCACGCTGCTCCGGCTGGGCGCCGGCGAGCACGCGCTCCTCCTCTCCCTCCACCACATCGTGGCGGACGGCTGGTCCCTGGGCCTCCTCTTCCGCGACCTGTCCGCCCTCTACGCGGCATCCCTCGAAGGGAAGGACGCGGCGCTTCCGGAGCTTCCCACCCGCTACGGCGACTTCGCGCGCTGGCAGCGCGAGAAGCTCCAGGGCGACGGACTCGCGAAAGAGCTCGCCTTCTGGCGCGAGCGCCTCGAAGGCGCGCCCCCGGTCCTCGAGCTGCCGACCGACCACCCGCGGCGGCTCGTGGCCTCGCCTCAGGGCGACGTGGAGCCGGCCTCTTTGGATGAGGAGACGGCGGCGGGCCTGAAGGCGCTCGGGCAGCGCGAGGGGGCGACCCTCTTCATGACGCTCCTCGCGCTCTTCGACGTCCTCCTCTACCGCTACACGGGCCAGGGGGATTTCGTCGTGGGCCTGCCCGTGGCGAACCGCAACCGGACCGAGCTCGAAGGGGTGATCGGGTGCTTTTCGAGCACGCTCCTCCTGCGTGCCCGGCTCTCGCGCGACCTGACCTTCCGCGAGCTTCTCGCGACCGTCCGCGCCGAGGCGCTCGCCGTCTTCGCCCACTCGGACCTGCCGTTTGAAAAGCTCGTCGAAGAGCTGCAGCCGGAGCGGAACCTCTCGCACAATCCGCTCTTCCAGGTCATGTTCGCGCTCCAGAGCGCGCCCGGCGGCGGGCTCGCGCTCCCCGGCCTCGCCCTGGGAGGCCTGCCGGTCGAGCGCGGCCTCGCCAAGCTCGACCTCTCGCTCGACATGACCGAGGTTCCGGGTGGCGTGCGCGGCTACTTCGAGTACAGCACCGACCTCTACACGGCCGAGACGATCGGCCGCATGGCCGGCCACTTCCGGGCCCTGGCGGAAGACGCCCTGGCCGACCCGGACGCCCGGATCGGCGCCATGGAGATCCTCTCCGCGGAAGAGCGCCGCCAGATCCTCGTCGACTGGAACCAGCGGGCCGAAGACTTCCCGCCGCCCGTGCCGGGCCTCATCGCCGAGCAGGCGCGCCGCACGCCGGACGCCCCGGCCGTGCTCTTCGGCGACGAGGTCCTGACCTACGCCGGGCTGGAGGCGAAGGCCAACCGCCTCGCCCGCCACCTGCGCCGCCTGGGCGTGGGGCCGGATACTCCGGTGGGCGTCTGCGTCGAGCGCTCGGTCGAGATGCCGCTCTCGCTTCTCGCCGTGCTCAAGGCCGGCGGGGCCTGGGTGCCGCTCGACCCCACGTATCCCAGAGAGCGCCTGGCGCTCATCATCGAAGACACGGCCATGCCGGTGCTCCTGACCCAGCAGCACCTCCTCGAGGTCGTTCCCGAGGGCCTGCAGGCCGCGATTGTCTGCGCCGACACGATCGACCTCTCGGCCGAGGATCCGTCCGCCTTGCCGGGGGAGATCCACCCCGAGAGCCTGGCCTACGTCATCTACACGTCGGGCTCCACGGGCAAGCCCAAGGGCGTGGGCGTGCCGCACCGGTCGCTCGCCAACCACGCGGTCGCGTGCGCGGTCCGCTACGGCATGGAACCGTCCGACCGGGCGCTCCAGTTCACCTCGATCAGCTTCGACATCACGTCCGAGGAGATCTTCCCGACCTGGATCACCGGCGGCGCCGTGGTGCCCCGGGCGCCCGGGCTCTTCCCGTCGTTCGCCGAGCTGTCGGATTTGATCGTGCGCCACGGCGTCACGGTCGCGAACCTCCCCACGGCCTACTGGCACGAGTGGGTGGGCGAGATGCACCGCGCCCAGACCCCGCCCCCGCCGCCGCTGCGCCTCGTGATCGTGGGCACGGAGCAGGCCCTGCCCGAGCGGCTCGCCGAGTGGATCGGGCTCGTGGGCGACCGGGTGAAGTTCAACAACGGCTACGCCTCGACCGAGGCGACCGTCACCGCGCTCGTCTACGAGCCGGACGAGAATGCTTTGGAGCGCTCGAAAGCCGGCCACCGCGTGCCGGTGGGGAAGACCATCCGCAACTGCCGCGCCTACGTGCTGGACGCCGGCCTCGAGCCCGTGCCCATGAGCGTGCCGGGCGACGTCTACATCGGCGGCCCGAACGTCTCCCGCGGCTACCTGAATTGGCCGGACCGCACGGCCGCGAGCTTCCTCCCCGATCCCTTCGCCGAGGCCATGGGCTACGGCCCGGGGCAGCGCATGTACCGCCAGGGCGACCGCGGGCGCTGGCTGCCTTCAGGTGACCTCGAATTCCTCGGCCGCGCGGACGAGCAGGTCAAGATCCGCGGCTTCCGCATCGAGCCCGGCGAAGTCGAGACCGTGCTCGCGCGGCACCCGTCGGTCAAGGACTGCGTGGTGCTGGTCAAGAGCGACGGCCCGCTCGGCAAGCGTCTCGTAGGCTACGCCGCGCCGGTGCCGGGCACCGTGCTCGCCGCCGAGGAGGTCAAGGACTGGCTGCGGGAGCGGCTCCCCGACCACATGGTGCCCTCAGGCCTCGTGGTGCTGGACGCTTTGCCCTTGACCGTCAACGGCAAGGTGGACCGCCGGGCTCTCTTGAAGATCGAGATCGCCGAGGAGGCGGCCGCCGGCGCCTCGGTGCCTCCCGAGACCCCGCTCGAAGAGGTGGTCGCCGGGCTCTGGGCCGACCTCCTGCGCCGCGAGCGGGTGGGCCGGCACGAGAACTTCTTCGACCTGGGCGGCCACTCGCTGCTCGCGGCGCAGGTCGTCTCCCGGGTGCGCGAGGCCCTGGGAGTCGAGCTCCCCCTGCGCACACTGTTCGAAAAGCCCACGGTGGCCGGGATCGCCTCCGCCGTGGAGCAGGACCTCCGGGCCGAGGAGGGGCTGGTCGCGCCGCCGGTCGTTCCCGGGCCCCGCGACGGCGCGCTCCCCTGCTCGTTCGCCCAGCAGCGGCTCTGGTTCCTGGACCGCCTGATGCCTCAAAGCGCGGGCTACAACATGCCGGCGAACCTCCGCCTGGAGGGTCCCCTGGACGTCTCCGCCCTGGAGGCGAGCCTGGCCGGGATCGTCCGCCGCCATGAGTCGCTCCGCACCACCTTCGCCGCCGTGGACGGCCAGCCGGTACAGAGGATCGCGCCGCCCGGCCCCTGGATGCTGCCGGTCGTGGACCTTTCAGGCGACCCCGAGGCGGCCGGGCGGGAGGCGCTCGCCGAGTCGCTCGCCCCGTTCGATCTGGAGCGCGGGCCGCTCTTCCGGGCGAAGCTCCTGAAGCTCGCGGACGACGACCACCTGCTCCTCGTGACGATGCACCACATCGTCTCGGACGGCTGGTCGATCAACGTCTTCTTCCGCGAGCTCGCGGCGCTCTACGGCGGGTCGTCCCTGCCGGAGCTTCCGGTGCAGGTGCCCGACTACGCCGTCTGGCAGCGCAACTGGCTGCAGGGCGAGGTCCTCGCGAAGCAGACCGGCTTCTGGAAGGAGCGGCTGGCGGGAGCCCCGGCGAGCCTCGAGCTTCCGTTCGACCGCACCCGCCCGCCCGTCCAGACCACGAACGGCGCGAGGGAGCCGCTCCGCCTCGGGGCGGAGATCCTGGAGGGGCTCGGAAACCTGGCGCGCGAGCGGCGGGCGACCCTCTTCATGGTCGTCCTCGCCGCCTTCGACGTCCTCCTCGCCCGCGCCTCGGGGCAGGACGACATCCTCGTCGGCACTCCCGTGGCCGGCCGCAACCGGCGCGAGATCGAGGGGCTGATCGGCCTCTTCGTCAACACTCTCGTGCTGCGGACCGACCTCTCGGGCGGCTCCTCCTTCCGCGACCTCCTGGCGCGGACGCGGGAAGCGTCGCTCGAGGCCTACACCCACCAGGACCTCCCCTTCGAGCAGATCGTCGAGGAGGTGAAGCCCGAGCGCCACCTGTCCCACAACCCGATCTTCCAGGTGATGCTGGTGCTCCACCACGCCGCGGGCGGCAGGCTCTCTCTGCCGGGCCTCGCGGTCTCGGCGCCCTCCTTGGACAACCGCACGGCCCGCTTCGACCTGCTCCTGTCGCTCGCCGAGACCGGCGACGGCCTCGCGGGCTTCCTCGAGTACAACACCGACCTGTTCGACCCCGCGACCGCGCGGCGCATGGCCGGGCACCTCCGGAACCTGATCGGAGGCGCGCTGGCCGACCCCGGCGCCCGGGTCGACTCCCTGCCGATGCTCGCGGACGAGGAGCGCCGGCAGCTCCTGGTGGAATGGAACGCGACGGATCTCGCCTTCCCGCGGGCCTGCCTGCACGACCTGTTCGAGGCCTGGGCCGCGCGTTCGCCCGAGGCGCCGGCGGTCGAGATCGTGGGGGAGGCGGGCGGCGAGCGGCTCACCTATGCCGAGCTCGACGCGGCCGCCAACCGGCTGGCGCACCACCTGCGGGCGCTGGGCGTCGGGCCCGAGACCTGGGTCGGGCTCGCCGTCGAGCGCTCCGTCGGCATGATCGTGGGCCTCTTCGGCATCCTCAAGGCCGGCGGGGCCTACGTGCCCCTCGATCCGGCGTATCCGGCCGATCGTCTGGCCTACATGCTCGAAGAGACGCGTCCGCGGGTGCTGGTGACGGTCGAGCCGCTCCGCGAGCGTCTCCCGGCCTTCGGCGGTCCCGTCGTCTGCTTGGACCGCGATGCCGCGGCGATCGCGCGCCGGCCGGAGACGTCCCCCCGCGCGGCGGTGGACCCGGCCAACTCGGCCTACGTCATCTTCACCTCCGGGTCGACCGGCCGCCCCAAGGGCGTGGTCGTGCCGCACGTGGGGATCTCGAGTCTCGCGGAGGCGCAGGTGCCGGTGTTCGGCGTCGGCCCCGGCGACCGCCTGCTCCTCTTCGCTCCCCTGGCCTTCGACACCTCGGTGTTCGAGATCGTGATGGCGCTCCGGGGCGGAGCCACGCTGTGCATCGCGACCCAGCAGGAGCTGGTGCCCTCGCCTGCTCTGGTCCGGATGGTCCGTGACCGGAGGATCACCCGGCTGACGTTCACCCCTTCGGCCCTGGCCGCACTGCCGGAGGAGGACCTCCCCGAGGTCACGGCGGTCACGGTCGCCGGCGAGGCCTGCCCGCCCGAGCTGGTGGCGCGGTGGGGGAGGGGGCGGCGGTTCTTCAACTGCTACGGCCCGACCGAGATGACCGTGTGGGTCTCCGTGGCGGACTGCCGCGACGCCGGACGGCGGCCCCCGATCGGACGGCCGGTCGGCAACAAGCGGGTCTACGTGCTCGACCGGAGCCTCCAGCCGGTGCCCGCGGGTGTCGTGGGCGAGCTGTGGGTGGGAGGCGCCGGCGTGGCGCGCGGCTACCTGAACCGCCCGGACCTGACGGCGGAGCGGTTCTGGCCGGATCCCTTTGGAGGGGATCCGGGAGCGCGGGCCTACCGGACCGGCGACCTGGTGCGCTGGCTGCCGGACGGCAACCTCGACTTCGTCGGCCGGAACGACCATCAGGTCAAGATCCGCGGGTTCCGGATCGAGCTGGGGGAGATCGAGGCGGCGCTCAACGTCCATCCCGCGGTGCGCGAGAGCGTCGTCGTGGCGCGGCAGGACGGCGGCGAGAAGGTCCTGGTGGGCTACCTCACCACCCACGGCGCCGCGCCCGCTCCGGCGGAGCTGCGCGCTTTCCTCAAGGACCGCCTCCCCGAGTACATGGTGCCCTCCATCTTCATGGTCCTGGAGGCCCTGCCGCTCTCTCCCAACGACAAGGTGGACCGCAAGGCCCTGCCCGCCCCGGAAGGGGGACGCGCGGGCCTCTCGGGCGAGTTCGTGCCGCCCGAGGGCGACGTCCAGGAGCGGCTGGCCGCCATCTGGGCCGACGTGCTGCGGATCGACCGCGTCGGCGCCCACGACAACTTCTTCGAGCTGGGGGGGCACTCGCTGCGCGCCACCCAGGTCTTTGCGCGGATCGAGGAAGCCTTCCATGTGGAGCTGCCTCTGCGCACCCTGTTCGAACGGCCCACGGTGGCCGGGCTGGCGGAAGCGCTCATAGCGAACGAGCTGGACCAGGCGGACGGCGACCTGCTCGCCCGGCTGCTCGCCGAGCTCGAGGGGAGCGCCGCCACCTAGGCCCGGCCCTCGCCCGACGACAAGCGAAAGGAACGACACCGAGATGACGGATCAGAATATCGCCCAGCGCATCGCCGAGCTCCCGCTCGAGAAGCGCATGGCTCTCTTCCAGCAGCTCCAGAAGCAGAAGGAGCGCGCCCCCCGCGCCGAGGAGCCCGCGATCACCGTGCGAGAGCGGGTCCACCAGGGCACCTACCCGCTGTCCTTCGCGCAGCAGCGCCTGTGGTTTCTCGCGCAGTTCGAGCCGGACAGCCCCGAGTACAACATCCCGCAGATGCTCCGCATCACGGGCGCGCTGGACATCGAGGTGCTGCAGCGGGCCATCCGCGAGATCGCCGCCCGCCACGAGGTGCTCCGGACCACGTTCAAGGCGGTCGAGGGAGAGCCGGTCCAGAAGATCTGGAGCACCGTCGAGGTCACCCTGCCCCTGGTCGACATGACCGACCGCCCGGAGCACGAGCGGCAGAGGGCGTCCTTCCTCCAGGCCGCGGCCGAGACCAAGAAGGTTTTCGACCTGAACGAGGGCCCGCTGCTGCGCGCCCGGGTCTACAAGCTCGCCGCCGAGGAGCACCTGCTCTACCTGAACGTCCACCACATCGTCTACGACGGCTGGTCGCAGGGCGTCTTCGCCCGCGAGCTCAAGGCGCTCTACGACGCCTTCGCCGCCGGCCTACCCTCGCCGCTTCCCGATCTGCCGGTCCAGTACCTGGACTACGGCCTCTGGCAGCGCGAGTGGCTGAGCGGCGAGACCCTGGAGCGGCAGATCTCGTACTGGAAGAAGAAGCTCGCCTCCGTGGCGCCGCTCGAGCTGCCGACCGACCACCCGCGCCCGGCGGTGCGTACCCACAACGGCCTCACCCGGGGCTTCAAGCTGTCGCAGCCCCTGTCGGCCACGCTGTCCCGGCTCGCCCAGGCCGAGGGGGCGACCCCCTTCATGCTCTTTCTGGCGGCTTTGAAGGCGCTCCTCCACCACTACAGCGCCCAGGAGGACATCTCGGTCGGCACCCTCCTCGCGAACCGCAGGCGCCCCGAGCTCGAATGGCTGATCGGCTTTTTCGTCAACACGCTCGCCCTGCGCACCGACCTTTCGGGCAACCCCTCGTTCCGTGAGCTGCTCCACCGCGAGCGCGAGGTGGCGCTCGACGCCTATGCCCACCAGGACCTGCCGTTCGAGAAGCTGGTTGAGGAGATCAACCCGCCCCGGGACCTCTCCCGGACGCCCCTCTTCCAGGTGATGTTCATCCTCCAGAACGCCCCCTCCGAGGAGATCCGGCTGGGCGGGCTCGCGCTCAGACCCGCGGTCGTGGAGAACCGCACCGCCAAGTTCGAGCTGAGCCTCTACATGACCGAGGAGAAGGACGGCTTCTCCGGCTTCTTCGAGTACAACAGCGACCTCTTCGAGGAGGCGACGATCGCCCGCATGCTCGGCCATTTCCAGGTTCTCCTGGAGGCCGTGGCGGCGAATCCGGAGCTGTGCCTCTCGGATCTCCCTCTCCTCGGCGAAGAGGAGCGGCGCGGAGTGCTCGTCGACTGGAACGCCACCCGGGCGGAGCGCCCGGACACCACCCTCCACGGTCTCTTCGAGGCCCAGGCCGCCCGCTCGCCCGAGGCGGTCGCGGTCGAGCTCGAAGGCCGCAAGCTCACCTACGCCGAGCTCGACCGCGAGGCCAACCGCCTCGCCAACCACCTCTGCGGACTGGGGGTGGGACCCGAGGTGCTCGTGGGCGTTTCCATGGAGCGCTCGATCGAGATGCTCGTCGGGGTCCTCGCCGTGCTCAAGTCCGGCGGCGCCTACGTACCGCTCGATCCGGAGTACCCCAGGGAGCGGATCGCCTACATGCTGGAGGACTCAGCGGTAGCCGTCCTCCTCACCCAGGAGAAGCTCCTCCTGAGCCTGCCCGAGAGCGCGGCCCGCGTCGTGGCCGTCGACCGCGACGCCGCGGCCATCGCCGCGGCGAGCTCCGAGGCTCCGCGCGCCAGCTCCGTTCCCACGAACATCGCCTACATGATCTACACCTCCGGCTCCACGGGGAAGCCCAAGGGCGTGCAGGTCGCCCACGCCTCGGTCGTCAACTTCCTGAACTCGATGAGCAAGCGGCCGGGGCTCGCGAGCGCCGACACTCTGCTCGCGGTCACCACGCTGTCGTTCGACATCGCGGGCCTCGAGCTCTACCTGCCGCTCATCGTGGGCGCCCGGCTGCTCCTCGTCTCGCGGGAGACCACCCAGGCCGGCGAGCAGCTCGCCGCCCTCCTCGACCAGGCCGGGGTGACGGCCATGCAGGCGACCCCCGCCACCTGGCGCCTCCTTCTCGGAGCCGGCTGGAAGGGGAACCCGGGCTTGAAGATCCTCTGCGGCGGCGAGGCGCTCCCCCGAGAGCTCGCCGACCAGCTTCTGGACGCCGTGGGCTCGCTCTGGAACGTCTACGGCCCGACCGAGGCCACCATCTGGGCGACCCTGGACCAGGTTCGCCGGGACGGCCCGATCTCGATCGGCAGCCCTCTCGACAACACCGAGCTCTACCTGCTGTCCCGCCACGGCAAGCCGGTGCCCGCGGGGGTGCCCGGCGAGCTCCTGATCGGCGGCGTCCAGCTCGCCCGCGGCTACCGCGGCCGGCCGGACCTGACGGCCGACAAGTTCGTGCCGCACCCGTTCGCGGAGCTCCGCGGCGAGCCCGGCGCTCGTCTCTACCGCACGGGAGACCTCGCCCGGTACCTCCCGGACGGCCGCGTCGAGTTCCTCGGCCGGATCGACCACCAGGTCAAGGTGCGCGGCTACCGGATCGAGCTGGGGGACATCGAAGCCGCCCTCGACCAGCACCCGGCGATCGGCCAGGCGGTCGTGGTGGCCCGCGAGGAGACGCCCGGCAACAAGCGGCTCGCCGCCTACATCGTGCTCGCCCAGGGGGTGGAGAAGGGGCAGGGCCCCTCGGTCTCCGACCTCCGGGCCTACTTGAAGGAGAAGCTGCCGGAGTACATGATCCCGGCCCTCTACACGTTCCTGGACGCCATGCCGCTCACGCCCAACGGCAAGGTGGACCGCCGGGCGCTGCCCGCGCCCGACAAGGCGAGCGCCGCCCGCGAGTACGTGGCGCCGCGGGACGAAAAAGAAGAGGCGCTGGCCGCCATCTGGGCCGAGGTCCTGGGTGTCGACCGCGTCGGCATCAACGACGACTTCTTCGAGCTGGGCGGCGACTCGCTCCTGGTGATCCGCGTGGTCACCAAGGCCAACAAGGCCAACCTCGGGGTCACCACCAAGCAGGTCTTCCAGCACCGCACCGTGGCCGAGCTCGCGGCCGTGGCCGGCACCACGAAGATCGTGGCCGAGCAGGGGATCGTCACCGGCCCGCTCGCCATGACCCCGGCCCAGCTCCAGTTCCTGGAGAGCAGGCACCCGAACCCGGACTTTCACAGCCTGGGCACGCTCCTCGAGGCCAAGAACCACGAGTTCCAGTACGCCTATCTCAGGACGGCGCTCGAGATCGTGATGAAGCACCACGACAACCTGCGCGTACGCATGGTGGAAGGCTCCGAGCCGAGCCTCTTCATCGACCCGCCGGGCGCGCCGGTCAACCTCCTCCGCGTGGACCTTTCGAACCTCGCCGAGGCCGACCGCATCCCCACCATGGTCCGCGTCGTCCGCACCCTCGTCATCAGCTTCAAGATGACCGAGGGCAACATGGTGCGGGGAGCGCTCTTCGACTTCGAGCCGGGCCGGTCGAAGTTCCTGTTCATGACGGCCCACTTCATGCCGGCCGACGTGGGCTCCTGGCAGATCCTGCTCGACGACTTCGACATGGTCTACCGCCACCTGCTCCTCGGAGAGCCGTTCCAGCTCCAGGCCAAGACTACCTCGGCCCAGCAGTGGGTCGAGCGCCTGGTCTCCCGCACCCAGCCGGGCGGCATGCCCCAGGAGGAGATCGACTACTGGCTCGCCCAGGCGCCGCAGAACCCGCCGGTCGTCCCTCTCGACCACGAGGTGGGGCCGAACGACTGGATCTCGGCCCGGCTCGAGCGCGCCGAGCTCGACCTGGACGAGACCGACCTCATGCTCCAGCAGGTGCCGCGCTTCCTCGGGGTGCAGATCGACGCCGTCCTGCTGACGGCGATCCTCTCCGGATTCGAGCGCTGGATCGGCGCCCGGTCGCTCCCCATCCTCACCCTGGGGCACGGCCGCGAGGCGCTCTACGACGACATGGATTTGAACCGCACCATCGGGTGGTTCAACACGATCTATCCGATCTTCCTCGACATGGGGCCGAACCCGGACCTGGCCGAGAGCGCCAAGGAGCTCAACCGGCAGCTCCGCAAGGTCCCCTTCGGCGGTACCGGCTACGGGATCCTGCGCTACCTGAGCAGGAACGCCGAGATCGCGGACAGGCTCGCCAACGCGCCGCACCCCCAGGTGTTCTTCAACTACTTCGGGCCGGACAACTCCAAGGAGCTCTCCCGCTTCAACCGGGCCGAGAACTTCGGCGGCTACACGCTCGACCGGAACACCCGGCGGATGTGCCACCTGACCGTCGGCGGCTACATCATTCAGGACAAGCTGCTCCTCAAGTGGGAGTACAATGCCAACCTCCACCGACCCGAGACCATCAAGCCGGCCGCCGCGCGCTGCGAGGAGGTTCTGCGCTGGTTCGTGGACCACTACCGGGCCCACGGCAAGAAGGTCTCTTAGCAAAACACGGTTCCGATAAGGATCGAAAATGGCTGATACTCACGAAGAAGAAGCAAGGACAGATTTCAAGACTTTCGGGACCATCTGGATCGGGCAGCTCGTGTCCCTGGTCGGATCGGGCCTGACCGGGTTCGCGCTGGGCATCTGGGTGCTCGAGCACACGCAGTCCGTCACTCAGTTCACCCTGACGATTTTCTTCGCCGGCCTGCCGGGCATCTTCTTCGGCCCGATCGCCGGCGCCCTCGTCGACCGCTGGAACCGGCGCTGGGTGATGTTCTGGACCGACGTCGGCCCCGGCATCGTGACGCTCGTCTACGCCTACCTCCTCTGGCAAGGCAAGCTCGAGGTCTGGCACGTCTACATCGGCGTCGTCGTCAACGCGTTCTTCGGCGCCTTCCAGTGGCCGGCCTATGTCGCGGCCGTCACCATGCTCGTCGCCCGCAAGGACTACGGCCGGGTCAACGGCATGATCGAGTTCGGCCAGGCGGCGGTCACCATCGCGGCACCGGGCATCGCCGGTTTCCTCATGCTCTCGATCGGCCTTCCCGCCATCCTGGTGATCGACTTCGCCACCTTCCTCTTCGCGGCCGGAGCTCTGCTCCTGATCAGGATCCCGCAGCCGCCGATGAGCGAAGAGGGCCGGAAGGCCAAGGGCTCGATCTGGAAGGAAGCCGCCTACGGCTGGACCTTCATCCGCGAGCGGCCGGGCCTGTTCAACCTGCTTCTCTTCTTCGCCGTCACCAACCTGGTCGGCGCCATGTGCGGCATCCTCGTCATGCCGATGGTCCTGGGCTTCGCCAACAAGGCCGCGGTCGGCACCATCATGTCGCTCGTCGGTATCGGCACCCTGATCGGCGGCTTCATCATGGCTTCGACCGGCGGCCCCAAGCCGCGCGTCTACGGCGTGCTCGGGGGCGGCCTCGTGATGACCGTCGCCTTCGTCCTGATCGGCCTCAAGCCGAACCTGTGGCTGGTCGGGGTCGGCGTGGTCATCTGGTACATCATGAACCCCATCATCAACGCCTCCAGCCAGACGATCTGGCGCAGCAAGGTCCCGGCCGACCTCCAGGGGCGCGTGTTCGCCGTGCGCCGCGTCATCGCCCAGTTCACGGTGCCCCTCGGCGACTTTTCAGCCGGCCCCGTGGCGGACAGGATCTTCAACCCGCTGCTGATCGCGGGCGGAGCGCTCTCGGGCAGCGCCATCGCCCGGGTGATCGGCGTCGGCCCCGGGCGCGGCATCGCGCTTCTGTTCCTGACCATGGCCGCCGTCCCGGCCCTCGCAACCCTGTGGGGGTTCCTGAACCCGCGGGTGAGGAACGTGGAGACCGAGCTGCCCGATATCGCGCCACCCCGGCGCGCCGCGCCGCCGCCCGAGGAGCCGAAGGCGGAAGAGGCCCCGACAGAGGCCGCGGCCCAAGCGTGAAAGCCCTGAGAACTCAATTTCCGGAGACGATTCGCCGATGACTGCACAAACGTCTACCTCTAAGACCGGCCTCTTCGCCGGTGTTCTTCTGGCGCTCCTCCTCCCCGTGGGGGCGGCCGCCCAGCCGCCCGCGGAACAGGCCGAGCTGCCGCCTCCGCCGGCTCCCGAAGGGACCATCCGCCACTTCGAGGTCTCCCGCGCCACCGGGGCCATCAAGATCGACGGCACGGTCGACGAAGCCGCCTGGGAGAGCGCCACCGTCATCGACCTCCCCTACGAGTGGTTCCCAGGCAACAACGTCGCTCCGCCGGTCGCGACCGAGGCCCTTGTCACCTTCGACGACGAGAACCTCTACCTGGCCTTCCGGGCGAGCGATCCGAATCCCGGAGCCATCCGCGCGAACCTGATGGACCGCGACCTGATCGGCAACTTCAACCAGGACGACCATGTCGGCGTCAGCCTGGACACCTTCAACGACGAGCGGCGCGCCCTCCAGTTCCGGGCCAACCCGCGCGGCGTCCAGGTCGATGCCGTCTACAGCGAGATCGACGCCCGTGAGGACTTCTCCTGGGATGCCATCTGGGCCTCCGAGGGGCGGATCACCGACACCGGCTATGTCGTGGAGATCGCGATCCCGTTCAAGCAGCTCCGCTTCCCCCGCACCAACGAGCCCCAGACCTGGGGGATCGAGGTCTTTCGGAGCTACCCGAGGAATGTGCGCCACCGGATCTCCTCGAAGCTCACCGACCGCGCCAAGGACTGCACCCTCTGCCAGATCAACAAGATCACGGGCTTCACCGGGATCGCGCCCGGCAGGAACCTGGAGCTCACCCCTACGCTGACCGCCACGCGGTCCGACACCATCGACAGCTTCCCGAACGGCGACCTCGACTCGGGCGACGAAGAGTTCGAGCCCGGCGCCACGGTGCGCTGGGGCGTCACCCCGAACACGACCTTGAACGCCACCGTCAACCCCGACTTCTCGCAGGTCGAGGCCGACGCAGTGCAGCTCGAGATCAACACCCGCTTCGCCCTGTTCTTCCCCGAGAAGCGGCCGTTCTTCCTGGAAGGCGCGGACCTCTACCTGACGCCGCTCCAGGCCGTCTTCACCCGCAGCGTGGCCGACCCGGACTGGGGCTTCAAGCTCAACACCAAGGAAGGCAAGAACGGCCTGGGCGTCTTCGTGGCCCAGGATGAGCTGAACAACCTCATCATCCCGTTCAACCAGTTCTCGGGACGGGCGTTCCTGGACGAGGAGGTCACGACCGGAGTCGTGCGCTACCGCCGCGACATCGGCACCCGCTCCGCGCTGGGCGTGCTCTACACCGGGCGCGAGGGGGACGAGTACCACAACCGCGTGGGGGGGCTGGACGGCTTCTTCCGCTTCACCCCGTCGGACACGATGCGCGTGCAGTACCTGCGCTCCGACACGCTCTACCCCGGAGCCGTGGCGAACCGGTTCGGCCAGGATACCGACGCCTTCGGCGGCCAGGGTCTCCAGGCCCAGTACGACCACTTCGCCCGGAGCTGGAAGGGCTTCGTCCGCTATCAGGACCTCGATCCTGAGTTCCGCGCCGACAGCGGCTTCATCCCCCGGGTCGACGTGCGGACCGGCGAGGGGCAGTACGAGCGCTTCTTCTACGGCAACCGGGAGACCTGGTACGCCCAGCAGACCGTCGGCTTCCGCGGCCTCTACACCGAGGACCACAGCGGGCTCCTGACCGACCAGGTGGCCGAGCTGTTCTATACGATGAACGGTCCCAAGCAGTCGGTCTTCCAGGGGCGGCTGTTCCGCAACAAGGAGTTCTACGACGGGGTCACCTACGACCTCGACCAGCAGCGCTTCCTGTTCCAGTTCAACCCCACGGGCCGGATCACCCTGGGTCTGGCCGGCCGCTTCGGCGACGAGATCGACCTGGACAACAGCCGTCTGGGCGAGTCCATGATCCTGAGCCCGGGCGTGCAGTTCCGCCTGGGAAGCGGCCTGGATCTCCAGCTCGACTACCTCCTCCAGCAGCTCGACGTGGACGGCGGCCAGCTCTTCGAGGCCAACGTCTACCAGCTCCGCGCCGTCTACCAGTTCAACGTGCGCACCTTCGTGCGCGCCATCGTGCAGTACACGAACCTCGACCGCAACACCGGCCTCTATCTGGTCCCGGTCCGGCCCAGGGAGCAGGATCTCTTCACCCAGCTCCTCTTCTCCTACAAGCTGAACCCGCAGACCGTGCTCTTCGCCGGCTACACGGACGGACGCTTCGGCCTCCAGAACGTCGACCTGACGCAGACGGACCGCACGTTCTTCCTGAAGCTCGGGTACGCGCTGCTGTATTGAGGTAACCCCTCCTCCTCAGTCCGGGTGGGCCTCCCCCCCACCCGGACACGTTCCGGCCGCCCGCCTGCCCGGGCGTGGCGGCGCGGGGCTCCCGGAATTAGGATGGCCTTGGAGTTTCAGACAGGATCTGAGGCTCCAAGGAGGGAGCCATGTCGAGAAAGATCAAAACCATCCTGATCGGAACCTCGCTCAACCCGCCGAGCGACGACGTCGTCAAGGCCGGCCTCGGGCTCGCCCGCGCCACCGGGGCGAGGATCTGCCTGGTCCACGCCTTCCTGCCGCAGGTCACCTACAGCGGGGGAGGGGCACCTTTCGTGACCCCGATCCTGGCCGACGAGGTGGTGAAGTCCGAGCGGATGCTCCTCACCCGCCGGCTGGACGAGCAGGTGAAGCGTCTGGGTATCCGCCCCGAGGAGCTCGCCGGCACCGTGCTCGAATACGGGCCGCCCCACAGGTTCCTGATCGACACTGCCCAGAAGGTCGGCGCGGACCTGATCGTGGTCGGCGCCACCGAGTCGCCGCGCATGGCCAAGCTCTTCGGCTCTACGGCGGAGAGGGTGGTCCGCAAGGCGACCCGCCCGGTGCTGACCGTCCGCGGGACGCGGGCGATGCCTCCGAAGCGCGTGCTCCTGCCGGTCGACCTCTCGCCGCTCTCGGCCGACGCGTTCCGCCAGGGCCTTCGCGTCCTGAACCAGATCCTCCCGGCCCGGGACGCCGCTCTCGAAGCCTTCTTCGTGATGACCGAGTACGACCGCCAGGGCTTGGCCCCGGAAGCCGAGCCGGAGCTCTCCGGCGCCAACGCGGGGCGCGAGCTCGCCCGGTTCGTCGAGACGAACGCGAAAGACACCGGCTGGACGGTCGCGGCCAAGGTCAGCATGGGCTACGCCGACGAGGAGATCCTCGCCCGGATGGAGGAGTGGGACCCGGACCTGATCGTCCTCGGCACGCACGGCCGGGGCGGCTTCGAGCGCTTCCTGCTCGGCAGCGTCGCCTCGAGCGTGGTGCGCAACGCCGGCACGAGCGTCCTCGTCATCCCGCCGGAGGCGGCCCTTGAGGAGTCGCTCGCCCGGGAGGCCGAGCTCCAGGGGATGCGCGTCTGACCGTCGACTTTTCAGGAGGATAGAATCATGCTCGAAACCGCTGTCGCCTATGAGACCACGACGGACCTGTCCTTCGACGCGGCCGTCGCCCTCTGCCGCGAGGCCCTCGCCCGCGAAGGCTTCGGCGTGCTGACCGAGATCGACATCCAGGCCACCCTCAAGAAGAAGCTGGACGTGGACCGCGAGCCCTACCTGATCCTCGGCGCGTGCCATCCCCCCTCTGCCCACCGGGCGTTGACCGCGGCTCCCGAGGCCGGTGTGCTCCTGCCCTGCAATGTCACCGTCTCCCGGGAAGGGGGCCGGACGGTCGTCCGCGCCATGAACCCCGAGGCGGCGATGGGACTCCTCGGCCACCCCGTCCTCGAAGAGGTCGCGGCCGAGGTGGGCTCGGCGCTCAAGAGGGTGGTCGAGGCGGTCTGACCCTCGGCCTAGTCCGCTCCCGGCGTGTCGACGATGCGGTTGCGGATGGCGTAGCTCACGACCTGCGCGCGGTTGTGCAGGTGGAGCTTGTCCAGGATGTTCCGAACGTGGAACTTGACCGTGTTCTCGCTGACGCCGAGCTGCTTGGCGAGCTTGCGGTTCGAGGTGATGCCGGCGACCAGCAGCTCCAGGACCTCCCGCTCGCGTTCGGTCAGGGCGTCGGGGTCCTGCGGCTGGGAGGGGGGATGGGAGGGGCGGGCGAACTCGTGGAGGAGCTTCCTCGCGAGGGCGGGGGTGAGCGCGGGCTCGCCCCGGTTGACCCCATCCAGGAGCGAGAAGAAGTCCTCCGATTCGAGGTTCTTGAGCAGATACCCTTGAGCCCCGGATTTGATCGCCTCGAAGAGCTTCGCGTCCTCGTCCGAGGCGGTCAAGACGACGACCTTCACCTCGGGCTGGTCCGCGCTGATCAGGCGGGTGGCGGACAGGCCGTCCAGCTCGGGCATGGAGAGGTCCATCAGGACGACTTCGGGCTTGAGCTTCTTGGCGAGCTCGACGGCCTCGCGACCGTTCCTGGCCTCCCCCACGACTTCCAGGCCGTGGGCCTCGAGCAGGCTTTTCAGACTGTCGCGGAACAGGGCGTGGTCGTCGGCAATCAGGATTCTCATGGAGTCTCCTCGTCAGCGGTCGCGGGAAGGGAGCACGGGCAGCTCGACGGTCACCCGGGTGCCCTCCCCTGGGGCCGAGTCTAATCGAAACGCGCCGCCGATGTTTTCGGCGCGCTCGCGCATGGTGGCGAGCCCGAAGCGCGGGAACTCGGAGCGGCCGAGCTCGCCGGGGACGAAGCCCGCTCCGTCGTCTTGAACCGTGAGCCGGAGCCGGTTGCCGGCCTCTTCCAGGGTGATGTCGACCGTCCGGGCCTGGGCGTGCTTGCGGATGTTGGCGAGCGACTCCTGGACGATGCGCAGGAGCTGGAGCTCGGTCCCGGAGGCGAGGCGCGGCGTGCCGTTCACGTGCACCCGGCAGGTCACCCCGTTCTGGGTCCCCCAGGTGTCCACGTAGGCCCGGAGGGTCTCGGTGACCGTGCGGTCGGGCACGGCGGCGCTGCGCAGGCCGATGATCGATTCCCGCACGTCGGAGTAGATCTCCCGCGCGGCGCCCGCCAACTGGTCCAGGTGCTTGCCGGCCTCTTCGGGGCGGCCGGTCTTCAGGTACTCCTTGACCACCTGCGCCTTGGTGTTCACGTAGGCGAGGACCTGCGCCAGGCCGTCGTGCATCTCGTGAGCGATCCGCAGCCTCTCCTCGGCCACCGCCAGGGTGTTCAACCGCTTGTGGAGATAGGCGTTGTCGATGGCGATCGCCGCGGTGGTGGCGAAGCGCACGAGGCTCTCCTCGTCCTCGGCGTTGAACTCGAAGGCTTCGTTCTTCTCGGACAGATAGAGGTTGCCGCGGAAGGGGCCCTTGCAGAGGATGGGCACCGCGAGGAGCGAGCGCATGGGCGGGTGGTGGGGCGGGAAGCCCACGGAGCGCGGGTCCTGGCGGATGTCGGGCGTGCGGAGCCGGTGCCCCTCGTGGAGCACGACGCCCAGGAGCCCGTGGCCGACCGGCGGATCGCCGATCCGGGCGCGCTCTTCGGCGCTGATCCCCGAGGTGACGAAGGATTCGATGCGGTTCGTGTCGTCGATCACCGAGAGGGCGCCGTAGCGGGCGTCCACCAGGAGGCGCGCCTGGTCGACGACCCGCTGGAGGATGGTGTCGAGGGTGAGCTCGCCGGAGACGTCCACGGCCGCCTCGTGGAGGGCCAGGAGCTCCCGGTTCTGGCGCTCCAGGCGCCCCTGCATCCGCTCGAGCACCATGAAGAGGGCGCCGAAGAAGAAGAGGGACCCCGTGAAGACCGCCGCGCTCATCAGGAGCCTCCCTTCCCAATCCGACAGGAAGGGATAGAGGGCCCGGCGCACGAATTCGAGGATGACGATGAAGACGAGGGCCGCGAGGACGGTGATCCACTTCAGACGACGCAAAGTCATGGCTGAAGGGACATTGTAGAGCAATCCTGCAATTCCGGGAGAGCCTCCCGCGGGAGGGGTCAGGAGCTCCGGGCCCGGGCCCCGGTTTTTTTCGTGTTCGTGCGGATCCCCAGGAGGGCGTAGACGGGGCACCAGCCGAGGAGACCGGTGACCAGCGGCACCCAGCCGAACACTTCGAGCGCGACGCCCCACACACCGGTGACGAGGTGGGTCCACCCCGCGATCAGCATGGCGAGACCCACGAGGATGCGGAGGGTCCGATCGAGCGGGGATTGGTTCATGAATGTCATAGGTCCAATGAAAAGCCGCCGGCAGACCGGCGGGCAACGGCAGGATAGGGCAGTGTGCGAGGGGCGGGTACGCCTCGCGGCATGGGGGCGGAGGCGCCGAAGGGTGGGGCCGGTCCCCATCCTTTGGGATAGCGCGCCGGCTCGCCGGACCGCGGCAAACCCGTGCTAAGATCGCCCTGCACTCAGAAGGCGCCCATGATCGTCGAGAAACGCCACCTGGACGGATTCACCCTTCTGAACGTGGAGGGGGTCATCAAGCTCGGAGAGAGCGCGCAGTTTTTTGCGCAGACGCTGGAGCGTGCGCTCTCCGACGACCGCGGCCACGTCATCATCGACTTCTCCCGGATCAACTACCTCGACTCCACCGGCATCGGCGAGCTGGTCGGCTACCTGGGGCGGTTCCGCTCGAGCAAGCGCGAGCTGATCCTGGTCAAGCCCAACGACCGCATCAAGAAGCTCCTTCAGGTGGCCCGCCTGGCCGATCTGTTCCCTACCTACGAGTCGGTGGAAGCGGCGATCGCCTCGGAGCGCTGATCCCCCTGTTCGCCCCCGTCGCCTCGGTCGTCAGGAACGGCCTTCCGGAATCCTGGCACTTCGGCCTGGTGGCCGCGGTCACCCCCGAGGGGCGCCTGGTCGCCCGCGTGGGGGACCCGCGGATCGCGACCTGCCTGCGCTCGGCGGCAAAGCCCTTCCAATGCATGCCGCTCCTCCTGGCGGGCGGTGTGGAGCGCTTCGGCCTCGACGCCGCGGACATCGCCCTGATCTGCGCCTCTCACGGCGGCACCCCCGCCCACACGCGGCGGGCGGCCGACCTCCTCGCCCGGGGCGGCTTCGGTGCTCAGGACCTCCTCTGCGGCGCTCATTGGCCGCTGGACGCGGAGGCCGCCCGGGAGCTCCGGGAGGCGGGCGCCGAGCCCGGGCCGCTCCACAACAACTGCTCGGGCAAGCACGCGGGGATGCTCCTCGCCTGCCGGCTCCTGGGTTTCCCCCCGGAGGACTACGTCTCGCCCGAGCACCCGCTCCAGCAGCGGATCTTCGACCACGTGGCGGCGTTCTGCGGCGTCCCCCGGGAATCTCTCGGGCTCTCCACGGACGGCTGCAGCGTGCCGGCCTTCCACGTTCCGGTCGAGGCCGTGGCGCGGGGCTACGCGGCTCTCGCGCACCCGGAGGCCGCGGGGCTCGCTTCCGGCGTCGTGGCCGCCGCGGGCACGGTCGTGCGCTCCATGACCGGGGCGCCGGAGATGGTGGCGGGGCCGGGGCGCTTCACCACGCGCCTCATGAAGGTGACCGGCGGCCGGGTGCTCGCCAAGGAGGGGGCCGAGGGCTTCTACGGCTTGGCCGTCCGCGGTCCCGTGGCCCTGGGCGTGGCGCTCAAGGTGGCCGACGGCGGCGAGCGCTGCCGCGACAGCCTGGTGATCGACGTGCTCCGGCAGCTCGGATCGCTTTCAGGCGCCGAGTTCGAGGAGCTGGCGGACCTCTACGAGCCCCCGATCCGCAATTTCCGGGGCCTGCTGGTGGGGAAGGTCCGCTCCGAAGTCGAGCTCGAAGAGGTGTAGACTCGGAGGCCCCGATGAAGCGTTCCCGCGCGTGTCTCGCCCTGCTCCTCGTCCTCCCCGTTCTCGCGGGGTGCTCCCTGTTTCGCCGCAAAGGCGACCGGCCGGCGTACCGCAAGCTCACCCCGCCGGTCGCCTACGAAATGATGCGGGACAGCCCCGACCTGCTGATCATCGACCTGCGCTCGGCGGGGGCGTTCAACAGCGAGACGGGCCACGTGCGCCGGGCGCGGAGCATCCCCCTGGAGAGCCTGCCGTACCGGCTCCTGGAGATCAGCACGTTCCGGGACGAGACCTTCATCGTCTACTGCGACACCGCCGTCTGCGCCGACGAGGGGATGAACATCCTGATCTCCTCGGGTTTCGAGAATGCGGTGCTGATGGACGGCGGGATCGACGAGTGGATCAAGGACGGCTTCAAGACCGTGCTGCCCCCCGAGGCCGCGGGCCGGGCCGGCACGAACGGAGCGGAGGGCGAGCGGCTGCGGCCTCTGCGCCCGGGCGAGGAGAAGCCCGCGGCCGACACCCGGACGCCTCCTCCTCCGCCCCTCTAGACCGGCTTGCCGCGCCGCGACGAATCGGTTAAAAGGGTTCGCCGGAAAAGAACATTCGCAGGGAGGTTTGTGAGATGACCGTTCATTCCCCGATGACCACCGCCCAAGCCCTCCGTGAATTGAAGGAGAGCCTGGGCGATCGCATTCTCTTGGACGAAGAGGTCCGAGCCCTCTACCGCTCCGACTTCGGCCGCCTGGTGGACCACCTGCCGGCCGCGGTGGCGCGCTGTACCTCCGCCGAGGAGGTGGCCGAGGTGATCCGCTTCTGCCGCGAGAGGAAGATCCCCGTCACCCCCCGCGGCCAGGCCCACACCCAGACCGGCCAGGCCACGAGCAACGGCGGCGTCCTTCTGGACACCGCGGTCATGAACACGATCCACGAGATCGACGAGGCGGGGGAGACCGCCACCGTCGATTGCGGCGTCGTCTGGCGCGACCTGGTCACCGCGACCCTCGAAAAAGGGATGATCCCCCGGGTGCTCACCAACAACCTCGGGGTGCAGATCTCGGGGACGCTGTCGATGGCCGGGCTGGGTGTCGCGAGCTTCCGCTACGGCGCTCAGGCGGACAACGCCGTGGAGCTGCAGGTGGTCACCGGCCAGGGGGAGATCGTCACCTGCTCGCGCGAAGAGAACGCCGATCTTTTCAACGTCGTGCGCTGCGGTCTCGGGCAGTTCGGCGTGATCACCCGGGCCAAGGTCCGTCTCCGCAAGTGCAAGGCGACCGTCCGCAAGTACTACCTCCTCTACGACGACCTCGGGGTCCTCATGGAGGACGTGAAGAAGGTCATGGTCCCGGAGAACCCCACGTTCTCGTCGCTCGAGTCCTGGTGCACGCCGTGCCTCCAGGGCATCAAGAAGATCGGCGAGGGGATGGAGCTGGGAGAGGGGATGCAGACCTTCGCCCAGTGGTTCTACCCGGTCCACCTGACGGTGGACTTCGACGCGGGCGAGGAGCCGGACGACAAGGCGGTCCTGACCGGGCTCTCCCCGTACCG
>DATHUD010000386.1:0-11312 GCA_035462575.1 Thermoanaerobaculia bacterium | reverse complement strand
GGAGATGGAGGGGCGGCTGCAGACGGGGCTGGTGGTGGACGTCACCAAGGCCTGAAAACACGAAGCGCGCGCCCCCTTCGGGGGAGCGCGCGCCGCGGTAGGCCGGGGGGCTCGGGAGCGACTAGACGGCGACCCGGGCGTACTCCTCTTCGGCGGCCCCGGCCTGGAGGTCCATCCCGTAATCCATCCCGAGGGATTCGCTTTCGAGGAGCTGCTCCATGAAGAAGTAGCGCAGCGGGGCGACGTGGGCTTCGGGCTTCTTCCACTCGCCGAAGAGGTCTTCGAGAAGGTGCTTTTCGGAGACGAGCCGGCGGCCCGACCATCGGCGGATCACCGGGTGCAGGAAGACGCTCTCCTCCGCTTTGCCCGGCTCGGGGTTGCGGACGATGGCGAAGGGATCGTTGTCGACCTTCCCGAATTCGAGGGAGATCGTGTAGTAGTGGTCGTTTTTGCCCAGCTCGCTGTCCTGCACGTAGGCGAGGGGCATCTCCTCGTAGTACGTGGCGCGGCCCCAGTCCTGATTGACGACGACGACGTCGTGCAGGTGGCCGTACTGCTGCCAGAGGGCGGAGCTGCGGTTGACGCGGGCGAGGACCGCGTCGGCCAGGCCGTCCGGGGTGGGCTCGATGTCGCGGGAGGCGAGCCACTCCTTATGGTGGTGCTTCTTTTCGAGCATCCGGAAGAGCGACCGCACGTTGTAGCGGAAGCCGTGGATGAACCCGGAGGTGGACTTCTTGAAGTCGTTGGCCTGCATCAGGGTGCCGGCGAAGTAGAGGCCGGGCACGTTGACCGACTCCCACTCGCTCGTCTGCGCGGGGAAGCGGTTGTTGATGATCAGCTCGGGCCGGCACTCCTCGGCGAAGATGGTGTTGTCGAAGCGGAAGCCGGTCGCGACGATGACCCGGTCGTAACACAGCTCCTCGGTCTCGCCGTGGGCGTGGGAGTAGCGGACGGAGACCACGAGCTCGCCGTCCCGGCGCTCGATCTTCTCGACCGTGCAGTCCAGAACCGCGTTCTGGCTCTTCAACTGGTAGGTGTCGAGGAAGTTGTTGTTGACGGCCCGCAGGTGGCCGACGTAGTGGGTCTTCCAGGCGAGCTGGACCGGGTTGGGGCTCGCCACGTGGATGAGGGCCGTGGTGGGCACCAGGGCGTCGGCCGTCTCGAAGGCCGAGTTGCCCTTGCCGAGGATGAGGACCCGCTGGCCGATGAAGTCCTCGGGGTCGACCGAGACGTCGACGTAGTTCTCGGCGAGCTCGATGCCCGGGATGTCGGGGCTGTAGGGCTTGCTCACGCCGGTCGCGACGATCAGGCGCCGGCAGGCGAAGACGTTGCCCTCGCAGTCGATCAGCCGGAAGTTGTGGGTCTTTTCGATGCGAAGGATCCGCGTGTTCAAGCGAATATTCAGCTCGAAGTGGTCGGCGTAGTCGGAGAGATAGCGGACCAGCTCGTCCGCGGGCGGGAAGTAGCGGCGGCTGTAGTCCTTGAAGAGCGGCGCCTGGTCCTCGTCCGAAAGGATCGAGTTCCAGTCGTGCCGCATGTTGAGCTCGGGGTCGTCGAACCCCGTGTACACCTTGTTGGTGGAGATGAGCGTGCGGTGGCGGGGAAAGGTCTTGAAGAAGTGGCCGGGCGTGTCGCCGGCTTCGAGGATGAGGTAGCTGTGACCGGCGTGCGCGAGGTGGTGGCCCATCTGCAATCCGGCCGGGCCCGCGCCGAGGACGATGTACTCGTACAGAACTTCCCCACCAATGCCAAAGCGTTGGTCCATCTGTTCTCCCCCCATAAGATTGTCGTGAGCTTCCCGAGGACGGTAGGACGGCCACCCCTGGCTTCGCCCCTGCGACTTCAGACCGCCACGACAGATAAGACTGCAAATCGAGCTACACGCCTATAGTGGCGCAAGGGAGTGAGAGCGGGACACCCCGCGTGACAACTTTCTCCGGGTTGTCACACGCTTGTAACATCCGGGAGGGAACCGGAGGCGGACCAGGACGTTTCAGGGCCCCTTCGGGAACAGCCGGGAAGAGCCGCGGGGGCCCCCGGGTTATGGAGAAACTTATGGGAGACCTGCTTCGAGACCTCCGCCACGCCCTGCGCGTGATGATTCAGAGCCCCGGCTTCAGCCTGGCGGCCATTTTGACCCTCGCCCTCGGGATCGGCGCCGCGACCGCCATCTTCAGCATGGTGGACGCGGTCCTGCTGCGCCCCCTCCCCTTCGCCGGGCAGGACCGGCTGGTGACGGTCTGGGGCGAGGTCCGGGAGAGGAACCAGGCACACGTGGAGGTCTCCCTCCAGGACTACGAGGGCTGGAAGGAGGGCAACCGCGTCTTCTCGGACCTCGGGCTCCTCGCCGCCACGGACTCGGACCTCGCCCTGACCGGCGGGGACCAGCCGCTCCACGTGCGGGGCCGGCTCGTGTCCGCCAACCTCTTCGACGTGCTGGGCGTCCGCCCCGCCCTGGGGCGGTCCTTCCGGCCGGAGGAGGACCGCCCGGATTCGCAGGACGTGGCCGTCGTCTCCCACGGCTTCTGGCAGCGGCAGCTCGGCGGGGACCCCGGGGTGCTCGGAAAGTCCGTGTCGCTCGACGGCGAGCCCCACCTGGTGATCGGCGTGATGCCCGCGGGCTTCCGCTTCCCCCGCGACGTGGACCTGTGGATCCCGGCGGGCCCCCTGGGCACGGCGCCGGAGCTCAAGACGATCCGCGTGTTCGAGGCGATCGGCCGCTTGAAGCCCGGGGTCTCGATCGAGCAGGCGCAGACGGACATGACGGCCCTCTCGGTCCGGCTGGAGGAGGTCCATCCCCAGGCGAACCAGGGCTACCGCGCGGCGCTCTACCCGCTCGTGCACGAGATCCTGGGCGATACGCGCCCGGCCCTTCTGCAGCTCCTCGCGGCCTTGGCCCTGGTCCTCCTGATCGCCTGCGCGAACGTGGCGGGGCTCCTCCTCGCCCGGGCTGCGTCGCGGCAGAAGGAGACGGCGGTGCGCATCGCCCTGGGCGCGGGCCGGCCGCGTCTCATCCGCCAGCTCCTGACGGAGAGCGTGCTCCTGGCCTTCCTCGCCGCGGCCGTGGGGCTCCTCCTCGCCTGGCTGGGCCTGCGCATCGTGACGGCGGTGGGGCCGGCGGACATCCCGCGCCTGGACGAGGTGGGGATCGACGGCCGGGTGCTCGCCTTCACGCTCCTCGTCTCGCTCGTCACGGCGGTGCTCTTCGGCCTGGCCCCGGCCCTCCAGGCCGCGCGGCCGGACCTGACCTCCTCGCTCAAGGAGGGGGGGAAGTCCTCGGCGAGCCGGGGGAGCCGCCGGCTGCGGAGCCTGCTCGTGGTGGCGGAGGTGGCGCTCGCCCTCGTGCTCCTCGTGGGGGCCGGCCTCGTCATCCGGAGCTTCCTCCACCTCCAGCGGACGGACCTGGGGTTCGAGCCCGAGAGCCTCCTGACGATGCGCATCACCCTCTACGGCGACAAGCGCCCCGAGCCCCACCAGTGGGCGGCCTTCTACCGCGACGTGGCCCAGAGGGTCGAAGCGCTGCCGGGGGTCGAGCGCGCGTCGGTCGTGCTCCTGCGCCCCCTCTCCGGGCCCATCGGCTGGGACTACGACTTCATGATCGACGGGCAGACGCCCGACGAGCAGAAGACGAACCCCACCTCGAACCACGAGCGGGTGAGCCCGGGCTACTTCCGCACGATGGGCATCCCCCTCGTCGCCGGGCGCGACTTCACCTGGAGCGACGGCGCGGAGGCGCCCAAGGTCGCGATCGTCAACCGGTCCATGGCCCGCCGCTTCTGGCCCGGGCAGGACCCGCTGGGCAAGCGCCTGCGCTTCGGCCGGCCGGGGAGGGAGGGTCCGTGGATGACGGTCGTGGGAATCGCGGGGGACGTGCGCTACCGGGAGCTCCAGTCGGTCAAGCCGGACATCTACGTCCCCTTCCTCCAGGACCCGCACTGGGCCATGGACCTCGTGGTGCGCACGGCCTCGGACCCGCTGTCGGCCGCCTCCGCGGTGACCGCCGCGGTCCAGGAGGTGGACCGCGACCAGCCGGTCTCCGGGATCACGACGATGGAGCGGGCGCTCTCGGACACCGTGGCGCGCCCGCGCCTGCGCAGCTTCATCCTGGGGGCATTCGCGGCGCTCGCCCTGCTGCTCGCGGCCGTAGGCCTCTACGGGATCATCGCCCAGTCCGTGGCCCAGCGCCGGCAGGAGATCGGCATCCGGATCGCGCTCGGGGCCGGCCGGCCCGAGGTGCTCCGCCTGGTGCTCCGCCAGGGTCTGGGGCTCACCCTGGCCGGGCTCGCGGCCGGGCTCGTGCTCGCCGCGGCCGTGGGGGCCACGGGGTGGCTCGCCACCCTTCTCTACGGGGTCGAGCCCATGGACTTCGTGACCTTCGCCGCGGTCCCGCTCGTGCTCCTGGCGGTGGCCGTGGCCGCGAGCCTGCTCCCGGCTCTCCGCGCCACCCGGGTCGACCCGCTCACCGTGCTGCGGGCTGAGTGACGACCACCGGCCGCCCCAGGGCCTCCCTCGCCATCTCCGCAATCCGCTCGCCGATGGGCATCGAGGCCGTAGCCGCGGGCGAGGGGGCGTTGAGCACGTGGATGGCCCGCTCGGAGGGGACGATCAGGAAGTCGTCCACGAGATTGCCGTTCCGGTCCACGGCCTGGGCCCGCACGCCGCTGCCGGACCGGTGCACGTCCCCGGGCCGGAGGGCGGGAACGAGCGTCCGGAGGTCGCGGACGAAGGCGGCCTTCACGGCCGAGCGCCAGACCTCCATCACGGCCGTCTGCCAGTAGCGGGAGGCCATCTTCCAGAAGCCCGGCCAGCCGAGGATGGACCCGGCGTCCCGCGGCGAGAAGCTCCCCTTCCGATACCCCTCGCGCCGCCAGGCGAGCACGGCGTTGGGGCCGGCCTCGACGGTCCCGTCCACCCGGCGCGTCAGGTGGACGCCCAGAAACGGGAAGCGCGGGTCCGGCACCGGGTAGATGAGACCGCGCACCAGGCTCCGGCGCTCGGGCACGAGGTCGTAGTACTCGCCCCGGAAGGGGATGATCCGCGCCGGCGGGTCGACCCCGCACAGGCGCGCCACCCGGTCCGACTGGAGGCCGGCGCAGTTGACGAGGAACGAGCAGGCGACCGCCCCCCGCGCGGTCTCGGCCACGAGCCCCGGGCCGTCCCGGCGGATGCCGAGCACACGGGCGCCGGTCAGCACCCGCCCGCCGCCCGCCTCGATCCGGCGGGCGTAGGCGCGGGCCACGGCGGGATAGTCCACGATGCCGGTCTCGGGCACGAAGAGGCCCGCCACCCCCGCCGCGTGCGGCTCGTGCTCCGCGATCTCCTCGCGCCGGAGCCGGCGCACCCCGGAAAGGCCGTTGGCCCTCCCCCGCCGCTCGAGCTCGTCGAGCCGCGGGATCTCGTCGTCCCTTATGGCCACCACGAGCTTGCCGCACCGCTCGTGGGCGATCCCCTCCTCCTCGCAGAGGCGGTAGAGCGCCCGCCTCCCCTCGGTCGAGAGGGTCGCCTTGAGCGATCCCGGCTTGTAATAGAGGCCGGAGTGGATGACCCCGCTGTTGTGCCCGCTCTGGTGGGTGGCCGGCCGGTCCTCCGCTTCGAGCACG
Source organism: Thermoanaerobaculia bacterium (assembly GCA_035462575.1). GTDB lineage: Bacteria > Acidobacteriota > Thermoanaerobaculia > Multivoradales > UBA5704 > DATARR01. The sequence goes on along the minus strand of DATHUD010000386.1, from coordinate 5,712 downwards.
GCGACCGAGAGGTCCCCGTGCCTACCCAGGGCCATGGCGGTCGCGAGGCCCACGAGCCCCCCGCCCACGACGGCGACGTCGCACCGGAGGTCGGTCATGGGGCTGGTCACGGCGACAACCGCTCGGTCCGCCAGCCCCCCTCGGGGAGCCGGACGTAGCAGAGGCGGTCGTGCAGGCGGCTCGTCCGGCCCTGCCAGAATTCGAAGAGCTCGGGGACGACCCGGTAGCCGCCCCAGGAGTCGGGCAGGGGGACCTCCCCGCCGCCGAAGCGCTCCTCGATCTCGCGCACGGTCCGCTCCAGATCCTCCCGGCGCGGGAGGACATGGCTCTGCCGCGAGGCCCAGGCGCCGATCCGGGCGCCCACCGGCCGGGAGCAGAAGTACGCCTCGGATTCCTCCCGGGTGGTCTTCTCGACCGTCCCCTCGATGCGCACCTGGCGGTCGAGGGAGGCCCAGTAGAAGACGAGGGCGGCCCGGGGGTTCTCGTCCAGCTCCCTCCCCTTGCGGCTCTCGTAGTTGGTGTAGAAGACGAAGCCTCTCTCGTCGTACCCCTTGAGCAGAACAATGCGCGCGGAAGGGCGGCCCTCCCGGTCGGCCGTGGCGAGAGTCATGGCCGTGAACTCCTGGGGGTCGACCTCCATGGCCTGGTGGAGCCAGCGGCCGAACTGCTCGACGGGGTCCGGAGCGAGATCCTCTTCCGAGAGCCCCGTCCGCTCGTACTCCCTGCGGATGTCCGCGACGTTCATGGCGCGGATTCTACCGGGCGGAGGCGGAAAAAAGATCAATCAAAATCGTCGCGTCTCCAGGGGATTGATTCTTTCTCGCCGGGACGGGATCTGGAGAGCGGCGCTCCGGGACGGAACGAAGGGCCGTAAGTCAAACATTTCCAGAGATTTGTCGTCGATTCCTGCGGATTGACCACCTCCTTCTTACGCCTTACATTCACCTATGTGAGGCGGAGATGATGAACGCGGGAGCCGTACTGAAAACCTTACGAATCGAAGAGGCCGAGCCGCCCGAGCCGGCCGCTTCGCCCGCTCTCCAGAGGCTGCGCGCGGCGCTTCCTGAAGCCTTCCGTTCGCACATCCGGAGCGCCCGCGACCTCGCTCGCGAGGTCCGCGAGGAAGAGGACGAGCCGATCCCGACCGCGTTGCCCGCGCTCGACCGCCTGCTCGAAGGCGGGCTCCCCAAGGGGCAGCTCGTCGAGCTGATCGGGGCCCGGTCGAGCGGGCGCTTCTCGACCCTCCTCTCCGTGCTCGCGGCCCGCACCGGCGTCGGCGAGGCCGCGGCCCTGGTGGACCTGGGGGACGGCCTCGATCCCGAGACCGCCGCCGCGATGGGCGTGGACCTCGAACGCCTGCTCTGGGTGCGCCCCGAGAAGCTCAAGGACGCGCTCGCCGCGGCCGAGATGCTCCTGGGCGCCGGCTTCCCCCTGGTGGTGCTCGACCTCGGGCCCCCTCCCGTGCGGGGCGGGCGCGGGGTGGAGGCCGCCTGGCTGCGCCTCGCCCGCGCCGCCCGCGCTCATGGCGCGGCCCTCCTCGTGGGGAGCCCGTACCGGGTGACCGGCACCGCCCCCGCGGTGGTGTTGAAGGCCGGCAAGGCGCGCCCGGCGTGGCTCGGAGGCGAGGGCTCGCCGCGGCTGCTTGCGGGCGTCTCCTCCCGCCTCACCCTGGAGAAATGCCGGGGCCGGCTGCCGGGCCAGGGCGAGGACGTGCCCCTCGTCTGGAAAGACGCTCCCCTGCCCGCGGCCCCGCCGCCCCGCCCCGCGCGGCCGAAGAGGCGGGAGGAGGAGGCGCCCGCGGCCCCGCTCGTCTTCCGCCGGGCCGCCGCGGGCTAGCCGGATCATGGATCTGCCGCGGATCGCCTGCGCCGCCGTCCCCCTCTTTCCCTTGGCCGCGAGGCTCCGGAGCGAGCCCGAGCTCCTCCGGGAGGCGTTGGTGATCGTCGAAGGCAACGGCAATGCCGCCCGGGTGGTGGCGGCCACGCGGCTCGCCCGCGGCGCCGGGGTACGGCCGGGCGCGACCCTCCCCCAGGCGCGGGCGCTCTGTCCCAAGCTCGTGGCCCGGCCCCGGGACGAGGAGTGCGAGCGCGCCGCCCAGGAGGCCCTGATGGAGGTGGCCGAAAGCTTCTCCCCCCGCGTAGAGGACGCGGGCGAGGGGCTCGCCTTCCTGGACGTGGACGGCATCGAGCGCCACTTCCGCGGCCCCTCCCCCGAGCTCGACCTGGGGCGAGCCCTGGCCGCCGCGGCCGAGGCCGCGGGGCTCCCGGCCCGGGTGGGGATCGCGTCGAGCAAGCTCGCGGCCCAGGTCGCGGCCGGGCTCCCCAATTCGCCGGTCGTGGTGCCCGTGGGTCAGGAGGCCGATTTCCTCGCCCCTCTCCCCCTCGACCGGCTGACCCCCGAGGTGGACCTGGCGGCCACGCTCGAGCGCTGGGGCGTGCGCTCCGTCGGCGACTTCGCGAAGCTCCCCCGGAGCCGGGTCGCGAGCCGCCTGGGGCGGACCGGCCGCGAGCTCCACGCGACCGCCCGGGGGATCGATCCCCGCCCGCTGATCCCCCGGGAGCCCCCGCCGGTCTTCCACGAGGGGATGACGCTCGAATGGCCGCTCGTCTCCCTGGAGCCCTTCCTCTTCGTGGGCCGGGCCGCGCTCGACCGGCTCTGCCAGCGGCTGGAGTCGCGCGGGCTCGCCTGCGTCCGTCTGGGATTGGAGCTGCGCCTGGAGCCGGACGGCCATCAGGCGCGGTCGATCGACCTCCCCGCCCCGACGCGGGACACCAAGACGCTCCTCACCCTGGTCCGCCTGGACCTCGAAGCGCGCCCCCCGGGAGCCCCGGTCGCGGGCTTCAGCTTCCTGGCCTATCCGGACCGCCCGCGCGAGGCCCAGCTCTCCCTCTACGGCCCCACGGCCCTCTCGCCCGACAAGCTCGCGACGACCCTCGCCCGCCTCTTCGCCCTCCTGGGCCCCGAGCGGGTCGGCTCCCCCCGCCCGGTCAACGGCCACCGGCCCGAGCGCTTCACCCTGGTCGAGTACACGCCCCCGCCGCCGCCGGAGGTCCGCCGCGAGCCCCGGTCCGGCCGCGGCCTCCTCGCCGTGCGGGTCCTCCGCCCGCCCCTGGAACTGGAGGTGATCACACAGGGAAGCAACGGCGAGGACAACCCCGCCCTCCCCCCGGTCGAGGTCCGCGCCGTGGTGAGCGACGAGACGGCCCGGCGCGTCAAGATCGAGGGGACGGTGAAGGTGGCCTCGGGCCCCTGGGGGCTCGAAGAGGAGTGGTGGACCGAGGAGCCGGCCGCGCGCGACTACTGGGACGTGGAGATCGCGGGCAGCGGCATCTACCGCCTCTACCGCGACCGCGCGACCGGGTCCTGGTACGCGGACGGGATCTACGACTGAGCCTCGTCCTTCGGCGGGACCACCAGCACGCTGCACGGCGCCTCGCGCACCACGTCGGCCGCGACGCTGCCGATCGCCAGGCGATCGAAGCCGCCGAGGCCGTGGGTGCCGAGCACGACGAGGTCGGCCCGCGTCTCCTGAAGCTCGGCGAGGATCTCCTCCCGGACGTTGCCCGTCCGCACCTTCTTCCGGAGCCCGGCGGCCTCTCCTCCCGCATGGGCCTCGACGAACCGGTCGAGCTCCTCGGCGGCGAAGCGGTCCACCTGCTCGGGTGCGAACTGAGGAGACACCTGCCGCTGGAGCACGCTCAACACGAAGAGGACCTCGACCTCGGACGCGGCACCCAGGCCCCGGAGGATCCCGAGCCCCCGGCGGAAGGCCTCCGCGGAGAGCGGCGAGAAGTCCACGGGGGCGATCACCCGCGCCGGCGGCACCGGGAGCCCACCCCTCACCACGAGGACCGGACAGGTCGCCCGGCGCAGCAGACGATCGGCCGTCGAGCCCAGGAGACGCGCCATCGCACCTCCGGCCGTGGCGCCCACGACGGCGAGGCCCGCCCCGAGCCGTTCGGCGAGGTCGTGGAGGACCCGGTGGGGCGCCCCGGTCTCGAAAGTCACCTCTCCGGCCCCCACCCTTCGGCCCTGCTCTTCCAAAGCGGACCGCAGCCGTTCCTGCTCCTCCTGCAGGTACCCGCCGAGCGCGGGAGCGGAATAAGACGGGAACGGAACCGCGGGATAGACCCCCAGAGAACCCGAGGAAGCTCCCAGGGGAGTCGAGAAGACGTGCACCAGGTGGGCCTTCGCTCCCAGGGCGTGAGCCAGGGCGGCCCCGGCTTTCACGACTTCGTCGCTGTGCTCATCCAGCGCGGTTCCAATGAGGACGGTCTCGATCTTTTCGGCCACGGCTCTCCCCCCTCCTTGCGGATACGGTGGGAGTATATGCCTAGAACCGCCAGACGATGCCGGCGTTCAACCCCAGGCCGCCGAGTTGGATGTCCACGTCCTCGTCCACGCTCGGATCGTCGCCGAAATTGCCGCGCACCGTGGCCTCCATGCGGCGGTAGATCCCTTCGACCATGAACGAGAGGCCGTCCGGCGAGCCGATGTCGGTGCCCAGGACGGCGTAGTAGCCGACCTCGTCGTCGATGTCGCCCTCGGTCGTATCCAACAGATAATAGCCGGCCCCGCCGCCGATGTAGGGGCTGAAACGCGCCCTGTCGGCGAACTTGAACGCCACGCCCACCTCGACCGGGATGGCGCTCACCTCGAAGTCGCGGCTCTCGGGCTCGGTGTCGGCCGTGACGTCGCTGAAGTACGTGCCGCGCAGCTCGAAGATGCCGAACCGGACCTTGGCCCCGGCCCCCAGCGCCTCATCCGCGTCTTCCGTGGCCCAGTACGACCCGTAAGCGCCGATGTCCGCGGCCCCGGCCGGGCCCGCGAGGAGCGCCAGCGCCGCCGCCGCAAACAGAATGTTCTTCTTCATGACATGCCTCCGTTTTCCGGGGTCTTCCAGTGGACCCTCGGAGGCCGGACTGCAAGGCGTGTTCCACGAAAGACCCTCACCTCCCCCGACCCTCCACTATGAAAAAGGGGCCGCAGGCCACCGCCGTTCCGGATTTTCATCCACAAGGACTGCAAGGACATCAAGGCTGTTGTTCCTTGTTGTCCTTGCAGTCCTTGCAGTCCTTTGGGTCCTTGTTTTCTCGCTTGGCAGGACGCCCACACTTTCTACGTGCCCCCCTCCTTCCGCTTCCCCCCGCCCCGTTGCACTGTAGAGACAGGGCGGCCCCTCCGTCCCGGGGTGGGACCGGAGAGGTGCCGCCCCGGAAACGGGGCTTTCATGAAGCGAACGACCTCCCGCCTTCTCCTCCTCCTTCTCCTCGCGGCCCTCACCGCCGGGCCGGCTTTCGCCCGCGGCCCCGAGCCGGTTCGGCCTGGAAAACAGGCTCGGGGCGTCTTCTCCCTCCTCTGGCGCTCTCTGGCCGGCCTTCTGCCGTCGCTCGACAAGAGCCGCAGCACCCTTGACCCGGACGGCACCCCCGCCCCCGAGCCCCCCGGCGGCGAGACGGACGGCCGCTCGACCATCGACCCGAACGGCTGATTTGAACAAAAGTCTTTGGAGGGAATACCGCCGGCACGGTCCGGCGGATTTTTTTGTCCCCGAAACGGGCCCGGCGGCAACTCTTCAAGTAGAATGGAGGTCGCGCAATCACAGAACACGAGAGGAGGATGGAATGGTGGAAGGGCACGTCTCGGAGGAGTTGCTGGGCCGGTTCATCCGGGTCGAGGTCTCCCGGCGGGAGGCGCAAAACGTCGTGCGGC
>DATHUD010000385.1:0-7392 GCA_035462575.1 Thermoanaerobaculia bacterium | reverse complement strand
ACAAATTCCAGAGGGAGGGCCCCGGATCTCCGCTTCTATTCGTGCCAATTTGGCGCGACGCAGCCAAGGGAGAAGACAAAGAACGAGCACGGACCGCCACGGACAAGCACAGACCTCTCAAGGACACAGAGCCTGTCCGTGCTTGTCCGTGTTCGTCCGTGGCGGTCCGTGTTGCCCCGCCCCCCCGCTTGACTTGCGCCCGTCTCGACAAAGCAGGCGGAGGGGGGTACGGAACGTTCCGAGAGCGTCGCGGAACGTTCCGCGAGGGAGGATGAACGCTCCGCAGGAGCAGATCGAGCCATGCTATCCTGTCGTCCAGGAGGAGGACCAGGGCGCCCACTCCCCCTTCCCCTTTACCTGCCATGCGGAATAAAATCCTCGCTAAACACGACTCCGAAAGGGGGCCTGTCATGAGCCAGCCAGCCGTCGCGGCGCTCGCGCCTCTGCCCTTCGAGCTCGTCTACAGCGATGGAGAGCCCTTGGAAAGCGACTGGCACGCCCGGCAGATCCACCTCCTCCAGGACCTGATCCCTGAGGCCATGGCGGAACAGGGCCGGACCGACTACTTCGTGGGCGGGAACATGTTCGTCTACTACTCCCGCGAGCAGGCGCGGGAGGTCTGGGAAGAGGTGACAAAGCGGCGGCAGAAGCGGACGGCCCGGGGGCCGGACGTCTTCTGGGTGGAGGGCATCGATCCGGACCGCGAGCGCGAAGCCTGGGTCGCCTGGGAGGAGGACGGCCGCTTGCCCGACGTGATCTTCGAGCTTCTCTCTCCCAAGACCGAGGAGACCGACCGGACCACGAAGAAACAGATCTACCAGGACATCTTCCGGACGGCGGAGTACTTCCTGTGCGATCCGCGCAAGAAGACGCTGGAGGGGTTCCGGCTGATAGGCGGGGTCTATCAGCCGATCGCGCCGGATGCACAGGGACGGCTCCCCAGCGAGCGGCTCGGGGTGACCGTGACCTTCTGGCGGGGGCTCGCAAAGACCAAGGTGCGCGACTGGGTCCGGTTGTTCCGTCCCGACGGGACTCTGGTTCCGACCCCGGAGGAGCGGGAAGAGGCCGAGCGCCGGCGAGCTGACGCGGAGCGCCAGCGGGCGGAGGCCGAACACCGGCGGGCCGAGGCGGCCGAACAGCGGGCCGACGCGGCGGAGGCCGAGATCGCCCGTCTTCGAGCGCTCCTTGGCGAGCAGGGCCGGGGCTGACGAACCCCACGGCGGCGGACGTCCGGCGGATCGTGCCGGACCTTCGGGGCTCGCTCATCTTCTGCGAGCGCCTTGCGCAAGTCGAGTCAGTATCTTATACTCGCTGCGCCAGCTTGCCCTGACCGGGACGGTCGGAAGAGAGTGGGCTTCTGCCCACTTTTTTTGTTGGGCGCAATTTTTTCAACGTGATGAGAGTTCTCTGAGGAAGGCGGCACGAGCATAGTAATGACCGCGACACCCAGCCGTATCGCCGAGCTCACGCCGGAGCTCGAGCAGATCGCGACGGCCGCCGGTTGCGAGCTGCTGAATGCCGAGCTCAAGGGCGGGGTTTTGCGGCTGATCCTCGACAAGCCCGACGGGGGAGTCACCCTGGAGGACTGTCAGCACGTCTCCAAGCAGGCTTCGGCCCTCCTCGACGTGCTCGACTTCGGCAAAAGCCGTTACGTTCTGGAGGTCTCCTCTCCAGGCCTCGATCGCCAGCTTTACCGGCCGCGGGACTACGAGCGCTTCATCGGCAGGCTCGCGCGGGTGACGCTGGGAGACCGGGAGACGGGCAAGAAGAGGACGGTGGTGTCGCGGCTTACGGAGTACCACCCGGCCCCCGAGGGTTCGCCCGAAGAGGAGGCCGAGATCGTCCTCGCGGACGACCGGACGGGAGAGCGGGAGACGATCCGCTTGAAGGACATCAAACTGGCGCGCCTCGAAATCGAGCTGTAGCGCGGTAGAAAAGAAGACGGAAAGAAGAACACAATGGCTCAGGCACAGACTGCGGAAGTGAATTTCACGGAGGTCCTCCGCCAGGTCGCGCGGGAGAAGGACATCGATCTGGACCGCTGGATCGCCGCCCTCGAAGACGCCATGGCGTCGGCGGCGAAGAAGCAGCACCGGATCAAGGAGCCCGTGCGCGCCCGGCTGGACCGGGAGAGCGGCAAGTTCGAGGCCTTCATCGTCAAGAAGGTCGTCGAGACGGTCGAGGATCCGCTGGCCGAGTGGACGGTCGAGGAGGCTCGCGACCACAAGGCCAACGCCGAGGTCGGGGACGAGATCCACCTGCCCATCTCCACGGAGGGTCTGGGGCGCATCGCGGCCCAGAACGCCAAGCAGGTCCTCTACCAGCGCATCCGCGAGGCTGAGCGCGAGAACATCTACAACGAATACATCGACCGCGTGGGCGAGGTGCTGAACGGCACGGTCAAGCGGTTCGAGCGCGGCGACATCATCATCGACCTCGGCCGGACCGAGGCGGTGGTGCCGCGCTCCGAGCAGGCCCGCCACGAGCGCTACAGCCAGGGCGAGCGCATCCGCGCAGTCATCGTGGACGTCCACAAGCAGCCCAAGGGGCCGCAGATCGTGCTGTCGCGGACCGATCCGCGCCTCCTGGTCAAGCTGTTCGAGACCGAGGTACCGGAGATCTACGACGGGACCGTGGTCATCAAGAACGCGGTCCGCGCGCCCGGCGAGCGGGCCAAGGTGGCCGTCTACAGCCGCGAGCGGGACGTGGACCCGGTCGGCGCCTGCGTGGGCATGAAGGGCTCGCGCGTGCAGTCGATCATCCGCGAGCTGCGCGGCGAGAAGATCGACATCATCGAGTACAGCGACGATCTGGTGACCTTCGCCCAGAGCGCGCTCGCCCCGGCCAAGATCACCCGCGTGTCGGTGACGCACCAGGGTGAGGTGCCGCACCTGGACGTGATCGTCGAGGACGAGCAGCTCTCGCTCGCCATCGGCAAGCGCGGCCAGAACGTGCGCCTGGCGTCCGAGCTGATCGGCAGCCGGATCGACATCAAGAGTGAAAGCGACGTCAAGGACGAGGTCGCCGACGCCCTCGCCCGCATGCTCCAGACGGCCATGAGCCAGATGCCCGGCGGCTCCGCGGTGGTGCCGGAGGTGGACGTCGCGTCCGTCCCGGGCCTCTCCTCGGCCGCGGCCGACCGGCTCCGCGAGGCGGGCTACGGCTCCGTCGACGCCCTGGCCGAGGCCGAGGTGGACGCGCTTCTCGACTTGGAGATCGAGGAGCTCACCGTGGACGCGGCCGAGGGTCTCGTGACCTGGGCCAAAGAGCAGCAGGAGAAGATCGCTGCGGCTCTCGACGTGGGCCCGTTCCGGGCTCCGGAATCGGCCCCCGCCGCCTCCTCGTCCTCCATGGGCGACGAGGCCTTCATGGCGGCCCTCTCCCGCGCCTTCGCCGAGAGCGAGCAGCAGCGCGCCCGGCGCGCCGGCGACGAGGAGGGCGAGGCCGAGGAGGTCTCGGAGAGCTCGGAAGGCACGGAGTAGACGTTTTTTGGAACCAACGCGTGTGAGGCGGGCCGGCGAGCGGTTTTCGAAGGGAGCTTGAGAGAAGAAATATGGGAAAGATTCGAGTCCAGGACATCGCGAGGATGATGGGGATTTCCAACCAGGACCTCATCTTCAAGCTGAGGTCCATCGGTGTGCGCGTCGAGGGTGACGACCAGCATATCGACACCGACATCATCCAGGCGGTCTTGCAGGGCAAGAAGCTTCCTCACCCGCGCGAGGTCATCCTGCGCGACGAGCAGCCCGCTCCGGTCGATACGGCCGCGGCCCGGAGGCGCCCGCAGGCGGCGGCTCCCCCGCCGCCTGCGGCCCGGCGTCCGGGCGCCAACCCGCTGCGCCCGCAGCGCCCGCGCACCCTGATCCAGAAGGTGGAGCCGCGCATCCAGGAGATCCCCGCCTCGGAGCGTGCCATGGGGACGGCGATGCCGGCCGCGGCTTCGGCTCCTTCGCAGGCCGTGCTGCACGCAGAGCCCGCCGAGATGACGGAGCAGCACGAGCCCATGGCGGCGGAGACCGCCCCCGTGACCGAGCTCGCGGCGGCTCCCCCGCTGCAGCCGGTGGAGGTCCAGGCACCTCAGGCACCTCAGCCTCCTTCCCCGCCGCCGCCGACCACGCGCCGCGAGGTCGCGACGATCATCTCGCCCCCGCCGCCCGGCTACACCCGGGAGCGGGACCGGGTCCCCACCCCCGGCGGTTCCCGTCCCCCGGCTGGCTCCGGCCGGCCTTCGGGCCCGCCGGGAGCCCGTCCGTCCGGACCGGGCCGTCCGGGGGATCGTCCGCAGCAGGGCGGTCCGGGCGGGAGGCCCCCGTACGGGGCCCGTCCGAGCGGTCCCGGAGGCTCCGGAGGTCCGGGTGGCCCCAACCGCGGACCGGGTGGCCCGGGCGCCGGCCGGGGTCCGGCCCCGACCCGTCCGGGAGGTCCGGGCTCTTCGGGCCCGATGACCACCGAGGAGCTCAAGCGCCGCGCCGACGCCCGGATGCAGGAGCAGATCGAGCGCGACCGGAAGAACAAGAAGAAGCCCGTCAAGGGAGCCGGCGGCAAGACCGGTCCGCGGGTGGCGGGGGACGAGGATCTGACCGGCTTCCGGGGCTCTCTGGAGGATCTGGAGAACGCCGAGGACGAGCTCTCGATGAGCGGACGCCGCCGCCGGCGGGTCCTGCGCAAGGAAGACGAAGAGAAGGATGGCGGCAAGGTCCTGACGTTCAAGAAGGACAAGCCCCAGGGCCCCGTGATGGTCAGCGAGGGGATGACGCTGCGCGAGTTCGCCGAGAAGCTCGGCGTCAAGGTCCGGGACCTCATGAAGGCCCTCTTCGACCGCGGCATCCTGGCCAACATCAACCAGGTGCTGGAGCCCGAGCTCGCGCAGGAGCTGGCGAAGAACATGGGCGTGGAGATCATGATCGTCTCCTTCGAGGAGGAGGTTCAGCTCCGCGAGGAGATGGGCGGCGGCGAGCAGCCCGAGGGAGGTGGCAAGGTCGGCCGCGCGCCGGTCGTCACCATCATGGGCCACGTCGACCACGGCAAGACGTCGCTCCTCGATGCCATCCGCTCCTCGAAGATCACCGAGACGGAGTTCGGCGGCATCACGCAGCACATCGGCGCCTATCAGGTGGAGGTCAACAACCGGCGGATCGTCTTCGTCGACACCCCGGGCCACGAGGCGTTCACCATGATGCGCGCCAGAGGCGCCAAGGTGACCGACATCGTGGTCCTCGTGGTGGCGGCCGACGACGGCGTCATGCCGCAGACGATCGAGGCGATCGACCACGCCCGGGCGGCCAAGGTGCCGATCGTGGTGGCGATCAACACGATCGACAAGCCGAACGCGAACCTCGACCGGGTCAAGAAGGAGCTCGCCGACCGCGGGCTGATCCCCGAGGACTGGGGCGGCGACACGGTCATGGTGCCGCTGTCGGCGCTGAAGCGCGAAGGCATCCCGGACCTCCTGGAGATGATCCTCCTGACCGCCGACATCCTGGATTTGAAATCCAGCCCGGAGATCTCGGCCCAGGGCGCGGTGCTCGAAGCCCGGAAGGAGGTCGGCCGCGGTATCGTGGCGACCCTCCTCGTGCAGAACGGCACGCTCAAGGTCGGCGACGTGTTCGTCTCCGGCGCCACCTGGGGCCGCGTGCGCTCGATGAGCGACGATCTGGGCCAACGGGCGCAGGAGGCGGGCCCCTCGACTCCGGTCGAGGTGACCGGCTTCAACGACGTGCCGGACGCCGGCGACCTCCTCCAGGTGGTGGAGGACGAGAGCAAGGCGCGCGGCATCGCCGAGTTCCGCGCTCAGGAAGAGCGGCGCCGCGGCCTCGCTCCCTCGCAGGGGCGGATGTCGCTCGAGCAGCTCTTCGGCCGCATCCAGGAGGGTGAGGTCAAGGAGCTGCCGGTGGTGCTCAAGGCCGACGTGCAGGGCTCGGTCGAGGTGCTCAAGGAGGCCCTGGGCAAGGCCAGCACCGAGAAGGTCAAGGTCTCGGTCCTCCACTCCGGTGTGGGCGCGATCTCGACCAACGACGTGCTCCTGGCCTCGGCTTCGAAGGCCATCATCATCGGCTTCAACGTCCGTCCCGAGCGGGGCGCCGTCGATCTCGCGGAGAAGGAAGAGGTGGAGATCCGTCTCCACACCATCATCTACGAGCTGATCGACGAGCTCCGGAAGGCCATGACGGGCCTGCTCGAGCCGACCTTCCGAGAGGTCTCCTCCGGCCGCGCCGAGGTGCGGGAGGTGTTCAAGGTCCCCAAGGTGGGGGTGGTCGCGGGCAGCCACGTGATCGAGGGAGTCATCCCCCGGAGCGCCGCGATCCGCCTGCTGCGCGACAACCGCGTGATCTACGAGGGCAAGATCGCATCGCTGCGCCGTTTTAAAGACGACGCGTCCGAGGTGCGGACCGGCTTCGACTGCGGCATCGGCCTCGAAAGGTTCCAGGACTTCAAGCCGGGCGACATCATCGAGGCGTACACCCGCGAAGAGGTGGCGCCCGTCCTGTAAGACTGCTGGCAGGCTGCGGGATGCGCCGGCAACGGCGCGTCCCCGCGGTCCTTCTGGGGAGGCGGGTCTCTGAACCGATGATCGTCGGAATCTCTGTTTTCGAGCTCCATCTCCCCGCGAGCCGCAGTCTCAAGGACAAGCGGCGGGTCGTCAAATCGCTGATCGACCGGGTCCACCAGCGCTACCGGGTCTCCATCGCGGAGACCGGGTTCCACGATCTCCACCAGCGTTCGGAGATCGCGATGGCGGTGGTGGTCTCGGGAAGTGAAACGGAGATGGAGAACCTGATGGAACAGGTCCGCAACCTGGTGGAGAGCGACCCGGAGGTCTACCTGACCCGCTGGGACCCGCAGATCCTGGAGGGAGAGTAGATGAGCCGGCGCACCGATCGGGTGAGCGACGTGCTGCGCGCCGAGCTGTCCGACCTCCTCCTGCGGGAGGTCAAGGATCCCCGGGTGCGGCTGGTGTCGATCACTCATGTGGACCTCTCCCCCGACCTGAAGCGCGCCGTGATCAAGGTTTCGGTGCTGGGTGACGAGGAGGAGAAGCGTCTGGAGACCGTCGAGGCGCTCCGCCATGCCCGGGGCTTCTTGAGAACCGAGCTGTCCCACCGACTCCGGCTGCGGGTGACCCCCGAGCTCGTCTTCGAGCTCGACCGAGGGGCCGAGCACAGCCGGAAGATTACCGACCTACTGGAGAGCTTGAATGCCCGGGATGAAGGCTCCTGAAGACCTGCTGCGGAAGATCCGGCAGGGCAACCGCTTCCTGCTGACCAGCCACATCAACCCGGACGGCGACGCGATCGGCTCGGAGCTGGGCCTCGCCCGCCTGCTGCGCCGGTTGGGCAAGGGTGCCGTGGTGTGGAACCTGGATCCGACTCCTACCATCTACCGCCCGCTCCC
>DATHUD010000384.1:0-3055 GCA_035462575.1 Thermoanaerobaculia bacterium | reverse complement strand
CGGGGTGCGCACGCGGGCCGCGGCCGCAATGTTATAGGCGCCGCCCTGGGGAGCGAGGTGCTGGAGAAACCAAAGCGAACGCTGGCCGTAAGAGGGCGTGCCCATGGCGCGGACAGGCTCTCCCTCCAACTCATGGCAGGGCGCGGCGGCGTTCAGGGTCAGGAGGGTGTTCATCTCGCTTAAAGCCTTACGCGATAAAGATAAAGCCTCCATGGCCCACCCGCGTAAAGTCAGTATATAGAAGTGCGACGGAGGGCTTGGGAGCGGACAGTCGCCCGCCGGTTGCGACCGAGAGGCCGCCCGCCGGTTGCACCCCGAGAGGCCGCCCGCCGGTTGCACCCGAGGCCGCCCGCCCGCCCAATCCCAGGGCGTTGCCCTGGGCTGAGGGAGGGCGGCCCCTTGGGCCTCAAACGAACAGCATCCCGAACCTTCAATCCCAGACGTATTTTTCGTCGTAAGGGACCTGGTACCGATGGAGAAACTTCCGGTACTCGTCCTGAAAAGATTCTCGCCGATGATGCTCCGCCTGATTTTGAATATAGCGGACGACCGCCGCCGCATTCGATTGGCTGACCGAAAAGGCTCCGTATCCGGCCTGCCAATGGAAATGGCCCAGGGAGGCTCCCTGGGTCTTGATCCATTTGGACGAGCTGGTTTTTACGTTCTCGACCACCTGCGCGATCGTCAGAGTCCGGGAGAGACCGAACAGCAGATGGACATGATCTTCAACTCCGCCCACCTGGATCGAAGGACAGCCGTCGTTGTCCAAGACTCCTGCGAGGTACGGATGAAGCTCGGCCTGAAGGTCCAGGCTCAGGAACGGCTCGCGGTTTTTCGTGCTGAAGATGAGATGCACGAGGATGCGCGCCAGAGATTGCGGCATGTCGGTCTCCTCGGAGATTTGTAAGGCACTGTGGCGGATTGACGCGACAGCCTACCTGGAAAACGAGAACCGCCGCAATCCGGCCTATCCCGGGGCGCCCCACCCGATACGCCGTAGGCGTTTGAGGCCCAAGGGGCCGCCCTCCCTCAGCCCAGGGCAACGCCCTGGGATTGGGCGGGAGGGGGCAGGTCGGGACGTTTGGGGTTTATCGGAGTGCCGAAGACGCGAAGGATCGATGTGAACCGATCTGGTCTGGTCGTCATGGCCCGATTAGGTCGTATACCGTAGTTTAGGCCGGACTGAGCTGTACCTTGGACACTCTAGGGAGAGCTCAGCCGCAGGAGCTGCATCAAGGCATCAATCTCGTACACGTTGATGTTGTCGCCATGGAACTGGAGCCGCCCCTGCTCGTTGGCCTTGAAGGGGTGGAGCCTGCCGGAGGCAACCGCGAACAGGTCGGCCACGGAGATCTCGATCTTGCAAGAGGCGGGGGCCTGTCCGGTCAGCACTTTTCTCTGTTGCGGATCGACCACCCAGGTCCCGCCGCCGTCGCCAAGAACCTCGAAACGGTAGCTGGACCGGATCGCTTTGACAGACGCGAGATCCGTCCGCATCCTCTCCGTCAGGTGGGTTTCGAAGAGCCAATGAGGGGTCCGCGAGGGGGTCCCCGGGGTGTCGACAGGGGTGGGCCGGCAGGCAGGCTGGGGCCGCTCCGGATACCCGAGGGCCTCGAGGATCTTGCGCGTCGCGCTCAGGACCTCGGGGGGGACCCCGTCGAGAGGCAGGTCGTGGCCGCCGCCCACGCTCTCGCCGTGGATGGAACGGGTCATGACGATCAGGTGGTCTTGCCTCCCCTGGTCGTGGGGCGCGGTGAAGACCGCCTTGAGCAGAGCCTCGTTCCAGGAAAGGCCGAGGGAGGAGAAGACCCGGCGCACGGACTCCTCCGGGTTGGCGACCAGGTCCTCGTAGCGCACGCGGACACAGCGGTCGGGCGCCTTGGCCTCGAGGGCCATTTGGGCGAGGGTGCGCCCGTTCCAGTAGTCGAGCGCCGCGGACACCTCATGCACCTTGTGCGTGATCAGATACGGCTGGAGGTCGGGGAGGCGATAAATCATCCCGCGGAGAAGCGACTGCACCACATCAAACGCATGGCGGTAGAGGCAGACGAAACGCGCCTCGGGGAAGACGAGCCGCAGCAAGCCGAGGGAAGCCAGGTTGGACGGGCTCTTTTCGCACCAGAGGCGTTTGCCGTGGCGGGCCGTGGCGGCGTCCATGCGTCCGCCGAGGACCGCGCGGATCCAGGCCACGCTCTCCGCCGGGAGCTGGTCCAGGTGTGCCGTGTCGAGCTTGAACCCGATCAGGCCTGCTTCGAGATGGGCCAGTTGTGCGGCCGCATCGCCGAGGCTGACCTCCGGCGGAGAATAGACGTCCGGATGGGTGTCGAAGATGTACCGCATCAGGGTCGAGCCGGTGCGGTAACACGACAGGATGAAGATGGGCGCTCCTCCGCTGGAGCTCATGCCTGTTGACCTTTCTCCGGCCGGCCCGCCGGGGTCGCACGGAGTCTACTTTGGCCCTCGGCAGCAATGCAACATCTGCGCAAAAGGATCTACGTGCGAGAGGCCCTGAGCCGGCTCGCTCGGCTACGCCGTCTCCTCGGCCGGCTCCGACAGCTTGGCATACCGTGTGGACGACCGGCCGGCGCTGTGCCAGGCGACGGCGATCCATTTGTCCACGACGAGCTGCTCGAGGACACGAAAGAGCGTCGCCCGGGGCGGCTCATACCCCAGGACGCGAATGACGTCCCGGCGGTCGAACTCCTCCGGGAGCTCCGCGAACGCCGCCTCGATCTCCTCTCTGACCTGCCCTCGGCGAATCTCCTTCGGCGGCGCTGGCGGGGCGACCGTCTCACTCGGCGGCTGAGCCGTCTCCGGCAGTGTCTCACTCGAAGCCAGCGTCTCACTCAACCGTAGCGTCTCACTCACCGCAACGGCCGGTGGCAAGGCCTCGGGGGGAGCCAGCCAAAGCATCTCCAGAGCCCTCAGCTTCGCCTGATACCCCGCACGGAGAAGCTCCAAATCCTCGCGGAACTGCGCTTCGAGCGCACGCCTCCGCCGCTCATACTCCTCGTGTCGCATCGCACCCTCCGTCCTCGAAACCGCGGCAGCGTAC
>DATHUD010000383.1:0-2128 GCA_035462575.1 Thermoanaerobaculia bacterium | reverse complement strand
GCGGACGAAATCCTGGAAGATCACGCCGATGTGGGCGCGCAACGCCTCCACGTCGTACTCGCGCAGATCGTGTCCGTCGAGCAGGATGCGCCCCTCGTCCGGGTCGTAGAGCCGCGCGAGGAGCTTGACCAGCGTGGTCTTGCCGGCGCCGTTCTCGCCTACGAGCGCCAGCACCTCGCCGGCCTGCAGGGTGAAGCTCAGATGGCGCACCGCCCAGCGCTCGGCGCCCGGATAGCGGAAGCCGACATCCTCGAAGGTGAATCCCTGGCGGATCGGCACCGGGAAGGGGCGCGGGTTTTGAGGCGACACGATCTCCGGCTCGATCTCGAAGAAGGAGAACAGGTCGTCCAGGTAGAGCGCCTGCCCCGCGACTTGGGAAAAACCGATGAGCAGTCCTTCGAGAAGGTTCCTCAGCCTGCGGAAAGAGCCCGAGAGGAAGGTGAGGTCGCCGATCGTGAAGTCGCCCCGCAGGGTGCGCCAGGCGATGAACGCGTAGGCCACGTAATAGCCGAGCGTGCCCAACGCGGTCAGCACGCCGCCCCAGCCGGCGCGGCGGATCGCGAGCCGCCGGTTCTCCTGGTAGATGGCACCCGCCAGTTGCCGGTAGCGATCGATCAGGAAGGCGTTCAGGCCGAAGATCTTCACTTCCTTGGCGGTCTCGACGCTCGCGCCGGTCTGGCGCACGTAGTCGAGCTCGCGCCGCTCGGGGGTTCGGGCGTAGTTGAGCGAGTAGCTCTGCGCGTTGAAATGGGCCTCGCCCAGGAAAGCCGGCACCAGCGCCACGATCAGGAGCGCGATCAGCCAGGGCGCGTAGACCACGAGGCCAGCGGCGAAGCTGGCGATGGTCACCACGTCCTGCGCCTGCCCGAACAGTTGGCTCATCAGGTTCATCCGGCCCATGGTCTGCCGGCGGGCGCGTTCGAGCTGGTCCTGGAGCTCGCTGTCCTCGAAATCCTCCAGGTCGAGCGTGGCCGCGTGCTCCATCAGGCGCACGCTGGTGGAATTGGTGAACTGCTCCGCCAGAAGCGTGTCGAGGAGCGACACGGTGCGGCCCAGAACGTCCGACAGAACCGCCAGGCCGAGCTCGCTCGCGAGCAGCCAGCCGAGGTGGTCGAGCCGGCCGCTCGCCAGCCAGCCCGAAAGACCCGCGGGCGCGCCCGGAAGCCCGACCAGCGAGATCACCTCGTCGATGATCAGCTTGCCGACGTAGAGGGTGAGGACCGGCAGCAGCGCGCGGACCAGCCGCAGCAGCAGGTCGGCCACGGCGAGGCGGGGGTTGATCCGCCAGATCAGCTTCAGGAACGGCGGCAGGTTGCGCAGCGCGCCGAAGCGCTCACGCAGCGACCGGGGCGCCGGAGGCAGGCCCCCCGGCGCTCCCGCGGACGGGCCCGCGCGGCCCCCCATGCTGTATTGCCTCGGCATCCGGTTCCCGGTCCCTCCTCCCAAACCCTCTAGCCAGAAGGATGCCACACCCGGCCCTGCTCGAACGGGAAGCCGCTCGTCATCACTGTTGCGCAGCCGGCAGCGTAAGCTCCGCGAGCGCTCCCCCCTCGGGACGATTGGTGACGTGGATCGTCCCCCCGTGCGACTTCGCCACCTCGCGCACGAAGTTCAGCCCCAGCCCCGTGCTCTTCTTGCCGGTGTCGGGACGGCCCAGCGAGTAGAAGCGCTCGAAGATCCGGTCGAGCGCGTACTCGGGGATGCCCGGGCCCTCGTCCGTGACCGAGACCGTCACCCGGTCGGCCTCCGCGGCCACCGTCACCTGCACGATTCCGCCCCCGTGGCTGAACTCGATCGCGTTCTGGACGAGGTTTTCGAGCGCCTGGTGGAGGAGGAAGGCGTTTCCTTCGACGGTCAGCCGGTCCGGGGCCGCGATCTCGATCCGGACGTTCTTGCTCGTGAGCAGCGGTTCGTGGCTCTCGGCCACCGTGCGCACCATCGCGGTCAGCTCGACCGTCTCCATGTCCGGCTTCTCGCGGCGGTTTTCGAGCCGGGTCAGCTCCAGCATCCGGTCCACGATGCGCGCGATCCGCTCGGCTTCGTTGCGGATGTTGGCGAGGAAACGGGCCTGCTGCTGGGCGGGCATCCCCTCCTGCAGAAGCTCCGCCGCCCCGCGGATCGCGGAGAG
>DATHUD010000382.1:0-22958 GCA_035462575.1 Thermoanaerobaculia bacterium | reverse complement strand
AGCCCACCAGCACCTTCCCGGGGTGGCCGGCGACCTCGAAATTCACCTCGATCCCGCGGGAGGGGCCGAGGAATCCGCGGAGCTGGTGGCGCATGTGATCGCTCCAGCCTTCGAGGTCGGAAAGGGTATCGAAGAGGATGGACGAGTATTCGGACAGCCGGACAAACCACTGGGTGAGGGACCGTTGCTCGACTTTCGTGTCGCAGCGCCAGCATCGGCCTTCGGTCACCTGCATGTGGGCGAGAGTGGTCATGCAGCTCGGGCACCAGTTGAGGTCGGCCGGGGCGCGATAGATCAGCCCCCACTCGAAAAGCCTGAGGAAGAGCCACTGGGTCCACTTGTAATACCGTGGATCACAGGTGACGTGGACGTGGCGCCAGTCGTAGCTCAGGCCGAGCCGCATCATCTGTTCGCTGATCTGCCGGATGTTGTCGCGGGTCAACTGCTCGGGCGAGATGCCGCGCTCGCGCGCCGCGAGCTCGTTGGGCAGCCCGAAGGCGTCGAACTCCAGGCAGTAGAGGACGTTTTTCCCTTGCATCCGCTGGTAGCGCGCCATGACGTCGCCCAGGGTGAAGGTGCGCACGTGCCCCATGTGGAGCGGACCGTTGGGAAAGGGGCCGCCGTCGAAGTTGAAGAAGCGGGGCCGGTCGGAGCTCTCGGAGGCCGCGAAGCAGCCGGCCTCGGCCCAGCGCTCCCGCCACTTCCGCTCGATCCGCCGAACGTCGTCCGGGTAGGTTTTCGCGGCCGCGGTGTCCGGATCATCCTGCATTTCGAAAGCTTTCTCCCAACGAGAGCGTCTTAACAGATCTCCATGGCCAGCGGCACGGGGTGATCGTAGGCGCGTTGCAGGTCGTGGGGCGAGAGGCCCGCATCGTTCAGGAACTGCCACTTCTCCTCGAGGTCCGGCGTCGGGATCTGGTAGAAGGCGGAGAAGATCTCGGGGCTCGTGGCGATCATGTCGCAGATCCAGCTCCGGTCTCCTTCGTAGAACTGGAGCTGGGAGGAGTACTCGGGGCGGAAGGTGATCTGGTCGCGATACTGCTTGTACAAGGTCGAATACGAATACGGCAGCACCAGGTTGAGCTGCGGCGAGGCCCCGAGGGAGGCGAGATAGATCAACAGATAGGCCGTGGACTGGAGGTCTTCGAGCGATTCGCCCGGGAAACCCCAGACGAAGGAGGCGGTGATGAACGGGAAGTGCTCCAGGGATTGCCGGACCCGCTCGATGATCAGGTCCGAGGTGATGTTCTTGTCGATCTCCTCGAGGACGTGGTCGGCCCCCGATTCGAGGCCGTAGAAGATCTTCTGGCAGCCCGCCGCGGCCATGCGCTCCATCAGGGCCTCGTCCATGAGGTCCACCCGGGCGTAGCAGCCCCAGGAAAACTCGATGTTCCGGCGGCGGATCTCGTCGCAGAACTGGAGGATCGTCGGCCGCGAGAGGACGAAGGTGTCGTCGACGATGAAGACGTCCCGGGCGCCGTGGCTCTTGACGAGGGTCTCGAGCTCGGCGACGTAGTGCTCGATGGGCCGCTTGGTGTTGAAACGGTCCCAGTAGGGGGCGATGTCGCAGAAGGCGCACGGGAACGGGCAGCCGCGGCCGAACTGGCTGTCGACCAGCCGGTACTTGGAGAAGTCGACGCGGCCGTAAGCCGGCGGGGCGAGCTCGGTCAAGGAGGGGATCCGGGGACGCGGCGCCGTGCGGCGCACCTTTTCGCCCTGGCGGTAGATGATGCCGCTGACCGAGGCGACGTCGTTTCCCCGCCGCATCGCCGTGAGGAGGTCGACAACGGTCCTCTCCCCCTCGCCGAGGACGATGACGTCGATCTCGGGGCAATATTCGAGGAGCTGCTCGCCCGCTCCCGAGGGGCCGATGCCGCCGAGGACGATCCGCTTGTCCGGGTGGCGCTTTTTGATCAGGCGCGCGGTGGAGATGATCAGCGGCAGAGCGTAGCTCATGGCGCTGAAGCCCAGGACGTCCGCGCTGTCCTCGGTGAAGCTCGCCAGGGTCTCGGGCTCCCACGGCCCGGGCAGGGTCCCCTGCTGGTAGTCCCGGATCTCGACGTCGAAGCCGGCACCCTCCAGCGCCGAGGTCAGGTAGAGCAGTCCTTGCGGGGGCACCTTCACCTCGCTGGGGAAGACCGTGTTGACCAGGGTGATGTCACTCATGGCAGCAATCTCTCCTCCGCGGCTCTAGCCGCTGTCAGCGAGCAGACCGAGGACCGTATCGAA
This sequence comes from Thermoanaerobaculia bacterium, assembly GCA_035462575.1. Taxonomy (GTDB): domain Bacteria; phylum Acidobacteriota; class Thermoanaerobaculia; order Multivoradales; family UBA5704; genus DATARR01. Next base: position 20,729 of record DATHUD010000382.1, on the reverse strand, counting down.
CGCTTTTCCGAGGTCCTGCGTGTTGAGGCGCAGGCATTTGGCGCCGGCCACCAGGTCGGCGGCGAAGCCGAAGTCGGCGCCGAAGGGATCGAACCGCTCGAGGTCGGCGCCCAGGGGAAAGATGACGTTGCGCAGCACCTCGAGCACCGACTCGGAAGGCGCGATCTCCCGGGCCTCCCCGGGCGCGCCGCCCTCCGGCCCGAGGAAGACGAGGCAGGTGGGGTGGAACTCCGAGGCGACGAACGGCCAGCGCTCCACGAGCCAGCGCGGCTCGTCCAGCACCTCGATGTCCGGCCGGCGGCTCGCGAGCTCGGGCAGGGGCGGCCTGCCGGTGGAGAGGTCGGCCCGGACCACGAACGGCATGGGGAACGGCACGCAGCAGAGGTCCCGCCGCCTGACGCACGTCGTGTCGTCCGCGCTGTAGCGGAAGCCGCGCTCGATCAGCCCCAGGGTGAGGGAGGTCTTGCCCGAAGCGGCCTCTCCCACCAGGAGAAGGCCCCCGCCATCGGCTTGGAGGCTCGCGCCGTGGAGGGTCACGAATTCGCCTTCCAGGGCCGCGACGACGCCCAGGCGCAGCAGCTTCGAGGCGTAGTAGCGTAGGAGCGCCTCGCTTTCCAAAACCAGCGCCCAGTCGAACCAGTCGACGACGAGGAGGTCCCCGGAGGCGGCGTCTTCCCGCCCCTGGGCGCGCAGAAAGGCGGCGCGCTGCGGGCTCCCGTCTTCGAGGATCAGGAGCCGGTGCGCCGGCGCCGCGGCCGTTTCCTCCTCCTCGCGCAGGAAATAGGAGTAGACCCGCCGCAGGTGGGCGAGCGCCGGCCCCTCGGAGGACGCAGCCGCCTCGAAGGGCACGCCGTAGAAATCGAAACGCGCCCGGGCGGGCAGCGGGCCGGCGAGGCCGGGGATCGACGCGCCGGCGGCGAGGCGGAGCATCCCTTTCACGACGGCACCGCGAGGTCGGCGAGCCGCACGGCCACCTCCGGGAACATCTTGAGGTATCCCTCGCAATAGGCGTCGGGCGAGAAGAGGTGCCCGGTGGCGCAATAGGACGAGGTGACGCTCCCGCCCCGGCAGATCTGTCGCCATACGCAGCCGCTGCAGCGTGGGATCTTGCGGAAGCGGTCGGAGAGCGTCTGGTGGAGCTGGCGCAAGACGTCGGCGCGCAGGATTTCGGCCAGCGGGCCCTCGCGCACGTTGCCCAGCCGGAACTCTGGGGCGGCCCCGAAGGAGGAGGGGAAAACGTCACCTCGGGAGTCGACGCGCACCCCTTTCCAGAGCGGGTGGAGCTCGCCGGGCTTTCGGTCACACTGGAACTGGCTCAGGATTTCGCGCGTGTCATTGAAGTCGATCTCCACCTCGCCTGCGAGCTCCAGGGCATTGCGATAGATCGTCTCCATCACCTGGACGCGCTCGGCCGGGCTGAGGTTCAACCGGTCCCCGTACGCGTGGGCCCGTCCGGACTGCTCGTAAAGCGACAGGTTCAAGCGGCGGACCCCCTTTTCCCGCACGAAGCGGAAGAGCAGGGGCAGGTCGGCAAGGTTCGCCTTGACCGGCGTGTAGGAGAGGATCACCCGGTCGGGGCCGAGGGCTTCGAGAGCCCGCTCCAGAGCCGCGATGATGGGCGTCGAGCTGCGGCCGCGGATCTCCTGATTGACCTCGGGCGTGATGCCGTCCAGGCTGATCGCGAGGTTGAAACCCAGGTCGTCGATCAGATCGAGATGCTTCTCCTTGAGCAGGGTGCCGTTGGTGATGACCGTGCCGAAGAAGCCCAGGCCCGCCGCCTCCCACGCGACCTCGGCGAAAGCCGGATAGATCAGAGGCTCGCCGCCCGCCAGCGTGACGTACTGGCCCTGCTCGGCACGGAAATCGGCCAGCAGCCGGCAGACCTCCTCCGGAGTCAGGATCTCGTCGCGCTCGGGGGCGCCTTCCATGTAGCAATGGATACACTTGAGATTGCAACGCGCGAGGAGCTCGACGTAGACGTGCTCGACCCTGTAGCTCTCGTACGGCGGGGGCTCCAAGGCCGTGGCGGCTGAGCGCTCGGAGCCCTGGGAGAGGAGCCCGCCTCCTTCGAGGGCATCGAGCCAGGCGGAGACCTCCTCGTCCGAGACCGGGCCGAACCGCTGCGCGAAACCTTCCCGGATCTCCTCGAGGGTCCGCCCGTCCGGGGCCTCGCAGAACTGGACGATCCAGGCCGCGGAGGAGTTGACCGCCGCCCAGCCCGGGCGGGCCTGGTGCACGGCCAGAATGCGCTCTTCGTGCCGCACCCACTCCAGGAGCTCTGCAAAGTAGCGCCGCTCCGGATCCATGCTAGGCCTCCCCGGGAGCTTTGAAATCGAGGAGCTGCAGCGCCTCGAGGCCCTCCAGCGTCTCGACGACGTCGCGATGGACCTCGGCGCGGTCGTGCGAGTGCTCTTCGGCAATGAGAGTGGCGATCTCGCCGGAGGTCCGGCTGCCGTCCGACAGCTCCCAGATCCGGGCGGCGACCGAGTTCAAGATGTGGTACTGCTTGAGCAGCGCGTGCATGATCAGAACGTCTCCGCCCACCTGGCGCCATTGCACGTTGGCACGGCGTGCGGGGCGGAGCGTGTCCTCGGCTTGCTGGCTGAGCTCGACCATGGGGAACCTCCCGGCGGCACGGAATGCCGCGGATGAATCGAGCTCCCCGGTAGGAAGCGCCGGGGAGCTCCCTGCTCAAATGGACGAAGCTCCCTTCTCGGCCTCGAGCATCAGGACAGCCAAGAGAGGGAGCCTGGTTCTTGGGCGGTCCCGATGGCTACGGACCCGATATCCTGCCACCGAGATTTCTCAGTGCGATGCGAAGGCCGAGGGGGGCCTCGATCGAGCTCCGGATCAGCCGGCGAAGCCGCGGGCCGGGAACTTCGAGCCCTTGTTGACGGCCTTCAAGACTTCCGTCTGGCCGACGACCTTCACCTCGGGCTTCTCGTACTTCGTGGACTCGGTCTTGCTCTCAACTTTTTCCTTCATGAGCAATTCTCCTTATGTCAGGATTTCAAGCCCTGGCGGCTCCCGTCTTGGCTCCCGCTGTTAAGGTAAGACAACTCAAAAAGAAAGGGAAGGCGGAAGCAACGCGGTAGATCGAAAAACCCTTGCATGGGCCCATGCTTTCGATTAGGCTTTTAATGTGCGCGCCCGTAGCTTAAAGGTCAAAGGGTGGTGAAAGCCAACGCCGGGGCGAGGAGGATCCGGAAGCCGGAGACGATTTCGGAAGCAAACGCCGCCGCATGGCCGGCCGGGGGTCCAGCCCTGTGCCGGGTGTTGAAAGCTGGACCTTTCAACCGGTGGTGTTCGCCGAAGAGCGCTGGCCACGATCTTCGCCGCGGGCTACCCGTTCGCCCTCAATGGGGAATCCCGATTCCGGTCCGAGCACGAAGGTTGAACGCGGATGGGCCTCCGGACACCGGCAAGAGCGAAAGCTGCCTGAAGAGTGCTGCCCTTACAAGGCGGAGATGCGGGTTCGAATCCCGTCGGGCGTACCAAAATCCTTCTGGAAGGGCCTCTCGCCCCTCTCCTCTCGCCTAGGGCTCGACGAGAACGATCTCGGAGAGCGGAGGCGGAGACGCGAGAAACTCCTTCGCCAGCGCGAAGGCGGCGAGCGCGTCGTCCACGTCAAAGACCTCGACAGGGGAGTGAGCATAGCGGCAGGGGATGCCCAGGTAGCAGGCCGGAACGCCTCCGCGCGAAAGATGGATGTGGGCGGCGTCGGTCGCGCCGCCGATGAAAACTGCGGTCTGATGAGGGATGCCGGCCTTTACAGCCCGGGAGAGGACGGCCTCCACCAGTTTCGGGTGAGCGATCATGCCGCGGCCCGAGGCGGGCGACTGCTCGAGGACGTGGATCACCGGGCCTCCGCCCAGGCGCCGGCTGCCCACGGCCGGTGCGGGAAACTCGGGTGTGTCCTCGCAGATCGTGACGTCGATCACGAGCGCGAGATCGGGCCGTTCGCGAAACGCCACCATCGAGGCCCCCCGCATGCCCACCTCCTCCTGCACGGTGATCACCCCGAGCACCGTGGCGGGGAGCTGCCGGCCGTGGAGCTCGGCGAAGAGGTGGAGCAGCAGGGCGCAGCTCAGCCGGTTGTCGATCGCCTTCCCCGCGTAGCGCCGGCTCTCTCCCAGACGAACGACCTCGCTGACGTGGGTGACGGGCGTGCCCACCCGGACTCCCATCGCGAGCACTTCCTCGCCGCTCGTTGCTCCCAGATCGATATATAGATCGCCGGCATCCGGAACCGTGCGGTGCTCGCGCTCCTCGCGCGTCATCAGGTGATCGCTCTTGACCCCGATCACCCCCGCAGAGCGGCCGGCGCGCACCCTGCGGCCGGGCAGGAGCTGGGCCGTCGGGCATCCGAGAGGCGTGAAGCGGACGAAACCATTGTTTTCGATCCGCGTCACGATCATCGCCACCTCGTCAGCGTGGGCCGAGACCATGATGCGGGGAGCCCCCTCGGGCCCGTTGCGGACCGCCACCAGGTTGCCAAAGGCGTCGAGGCGGACCTCGTCGGCCACGGGCACGAGCCGGTCCCGGAAATAGATCATGGCCGGAGCCTCGAACCCCGGAGGGGCGTCGAGGCCGCACAGATCGGTCATCGTGGCGATCAGGCCGTCCACGTCCATGAGGCGAGTCTAGCAGCTTGCAAAGAGAAGCTCGACAGCTCGGATCGGGAAGGTGGGGGTGATGGACGACTCTGCATATGCCCTCATGCCTCTGGGGCTGCCTCCGTTTCCTGCGCACCGCCACCGGCTCCACGGATTGACGAGCCTGCGCAAGTCCCGTTAGGATGGCGCCACATTCAAGAGACCGGCAATCGAAGGGTGGGGATGAAAGCCCCGCTGGATGCGGCGAAGCGTCGTGGTGACGTGGCGTTCGGGCGCTCTCTGAGCGTTCAAGACGTCGTGGCCAGGAACACTCACTTCAAAGGAGCACGTTCATGAGCACCCGAAGGAGCGGCGCGAGACGCTCCGCACAGCTTTCTCCCATGGTTTTCGTTCGCTGTTGCCCCCTTGCAATCCTGCTCCTCTCGGCAGGTTGTGCGACAGCGCCCTCTGCGAGCCGCGAAACGGTCGCCTCCCACCCCGGCCACAACGAGGCCCTGGAGAGGGATGACCACACCCTGCACGTCCCCGCCGTGAGCTGCAAGTTGCGGCACTTTGACGACGAATGTCCGCCCCCCGGGGAAGGGGGTGCGTGGGAGAGCGTCATCCCTGCCGAGGGGAGTGCCGCCATCCACAACATCCTGGGCATGCAGACCGTGCACTCCATGATGCTGCCGAGCGGCCGGCTGCTTCTGGTGAGCGGCAGCAGTTGGCGCAACCGGAACGGGACCCAGTATTACCCGGAGTATCCCAATCCCACGACGCCCACAGGGCTGTTCATCAGAGATGAAGACCCCTTTCGGAACGAGAAGCTCGATGAGTATTACGAGCTCGTGAACAATGCGGCCATCTACGACCCTGTCGCCAACACCTTCTATCGGGTCCCCGTACCGGTGCCCGAGGCCGATCCGAACAACGCCGGGCACTTCGCGCCCAACGACTTTTTCTGCACGGGGCACCAGCACCTTCGGGACGGCAACGTGCTCTTTACCGGAGGCACGCAGTACTACAGCCCCTTTCGAACCGGCAACAACACCTCGTACATCTTCGACTGGCGGGCGGAGCTCGAGACCTCCTGGGCCGAGGTGGACTGGCGGGTGCGGCCGGCCTCGAACGAGGGCACGCCCTGGACCTTCTCCGGCTTCATGAAGCGCGGCCGGTGGTACCCGAGCCTCGTTCCTCTGCTCGATGGAAGGTTGGCCGTCTTCAGCGGCTTTGTGGGTTTCGACAAAGGGTTCCCCGAGATGCATGTGTTCGAGATCAACAGTTGGATCGAGGTTTTCGATCCGTCGGCTGTCGACCCTGCCGCTCCAGGCCAGGCCTGGAAGGCTTTCGACGTCGCACAGGTCGAGAACAGCCCGTTCAAGACGCTCATCAACCCCGGCTTCGTGCCGACTCCCGGAGTGGCCTGCGACGCGCGGTGCATCGAGTCCAACAAATACGATGCCTTCAAGCTCTATCCTGAAAATTACCTTCAACCCGATGGACGCATCTATTTGACCCGGGAAGGGGACTGGGTCAGCCTGCGCACGTGCGACGCCGCCTTCATGCGGCGCACGAAGAACACCTATTGGGCCACCCTCGAGGACAGGGAAGGCGGGCTCCAGGTGTCGTTTTCCCGTGGGCCCGACCGGGTCGAGGACGTGACCTCCTACGGCACCACGTTCAGGGACCCCGAGACCGGCCAGATCCATCTCATCGGCGGCCAGCCGACCTCGCCGGGAACGCTGTACCCGCTCAACTCCAAGAACCCCACCCACTTTGCAGGAGGCCGGGGTTCGACGCGGCTCGAGACCTTCACCCCGGACGGCAGTCCGGAGGGAGGCCGTTGGACCCTGGATCCGGACTTCCTCGGGACCGAGCCCGAGGCCGACCGGACCATGCACTACAGCGTCGCCCTGCCGACGGGCCAGATCCTCATCCTGAGCGGTGGCAATTACGATTTCTACGGGCCGGTCTTTCATCCCATCCTGCTGACCCCTGAGTACGATCCCGCGACGGGGAAACGGACGGGCTATTCGAAAAAGAAGATGCTCGACGCCCTCGAGCCACGGCTTTACCACAACATTGCTCTGCTGTTGCCCGACGGGCGTGTCTTCGTCTCGGGAGGCAACACCTCGCGAGCCACGATCACTCCGAGCAACGGCCCGCCGCCGCCGTATTCGGGGGCCGGCCAGCCGCCTCCGAACCTCAGCCAGGTGGAGACCGATCTCTACTTCTTCGATGACGGCCCGATGGCCAAGGGCCTGCCCGGGCAGCTCACCACGCCGACGGAGAACTGGACGGCGGAGATCTATTCACCGCCCTATCTGTTCATCGATCCGCAACGCCGGGCGGCGATCACGTCTCTCGCGCCGATCGAGAAGGTCAGCTATACGCCGTCGGCCACGATCGGCGGCAAGAGCTTCGCGCTCTTTCATAGCGGGGTTGCCTACCACATGGGCCTCAAGGACCTGCCGGACTGCGCGGGGGAGGATGCCCGTCTGGTGCTCATCAAGCTCCCCAGCGCCACCCATGGCTGGCAGAACGGCCAGCAGCTCATCGAGCTGGACTTCGAGCCGGCCGAAGGCGGCATCAACTTCACGACGCCGGACGCGAAGGCGAGCATGATCCCGCCGGCCTACTACATGCTGTTCTACACGGATTGCCACGGCAAGCCTGCCGAGGCATGGATGGTCCGGTTCGACGACGCGGCCGAGGTGCTTTAAGAAGCCTCAAGAGGGGGGCCTCGAGGGCTCATTGCACAGAGCCCTCGGGGCCGTCCACGGACTACGATGCGATCCCTGCCCTCACAACCTGAAGCAGGAGAACAGCGATGCGAAACGCGGTTTTGACCCCTCGACGGGCATTCCCCCGGTGCCGTTCAACGGCATCTCGTTTGTGCTCGGGGTTGGCCTGGCGTGTTTCTGGGTCCTCTCCAAGGTGCGCCCGACGCGGATCCTCTTCGCTGCAGACAGCGTCGGGTTCCTGTTGCTCGCGGCCAGCGCGTTCCTGGACATCGCCTCAGGCCGCTCGTCCCTGCTCTGGCTTCTCTGGGTCCCCCTACCCTTTGGCTTGCGTGGGCGGGGTTCAGCCAATTCCGCAACTTCTCACCGGGGCGACCGGCCCCACGGCCGGGTAAGGAGAGATTGGGAATGAGCTTGGACCTGAATGTTTACTGTCATGGAGATCGCCTGGCTCCCGTGGCCGATGTGCGCGAGCTTCTCGCAGTGGCCGGCTGGGAGATTCGGGTTGTCGACAGCGCTGAGCGTATGGAGCCACTCGACGACACCATGCTCGGCTCCGGCCTCGTCTTCGGGTGGAAGGCGGACGCGAAATCCGCAGAGGAGGCCAAAGCTGCGATTGCCAATCGCGACACGCGCGCCATCGACAGCCTTTTCAAGAAGAATCGCCTGGCGGTGGTTGCGGTCGACCTCGACCCGAGCTTCTCGGCAGATCCTGAGGAGCTGGCCGAGCTGAAGGAGGCCGGAATCGAGCCGAGATACATCCGGTCCATGAGGGCTGCCCGGTTCGCCTATTGCGTCCGCACCTCCGCTTCGCGCAACGATTGCTCGCTCGAGTTTCAAGATCTCGTCTGGAACGCGATCGCCGTAGCGGCGTACGGTCTCGCGCACAACCCCGAGGACGACTCGTTCGAAGACAACGCGCGAGACGTCCTTGAAGGCCGGGCTCAAGGCGTCGCTCGGCCCCACCCCAAGTCCCGGAGATTTCACTTGAGGCAGGCTGTCCTCGTAAATCTGTTGGCCCTTCTGGTGGCTGTAGCTTTCGCCGGATGGATGCACCTGCTGGTCGCCAAGTCCTCACCGGTCGACGCAGACGCTCTGAGAGCAGCGGTAGACAATGCTGGAAGCACCGAGGAGCTGCGCGTGACGGCCGGGAAGCTCGTCGACCATGTCGTCCTTGCCGACCGCCGCGCTGCCAAGTGGCAACGCATGGTACGTTCCACCTGGCTTACAGCCGCGGCACTCCTCGCAGGGAACCTCGTGTTTGTCGTGCTCGACAGGCGGTGAAGATTCCGCGGGAAAGGGTCTTCGATGTGCTCGAAATCATCGATCTGAGTCAGGAAATCTTCTCCGGCATGCCGGTGTTCCCCGGTCTTCCGGAGGTGAAGATCACCCTGCACGCATCGCATGAGCAGTGGGATGGCATTGCCGAGAGCGACGTCGTTTCACCCGCCGTGAACCGGCTGGAATTGGGTGAGCATACAGGGACGCACGTCGATGCCATGAACCATATGGCACGCCAGTACCGGGGGCAGTCGATCGACACGATGCCGTTGACGATGTTCTATACGGAGGGGATCTGTCTGGACCTGTCTCAGAAAGGTCTGCGGGAGCTCATCGAGCCGGCCGATCTGGAGCGCGCCCTTTCCGAGGCGGGCCTTGAGATCAAGCCGGGGGATACGGTTCTCCTGTATACGGATCATTACCGGCGCGCCTTTGGGTCCGACGATTGGCACAAGGGGCCCGGGATCAGCGTGGAGGCGGCGCGCTGGCTGGGCCGGCAGAAGATCGTGGCTTTTGGCGTAGAGACAGCGTCACCGGGCGTGATCAAGGTTTCGAACAAGGAAGTGCATCACATTTGTGGGGAGTTGGGATTTACCCACTACGAGAACATGATCAATTTGTACCGGTTGATCGGCCGGGGACGTTTTCGCTTTATCGGCCTGCCGCTCAAGATTCGTGGAGGAACCGGCTCGCCGGTGCGAGCCGTTGCCGTCTTCGGGGGGGAGTAGGGGATACCCGAGGGCACGTTGTCTGTTCTTCGGGCGGCCTACTCCTCGACGAGCTCGACGCTCAGCTCCTGCAGGATCGGTTTGATGCGCACGACGAAGGACTGGAGTTTGTCGCCGCCGTAGAGCAGACCGACCAGATCCCCGTCGTCCGCCAGCACGGCACCGCCGACGTCGCCGCTGCTCGGGACGATGGTGGTGACCACTTCCCGATCGTTGGCGGAGATGACCTTGCCCTCGAGGATCCCGGAGCCGCGTCCGACCAAGCGGACCTTGTCTCCGGGATAAACGGTTGTCTCGATCCCGCGGATCTTGCCGATTTTCGGGATGCGAAAGTCGACATCTACACCGGGCTGGAGCCTCGCGATGGCGCCGGACCTGTACCTGTCCTTGCCCACCCGCGACAGAACGGCGATCTGATCCTTCTCTGGCCTTCCGCCGTCGAGCTGTCCCGGCTGCAAGATCGCGGTTCCCGGCTCACCATCGAAGATCGGGGGAAGGCTCAGCAGGTACCGCCGTCCCTGGTGGTCTTTGACGACGCAGCAAAGGCTTCCGGTCCCTCCCTGGGAGGAACTGATGCTCGCCCCGAGACGCAACGGCCGGGATCGGCGATCGAGCTTCAGCTCCTGAGCTCCGCTCAGAAGGCGGCTCGAAGGGCGATCGTAGGCGACCTTGAGTTGTACGTTCTGGCTGCGTGTCCCGACGACCTGCTCCTGGGCTGTTTCAGCGATCTCCTTCTGCTCTTCGAACTTGGCGAGCGCATCCTCGGCGCGCCGCTTTTCGGTTTCGAGCCGCTCCTGTGCTTCGCGCGCCTCGGTAAGCGCCGAGCTTGCCCGCCTCTCCTGCTCCCTCACCGCTGCCAGGGCTGCCTCGGTGCTTTCCAGTGCCTCCCCGGCCAGTTGTTTCTGATCGTTTGCCTCCTTCAGCGCTGCCTCGGTAAGATCCTTCTGTCGTTGGAGGTCTTTCTGAGCTTTTTCGGCCTGATCTTTCTGCCACCGCATCTCTTTCAGAGCTTGCTCTGCCTGGTGCCGCAACGTCCGTTCTTCCCTGGACTGCTTCTCCGCGGCCATCCTCGTCGTTTGCTCGACTCTCAGGAGAGTACGATCCCTTTCCCCCCGGGCCTGCTCGGCGAGACGCTCGGACTCACGGGCCTTTCGAATCGAGTCAATGGCTTGCCTGCTCGTAAATAGAGAAAAAAGGAAGAGCCCGGCCAGGACCACGGTCAAGAAGCGGAAGATCCGGCTGGATCGGGTCTTGTACTCTGCTCTTTCCCGCGCGGCTTCCACGAGCTGCTGCGCCTGCTCCAACTCGCGCCGGTGGGCTTCCTCTTCCTTGCGTTTTCCCTCGTCAATCGCATTCCGGCTGGCCTGGGCCAGCGCCGGGAGCTCCGGGTGGTAACCGAGCAGAGAGGCCGAGGAGCTCGCGAGCCAACGCTCGGCCTCCAGGAGCTGGACCTCGTCGAGGAGCCCGCCCTGTTTCTTCAACCGGAGCCACTCCTCGACCTTCAAGTCCAACCGGCGGCGCGTGGTGATCTCGGCCCGCTCCTGCTCGAGCCACTCGACCAGGGTCGGCCAGTTCCGCACCAGCGCCTCGTGGGCCACTTCGAACTGGTCTTCCTCCCGGGTCTCCCCTGGCGTGAGCCGCACCAGGCGGGCGTCGACGAGCTTGTCGAGCACCCGGTTGACCCGGCCGGGGTCCTCGCCTCCGCGGTGGAGCTCCTTGCGCTGGATGCGGCTGCTCGTGACCTCCAGCCTCTCGCTCGTCCGCACCATGCGCAGCAGGATGCGCCGGGCGGTGACCTGCTCCTGGGGAATCAGGGAGTTGTAGAAGTCGTCCGCGCTGCGGGCGAGGGCCAGCCGGCCGCCGCCCAGCCGCCGATAGGCCTCCCACGTCACCCGGTTGCGCTCCCGGCTCTCCCAGAGCTTGAGCAGAGTGAATTGCAGGAGCGGCAACCCGGCGGGCTCGCCGAGGATGTCGTGCAGCAGGGCGTCGATCACCCCATCCTCGAATTTGAGGCCGACGAGCTCGGCGGGTCGTACGATGGCCTCGCGCAATTCGGGCGAGCCCAGCGGCGTCACCCGCACATGCGCGCTCTCGAAGAGAGCCTGGAAAGTCCCGAGTTGCGCCACCCGGGGCTCGTAGTCGCTGCGCAGGGTCAGGAGCACCGTATGCCGCAGTCCCGAAGACTGGATCAGGTGGGTGAGAGCATCGACGAAGGCCTGGCGCACCGGCTCTTCCTCGCAAAGCGTGAAGAGCTCCTCGAATTGATCGATCACAAGGACGCACGGCCGGCCTTCCTCGCCTCCGGCCATTTCGAGAAGGTGGCGGGGCTCTTCGCGCAGCCGCGCCGCCTGGGAGGCCATCTTTCCGGCATCGGTTCCGGCGGGGGACAGAGCGCACGCCAGGTTGGCCAGCGGATCCGGCCCCGGCACCAGGGATGGCAGGTAGCGCCACGAAGCGCTCCCGGGGAGCAATCCCGCCTTGAGCGCCGGCAGGAGGCCCGCCAGCACCAGGGAGGACTTGCCGCTGCCGGAGTCGCCGACCACAGCCAGAAACCGTTCGCTGGCGAGCCGTTCCAGCAGAGCCTGGATCATCCGTTGCCGGCCGAAGAACACCTCGAACTTGCTCTCCCGGAACGCGTCGAGGCCCATGTAGGGGCAGGCCGCGTCGTCGAGCGCCGGCGCCAGCTCCGGATCGAATTCGTCGAGCGTGGCATCGACCGTCGTCCGATCGGCCCGGAAGAGAAAGGTCGCCCAATAGTCGAGGATGCTCTGAGCCTCCCAGCGGTTCTCGTTCTCATCGAGCAGGGCACCGGTAGCCTGCCCGCGTCGGATGAAGGTTTCGATGTTGGCCCGGAGCTCGGGATCTGTGCTCTCCCGCTGCTGCCGGAGCAGCTCTCCGTGCGCCACCCGGAGCGAGGCGAGAGAGGGGAAGCGGACGGCCGCATCGTCGGGGAGCACGGGGGCGATCATGATTCGATCCTTTTCAGCAGGGAGGCGAGCGGCTCGGCTACTTTGCGGAGCTCGTCGCACTGGTCCTTGAGCATCACGTCCACCCGATGGAAGCGGGTCGAGGCCTGGCGGCGGAAGCTGCGGAAGCACCTCCGGGCCCGCTCAGGTTCCCGGGCCGCGACCGCGTCGCCCATGCGCTGGGCGTCCTGGCGGAACGAGGCGGCCCACAGCTCGGTGCTGCCGACAGCCATCGGTGCGAGCGTTTCGTGGATACTCGCCCAGGAGTCCTCGATTCCTTCGATCGTGCCGTCCCAGGTCTCCTCGGTCAGCCGCAGCTCCTGCTCAGCCTCCTGCCACCGGTCGTGGTCAGCAACCAGGGTGGCCAGGGTATCGCTGAGCCGGGCCAGCGTTTCGATGCCGGTCTCGAACTGTTGTACTTTCTCCAGATCGAGGTCGAGGGTGCGCATCCTGTCGCGCACGACCGTCATCGCCTGGATCAATTCGAGAAACGGCAGATCTCGCGCTGCGTCGTTCAGCCGGGTGTTGATCTCCGAGGGCCGGGTCGTCAAGACGCGGTTGAGCAGGGAAGTCGTGCGCCGGAGTTTCTTCGGCTCCAGGTTTTCGAGGGCCGCGTGCAACTCGCCGAGGGCTGGCTCGAGGTCTCTCTGGACCCAGGACACCTCGCTCGGGGGCAGGCTCTTGCGCTGCCCGACGCGCCGGAGGTCCTCGACAGTGCTCTGAAGGGTCGCTTCATGCTCCCGCAGGTTGTCCACAGCCAGATCGTCGTCAGGAAAACTCTTGGCCTCCTGGAGGATCCGGTCGTAGCAATGGAGCTGCAGAGTGTGCAGCAGATCGTGGAGGTCTTTGTAGTCGCCAAGGACGCCGATCCGGTCACAGACCCTCTGGAAATGAATGCGAAAGGTGACGACAGCTTCCCGGACCCCGGGCTCCTTCATCAGGTCGCCCAGTACGACGAGGCCGCGCCGGACTGGCTCGCCCTGGACGGGCTGGGGAGGGGGGGCCGTCACGGCGATCGAGCGCAGGAGCTTGGCGAACTCGACCTCCCGTCGGCTTGGCTCCGTGAAATCAGCATAGTTGATCGCGGCGATCCGGTCCGGCGGCTGGCAGGGTTGGAGCATCAGCGGAAGCAGCTTCCGGTCCAGGGGATTCGCGGTCGTCGTCAACAAACTCTCGAAAGCCGTCCACCGGCTCTCCACCCAGTCCGGCGTGAGCACGGCCAGCGTATGACGGCTGCACTTGACCGCTTTCTCCATGCTGATGACGCTGTAATCGCCGACCAGGAAGTCACGTTTGTCGATGAGAACCTTGATCCCTTCGGCGCTTCAGGAGATAATCCTCGACCCACTCCCGATCCTTGTGGCTGTAGCTCAGGAAGACGTCGTAGGAGGGGTCTGTCGGCTGAGCCGCATTTCCGCTCTCCGCGGGAAGCGTAGACCCTGATCCAACGGGCTGAGTATGAAGCTCCATCCTTCCTCCGGGACGTGCGGGCGCCCAAGTGACTACAAATATTATAGACGGCCTGCAGTGGGGAATTCGCGGCTTGGCCGCATTTTCTGACAACTTCAGAGAGGGTCGGCTTGGAACTGCTTCTGGCGATATGAAATCGTGAGCACTTGGCGATGAGAATTTCCCAGGAAGCTCATTGCTCCCGGAAGCTTTAGCGGCGACATCCGCGGACTTCCATTTTTGTGGCCGGTGAGGAAAGCGGACCCGGTGAAAGCGTGCGATTCAAGCGGCGACCGGTTCAATTGACGGCTCTGGGCCCTGCTACACCGGGCAATCTGTCGTGGCGGATCGAAGAAGTGTTGAGCTTTAGCTGACTCACGACATCATGACAACGGAGGACGCGCAGGCCCGAGTGTATGGAGACACGGCCGTTTGTGACGGCACATGGCGTCTCCGGCGGGAAGCGAGGGACGTTGGCGCTGTGTTTTGACGCACCTTTCACGCCTTGCGTAGGCAGCAGGTGCGGGCCATGGAGGCGGTCTCTGCTCCGTCCCTTCTGAGGCCGACCGCCCCCACCGGAGGGCGGGTCAGAGACCCGCCCTTACCACGAAGCCAGAGGATTTATGAGACCGGTTCTAGTAGCGGAGCCGCAGCGCGAGCTGGTACTGGCGCGGCACGCTGACGAAGTTGAAGGAGTTGGACTTGCCGAAATCGGGGTTGCGCCGGAAGGTCCAGACACCGTTGCGCAGCTCGCCGGAGAAGGCGCTCTGGTTGGTGCCGGTGACGAACTCGATCTCTTCGTTGAGCACGTTGAAGACCTCTCCGATCAGCTCCAGCTCGACCTGCCCGAGATCGAAAGCCTTCGACAGGCGCAGGTCCAGGTTGCGGTAGTCGGGCTGGCGCTCGCTGTTGCGCTCCTCCAGGCGCGCTCCGCGCTCGGCCAGGAAGGCCGAAAGCTGCTGCGGCGTCAACCCGTTGGCCGCCGTCAGATCGATCATGTTGCCGCCACGGTCGACAAAGACCGGAGTGTCCACGCCTGTGAAGTCCAGCCCGTTCAGGCCGGCGAAGCCGGAGACGTCGATGCCGGCGGTGTAGGGCGTGCCCGAGCGCCAGGTGAAGATGCCCGAGAGCCGGATGCCCCAGGGCAGCTCGTAGGTGCCCGAGGCCAGGAAGCGGTGCTCGATGTCGTAGTCCGCGAGGCCCTCGCTGATCTCCGGGTCGAACGGATCGAGGCTGAAGGAGGTGGAGGTGCTGCGCTCGTTGGAATCCTGATCGATCGCCTCCGACCAGGTGTAGTGGGCGAGCCAGCTCAGCTTGCTGTCGCCCAGGGCGAGCTTGCGCGTCCCCAGGGTCAGCGCCGTGTACTCGCCCTCGGCGTCGCTCACGTGCATGCGCACGGCCTGGAGGTCGGGGTAGCGCCGGTTCGGGTTGCGGGTGTCGTAGACCACCAGGTTGCCGTAGGTCAGGCCGCTCGGCACCACGTTGATGTTGACCAGGCGCTGGGCGTTGTCGAACTGCGAGTAGACGCCTTCGACCGAGACGCTGTAGGACTGCCCGAGGAGCTGCTCGTAGGCCAGGCTGGTGCGGATCGTCTCGACCGCCTCGAGGTCGGGTGACACCACCGTCACGTTGGAGCTGGTGCGCGCCTCGCGGGCGAACTGCTCGGGGGTCAGGATGTCCGGGTACGTGGGGCAGCGCCCGGTGCTGCAGCTCAGGGTGATGCGGTTGTAAAGGCCGGCGATCTCGGCCAGGGGGCCGGCGTAGAGGATCGACGGCAGGGGATTGAAGAACCGGCCCACGCCGCCGCGCAGCACCGAGCGGCCGTCGCCCTGGAGGTCCCAGGCGAAGCCCAGGCGCGGCGCCCAGTTGTCCGTGTCCTCTTTGAAGTCGCTGACGAATTCCGGGTGGCTCGGATACGCGTTGCCCACGGGATCGGGGACCGACTGGCGGTCGTAGCGGATGCCGTAGTCGAACGTCAGGTGGTCGCCCACGCGCTGGGTGTTCTGCAGGAATACGCCCCACGCTTCATAGTCGAAGGCGTTCAGGCCCAGGGTGGGGCCGAAGCCCTGGTCGAGCCGGTTGGGGTTGCCGGCCAGGAAATCGTCGGTCGTGCTGAAGAACCACTGGCCGCCCGCCTCGCGCGGGAACAGGTTGTCGATCTCGGTGCTCAGGTATTCGACGCCCCCCTTGATCTGGTGGTTGCCGGCGAGCCAGGTCAGGTTGTTTTTGAGCTGCCACTTGTCCTCGTCCGTGCGGTTGGGCAGGAACTCGCTGCGGCCGAAGGTGAAGTCGATGTCCTGGATGACGGTCTCCGGGATGTCGTTCTCCAGGGCGAAGATGGGACGCTCTTCGAGGCCGTGCTGGAGGATGAGCTCGTTGGTGAGCGAGGTGCCGAAGATGGAGTCCATCTGCAGGACGGTGCTCTGGACCTTGTTGAACTCGTCGCCGTTGTTGGACAGGATGTCTCCCGCCCCTTCGCTGGGGAAGTTGTTGTAGTCCGCCGAGTTGTAGCGCAGGAAAGCATGGTGGCTGCCACCCAGGTTGCCATCGAGGCGCACCAGGTAGACCTCCTGGTCCTGCCGGGAGTCGAAGCGGAACTGGCGGTCCAGGGTGCCACCCAGGAGCTGGTCGACCCGGCTCAGAAAGGCGGCCTGGGTCGCGGAGGGCAGCGCCTGGAAGTTGCTGGTGGTCCGGATGTCGCGGACGAGGAGCGGCTCGGAGATGTCCTGGAAATCGGCGGCCACGAACAGGAACAGCTTGTCGCGCCGGAGCGGCCCACCCGCGGCGAGGCCGTACTGGTCGGAGTCGCGGGCCTCGAAGGCGTCCTCCACCTGCTGGCCGTTGAGCACGGCCGAGCGCTCGTCCGCCCAGTCCTGGTCGCGGAGGAAGTAGAAGAGCTCGGCCTCGATTTCGTTGGTGCCGCTCTTGGTGATGGCGTTCATGGTGCCGCCCACGCCGCGGGAGTACTCGGCGCTGTAGGTGGAGCGGATCACCTGGAATTCGCGGATGGCCGCCTGGCTGAACACGTAGGGCGCCTCGGTGCCGCCGCGCTCTTCGCCGAAGAAGTCGGAGTTGGCCTCGGCGCCGTCGACGTTGAAGTCGGTCTGGATTCCCCGGGCGCCGTTGACGGACACGCGTCCGCCGAACGCCTCGCCGGTGCCCGGCGTGAGCAGGACGAGATCCTTGAAGTCGCGGCCGAGGATGGGCAGGCTGTCGATCTGGTCTTCGGTGACCGAGGTCGACAGGTCGGCCTCGGTGGTGTCCACCAGGGGAGCGTCGGCGGTGACGGTGATCTCTTCGCTGATTTGCGGCGAGAGGGTCAGCCGCACGTTCGAAGCGCGGCCCAGGAGCACGGCCACGCCGCTCTTGCGGGAGGTGCCGAGCCCCTGCAGCTCAGCCGTCACGTCGTAGGTCCCGGGCGGCAGGAGCCCCAGGGTGTAGGAGCCGTCGTCGCCGGTGTAGGTGGTGCGGGTCAGGCCGGTCTGGACGTTTGTGGCGGTCACCGTGACGCCGGGCAGGGCGGCGCCGGCGGAGTCGGTGATCCTCCCCGAAATTTCGCCGCTGGTGGAGCTGGTCTGGGCGAAGGCGGCGCCCGGGAGCGCGAGGCCGAGGAGCAGGACGAGCGGAACCAACATCAACCAGGAACGTTTCGGCATGTTCTTCCCTCCGGTCTTGGTTGAACCGGGGCCGAGTGCCGAGGCTCCGGTTCGGCATCTGAGTACTTTCCGGTGAACGAGGCGCCGCGACGGCTCCAGGGAGAGCATCTCGCCGGCATGGCACTCGCCAAGGCTCTCTGGCTGGCGTGCCGCTGCGGCTACGGAGATGTTACAGCAATGGGATGACGGCCGAGCCGAGGGGGAGCCCGCGAATCGGTTCTCGCAGCCACCCTACACCTCGCGGAAAACCACTCCCCGCTCGGCCAGGTGGCGCAGGACGAAGGCGTAGGCTTCGGCGTCCCGGCCCACATACTCCGGCGGGGAGATCCCCTTGTGCTTGTAGAGGCCGGCGGCGACCAGGCGGACGATCGAGGTGCAGGTGTAGCCCGTGGTGCGGGCCATGGACGTGGTCTCTGTCTCGCGGTCGAAACGGTCGAGGAGGTCCCAGGCGCGGCGCACGGGGCGGCCGTCCTTCTCGCCTTCGATCACGATCCGCAGGGCGGTGAAGTCCTCTTCTCCCGGGCCGAGTTGCCAGGAGGAGAAGAGGAGCTTCGCGGTCACGTCCCGGGGGCGTACCCGGACGGCCCCCGCTTCGATCGGCTCGGTGCCGAAGAAGCCGGTCTCGCGCAGCATCCGCATCCGGTCGGCGTGGCCAGGGTAGCGAAGGGTTTTTTCCACCATGGAGGGGGCCTCGATCGTCCGCAGCAGCGTCCGCAGGCCGTCCGTGTTGAACGCCTCGAGGGTGCCCACGCCGGGGAAGTCCACGGGCTCCACTTCCGAGAGGGCCGGCAGGGTGACGGGCTGGCCGTGCCGCTTGAAGCGGGCCGGGCGGGTGTACTCCTCGATCACGTCGATCGGCGAGAACACGGCCTTGAACTCGAAGGGCCACTGGCGCACCGCGGGCAGCCCGCCCACGTAGCAGACGAAGCTGTCGATCCGGTCGAGCTCCGCGGCCATGCGGCCGAGGAAGAGGTTGCTGCACCCCGGGGCCACGCCGCAGTCGACCAGGGCGATCCGCCCCCGCTCGCGGGCGAGGTCGTCCAGGAGGAACGGGTCCTCGTCGAAGAAGGAGATGTCGACGATGTCCTTGTCCGCCTCCAGAACGGCCTTGAGGGTGTCAAAGCCCATAAAGCCGGGCACGGCCCCCACCACCAGGTCGTGGCTCTGGACGGCGCGGCGGACTTCGGCGGGATCGGAGAGGTCCGCGCGCGCCGTCTTGAGCCCCGAAGCTCCCAGGCGGCGCAGGGCCTCCTCGGAGGCGTCCACCACCGTGACCTCGAATTGGGAGTCGCGGGCCAGGTCCCTGGCCATGGCGCTTCCCACCCGTCCGCCTCCCAGAACGACGATCTTCATGCCGTACCCTCCGTGTCGTTGGCGGGGAAGAGTATCGCGACTTGGCTCCTACTCGACCATCTCGATCAGGAAGCCGTGGGTCAGAGAGGCCGGAATCAGGAAGCGCTCTTGGCCTTTGTGCTTGAAGGCCGGCAGATCCAGGCCGGTGTTGCCGGTGATGAGGGCGTGTGCGGTGTCGAGATCGCCGACCTCGAGGCTCACTCCCAGGATCCCTTCCCCGCGCTCCGCGACGAAGTCCGCGACCAGGCCGGGGCCATCCGGCACCAACAGCGCGAGGGTGTTGTCGTTGTACCGCACTTCCGCGCCGCGGGCGCCCAGGTAGTGGATCTTCTTGTGCTCGAAGCGGACCTCGAGACCGAGACCCTCGTAGAAATCGATCGCCGCGTCGAGATCCGACACCACCAGCCAGAGGGTGTCGATCTTCTGCGCCGTGTTGGGATGCGGCTGAGGCGCCAGGACCGGAAACTCGGTGAACATCTGCTGCACCTGGGCTTCGTCGTAGTCCAGGAAGAAGCTCGAGTTGTCGGGGGCCACCCGTTCGGTGAGGATGATCGAGCGCCAGAGAGGGGAGAGCCCGACGACCTCGCCGGTCGGTTCGATCGTGAGGGGCGGCGCCGGAATCGGACCGACGTTGGGATAGCCGGCACCGGTCAGGAACGCGATCGCCTGAGCGGCGTCGAGCACCTCGGTCCCGTAGAACTTGCCGCCTTCGTGGTCTTCCAGAAAGGCCACGAACGGCGCCGTGAATTCGTTGAGCTCCGTGAACGTCGCGATCTCCAGATAGCTCAGGTCTTCAAACCAGATCAGGCGGTTCTTGGCTCCCAAGGGGGACAGCAAGGCCGGCGTGACCGAGAACCCGAGCTGATCGGTGAAGACGTCGCCCGCGGCGTCGAAATTCTCGGAACGGACCAGAGCGGCCACATGATCGATGCCTCTGCCGTCGCCTAAATCCTGGGCCGCGGCCGGGTAGCCACCCAGCGCCAGCAGCCCGAACATCAGAGTCCATGGAATTCGCCTTGGGTTCATGTCTGATCTCCTGTGGCAGGAAAGGTCTGCCTGGCGGGATAGTAGCCCACGCCGGGGGGCAGCCTTGGCGGCTACGGCCGGTACCGCTCTTCGAAGGCCCGCAGCCGGCGAGCATCAGGTCGCCAGTGGCCTCCTGCGAAGGATCGGGTCTCCCGGGGAATATGCACCGACTCTGCGCGGGGCCTTTCACATCGTCTGGCGAAACGCCTTGCCGAAGCAGACGTGACAAGATGGCGGTACGAGAAAGGAATCCGCCATGGGCTCTCACGCTCTCCGCCGCTCTCTAATCCGCGCCCTGACCCTGGGGCTGGTGCTCACGATGCTGCCGGCCCCCGCCGTGCGCTCCGAGGAGGCGCCGGGGGGCTACGGCGCGCTGGTCTCCCTCTTTGCGCAGTGGAGGGCGTTCGAGAAGCCGCCGTTGCGCGACGGAGCGCCCGACTATGGGACGGCGGCCATGGCGGCTCAACACGAGGGGCTGCGCGCCTGGAAGGCCCGGCTGCGGGCGATCGATCCGAGCGGCTGGCCCATTGCGCAGCAGGTCGATTACCACCTCGTGCGGGCCGAGATGAACGGGCTCGACTTCAACCACCGGGTGCTCCGCCCGTGGGCCCGCGACCCGGCGTTCTACCTTTCGGTGTGGACCGATCAGAGCGACACCCCGGCCCATGAGGGACCGACCCACCACGCCGTGATCGAGCTGTGGACGTATCCCTTTCCGCTGACGGCGGCGGACGAGGCGCGATTGGCCTCGGAGCTCCGGACCGTCCCGCCTCTGCTCCGGCAGGCGCGGGAGAACCTGGTGGGCAACGCCCGCGAGCTCTGGCTGGCGGGGATCGGGACGATGCGCGGCCAGGTGGCGGCGCTCGAGGATCTGAAACGGCGCACCGCCGGAGCCGGAGAGGCGCTCACCGCCTCCATCACAGAGGCCCTG
>DATHUD010000381.1:0-2347 GCA_035462575.1 Thermoanaerobaculia bacterium | reverse complement strand
AAGGAGTCCATCATGAGAATGAAAGTTTTCTTCCTTTCTTTCTGGCTCTGTGTTGCAGCCCTCGGTCACTCCCGGCCCGGCCTTGCCGATTCCTCTGCCCCGGCTCCGGAGGCTCTGCTCAATGACTTGCAGAAGCAAGGGTGGACAGAGGTCAGCCCCGGGGTGATGCAGCGCAGCCTGGGAGGTAACAGGATCGAAACTCTCGGGTTTGGTGCTGCCGGCCTGCGTTTCCAGCTTCAGGAGATGGAGGCGCATCTCGTGGATCTACGCGAAGAGTACGCCCAGCATCCATCCCGGCAGCTCCGGATCACAATCCGCGCCCACCGGGCGCAGATCCTGCGCGTCGAGGAGGCCTTGGAGAAGGCGAGGACGACCGAAGACGGATTGGAGATCTCGGCCGAGGGCCTCATCGTTCAGGGACCCAACTGTGCGGTCAGTTACGATGCCTCCGCAGTCGCCTTCCCTCTGGCGCAGGGGGCCGGGTCCAAGGCCACAGCCTTCTTCAACAACGCCTGCGGCTATATCGGTGAGGTGTATGCCCATTCGAAGTCCAGGGCCGTGGCTGCGGACAACTCCGTCACGCTCAACACCCAAAGCGATCCGGCTCTCGATACCCCGCGGATCGGCACCAACGTCAGCGCCGGCGCCTCCACCAGCGCCAACGGCGTGAAGGAGTGCGATTCGTATGCCTATGCCTCGGTCGTGAACTACGACCTGGAGATCACCTACGCCCAGAGTGACCAGAACTATGCGTGCGCCGAGAACCTGCCTTCCCCCTGGGCCGACACCGACGTCGGCGCGGTCGGGCCGGCCGGCGGCGCGAGCTACGACAACGGCGCGTTCCGATTGATTGCGGGAGGCAGCGACCTCGCGGGTACCGCCGATGCCTTCCATTTCGTGCACCTGCCGCTCACCGGAGACGGGACGATTGTGGCCAACGTGGCCGCCCTCCTGAAGCCGGTCGGCGCCAACCGGACGCTCGCGGGAGTGACCTTCAGGAACGATCTGACGGCAGGCTCGGCGCACGCGACGATGACGATCACGAGCGAGGGCGAGGCGAAATTCCGCCGCCGCGTCCTGGCCAACAGCACGACGGCCAGCGACGGCACAGCCACCACCTTCGCGCCGCAATGGCTCAAGCTCGTCCGCTCGGGAAACGTCTTCACCGCGTACCTCTCGGCCAATGGCACGGTCTGGACCCAGGTCCATACCCCTCAGACGGTGGCCATGTCCGGAACGGTCTACGTCGGGCTCGTGGCCCTGCGCAACGGGGCAGGCACGCCCACTGGGGCCGCGAGATTCGAAAACGTCAGCATGACCCCCCAGGCGACCGCACCGCCGCCCGGTATTGTCGAGGGCAACCTGGTCGTCAAGGGCGCGAGTTGCATCGGTGCAGCCTGCAGCGACACCGATTCGAACTATTCGGCGCTCAAGCTCAAGTCCGCGCAACCGAACATTCTGTTCGACGACATTGCGCTCCCCGCGAGCGGCGAGACGGCCTCTCACGACTGGGCGCTGCTGATCAACCCCTCCAACGTAAACCAGTTCTCTATCCAGGACCACACCAACGGGTTGATTCCCTTCACGGTTTCGGCTGGTGCGCCGAACAACTCGCTCTACATTGCGGCCAATGGAGGAATAGGTATCGGCACAACCTCGCCCACTTTCAGGTTCCACCTCTTTGAAAATACCGATACGAATACGGTCCTTCGAATCGAAAACCCGCACACAGGAGCCCTGACCGCCGCAGCCCTCAACGTACTGAGCGATACTGGCCATATGAGCTTTATCGCTCACGCCAGCCCCCGAACCCTTTCGCGATTTGGCAAAACGTTGGGCGGGTGGACCGAGATACTCTCTATCAGTGGCAATGGGCTCGCAATCGGTACGTATGGTGCCGTGCCGCTTGTGCTCGGCACAAACAACACCAATCGCATGGAGATTGGAGGCAATGGAGGTGTGACCATTAACGGCAATTTCACCGTTACTGGCGGCACCAAGAACTTCGCCGTAGTGGATCCGGCGGACTCCCAACGCGCAATCTACTTCGCCGCGCTCGAAGGCCCAGAGGCCGGCACCTACTTCCGCGGCACTGCCAGGCTCAAGGACGGTGAGGCGGTGATCGAGCTTCCCGGCTACTTCACCCGGGTCACCGAGCCGGAACGACTGACCGTGCAGTTGACCCTTGTCGGCCATTGGGGGCAGATCTACGTCGCTGAGAAATCCGCGGAACGGCTCGTGATTCGCGCGGCTCCAGGCACCGCGGATCTGGAGTTCGATTTCCTGGTGCAAGGCGTCCGGAAAGGGTATCTGGACTTCGAGGTCGAGCGGCCCAACACTCTGCCTC
>DATHUD010000380.1:0-30501 GCA_035462575.1 Thermoanaerobaculia bacterium | reverse complement strand
GTGCATGGCCGGGAGGATATCAGGGGACGAGGCCGGCCAGCTTCCGGAAGGGCTCGCGGAGAGGCTCCGGGATGCGGCAGGGCCGGCCGGTCGCGGATTCGATCCAGACGTGATCGGTGGCGCCGGTGACCAGGAGCTCGTCTCCGTTCCTGACCTCGTAGGCGAAGCGGAGGCCGCGGCTCGCGAGACGCTCGCCCCAGCAGAGGACCCGCACCGTGTTGCCGTAGCGGGCCGGCCGGCGGTAGCTCACCTGGACCCCGGTGACCATGAGGAGGTAGCCCATCTTCTCGATGTCCGCGTAGTGGAAGCCCGAGAGCGCGCACAGGCGCGTCCTCGCGAGCTCGAACCAGACCACGTAGTTGGCGTGGTGGACGACGCCCATCTGGTCGGTCTCGGCGTAGCGGACCTCGATCTCGGTCTCGGCGCGGACGGGGTTCTTCAAGGGCTCGGTCATCGCGTCTCTTTCTTCCTCCTCCCAATGTGGCGGGCCACGGTCCACAGGATCTTATAGCCGGCCCGGATCGTCCCCGAGACCGTGCCGGTGATCTTGGAGACCCCGACGCGGCGGCGGTAGGAGACCGGCACCTCCGTGGCCCGCAGGCCGTGGCGCAGGGCCTTGACCTGCATCTCGGCCGTCCAGCCGAAGTTCGGGTCCGACATCCCGATCTTTTCCAGGGCCTGCCAGGTGATGGCCCGGAAGGGGCCCAGGTCGGTGAAGCGGTGGCCGTAGAAGAGGCGGATCAGGGCGCAGGCCACGAGGTTTCCGGTCCGCGCCTGGGGGAGGAGGGCGCCCGGCTCGCGCTCGCCCAGGACCCGCGAGCCGATCACCAGGTCGGCTTCGCCCGCGAGGATCGGGGCCACGAGCCCCGGAAGCTCGTCCGGGTGGTCGGAGTAGTCGGCGTCCACGAACACCACGACGTCCGGAGGCCCCGTGCGCCGCAGGTGATCGAGGCCGGCGAGGCAGGCGCTGCCGTAGCCGCGCCGCGCGGCCGTCACGACCTCGGCCCCTCCCTCGCGGGCCACGCGGGCGGTGCCGTCCCGCGAGCCGTTGTCCGCCACCACCACGCGGCGGACCGGCGGCCGGGGGAGATCGGCGAGCACCAGGGGGAGGGAGGCCTCCTCGTTCAAGGCCGGGATGACGACGTCGATCGAGGGGAAGGGGCCTTTGGACACCGGCGGATTTTATGCCATGCTCTCGCCTCCGGCCCGGAAGGCCGGCGCAACACCCAAGGATTACCAAGGAAAAGACGCCGCATGATCCGCCCTCTGACGACCGCCCTCCTGCTGGCCGCCGCGCTGCCGGCGCTCGCGCAGCAGACGCCCGCCACGTCTCCGGCCTACCACCGCGTGGAGCTCACGCACTCGAGCGGCTCCTCGCTGCCGTACACGATCGAGGTCCCGGACGGTTGGGAGCTGCGGGAGGACAAGGAGTATCCCGGCCTCTGGCTGGGACCGGCCGGGGCCAGGATTCCGTCCGATCCCCAGCTCGTCTGGGTCCGGGGCAGCCGGACGGCGCTCGCGAATCCCCAGGACACGGTCGCCCAGATCCGCGCGGGCGACGAAAAGGATGCCTCCTGGTCGGCTTCCCGTCTCGAAGTCAAAGAGGTCGGAGGCGTCAAGGGTGTGCTCGTGCGGATGGATTCCGGAGAGGGAGCCCAGGCGCGCAGCACGCTGGTCTTGAAGATGCCGTTCTACAGCACGGCGCTGGACTTCATGGCGTCCGGCCCCCGGGCCGATTTCGAGAAGATGCTGCCGGTCTACGAGCAGATCCTCTTCTCGGTCCGCCCGAACCCGTCCCAACCCAAGCCGGCGGCTCCGCCCAAGTAGGTCCGGTCCCATGCCGATCTATCCCTATCAGGGCCATCTGCCGACCCTGGGCGCCCGCGTCTTCCTGGCGCCCGACGCCCACATCTCGGGCGACGTGGTCCTGGGCGACGACGTCTCCTTCTGGTTTCACACCGTGGCCCGGGGGGACGTCAATTTCATCCGGATCGGCGCGCGGACCAACATTCAGGACGGCTCGGTGCTCCACGTCTCCTACCTGCACCACTCGCTGGTGATCGGCGAAGGGGTGGTCGTCGGGCATCACGCGGTCGTCCACGGCTGTACGATCGAGGACGGCGCGCTCATCGGGATCGGGGCCCGGGTGCTGGACGGCGCGGTCGTCGAGCGCGGGGCCCAGATCGGCGCCGGGGCCGTGGTGGCTCCCGGGCACCGGATCCCCGCGGGGCATCTGGCTCTGGGGATTCCGGCCCGGGTCGTGCGCCCGCTCACCGAAGAGGAGACGCGGCGGATCGCCGAGACGGCCGACCGCTACGCGGAGCTCAAAGAACACTATCGCGAGGTTCTGGGCGCGGGCACGGGCACGGGGCCCCGCCGGGACTCCTTTCTGTAGAGACTGCAGAGACGAGAGGCAAGGGGAATGAGCATGAAGCGTCGAGGCGCGGGGACCGTCAGGAAAGAGGACGTCGGCAGCCGGGTGCGGCTCCAGGCCTGGGTGCAGCGGCGCCGGGACCATGGGGGTCTGATCTTTCTGGACCTCCGGGACCGGAGCGGCGTCGTCCAGGTGGTGCTGCGCCCCGAGGACCGGCCCGAGGCCGCCGAGGCGCTCGCTCCCGCCCGCGCCGAGTGGGTGGTCGAGGTGGAGGGCACGGTCGTCCTCCGCGAGGCCGGCAACGTCAATCCCGACCTTCCGACCGGCGAGATCGAGGTGATCGCCGAGACGGCCGCCGTTCTCTCGCGGTCCGAGCCGATGCCCTTCGCCCTGGACGGCAAGACCGAGGTGGCCGAGGAGACGCGCCTGCGCTACCGCTACCTCGACCTGCGCCGGGGCGAGCTGCAGAAGAACTTCATCCTCCGCGACCGGGTGGTCCACGAGATCCGGAGCTACTTCCACGAGAACGACTTCCTCGATGTCGAGACGCCGATCCTCACCCGGTCGACGCCCGAGGGGGCCCGGGACTATCTCGTCCCCTCCCGGGTCCACCGGGGGAGCTTCTACGCTCTGCCGCAGTCGCCGCAGCTCTTCAAGCAGCTCCTCATGGTGGCCGGCTTCGAGCGCTACGTCCAGATCGCCCGCTGCTTCCGGGACGAGGACCTGCGGGCCGACCGCCAGCCCGAGTTCACCCAGGTGGACCTCGAGATGTCCTTCCCCACGGAAGAGGACGTCTACGAGCTGATCGAAGGGCTCTTCGCGCGGATCTTCCCGCTCGCGGGCATCGCGTTGCCGTCCCCCTTCCCGCGCATGACGTACGCCGAGGCCATGGCCCGCTACGGCAGCGACCGGCCGGACCTCCGCTTCGGCCTCGAGATCCAGGACCTCTCCGGCCTCCTCGGAGAGAGCGGCTTCCGCGGCTTCAAGGAGACGGTCGCCGGGGGCGGCGTCGTCCGCGGCTTCGCCGTGCCCGGCGCGGCCGAGGCCAGCCGCAAGGAGGTGGACGGCTGGATCGAGATCGCCCGGAGGAACGGGGCCGCGGGCGTGCTCACCCTGCGCAGGAAAGGCGGCGAGACCGTCTTCCAGGTAAAGAACGCGTTGACCGACGCCGAGATCCAGGGGGCGGCCGAGGCGCTGGGCCTCGAAGAGGGCGGTCTCGCCCTGATCGTGGCCGCGCCCGAGAAGGTCGCCGCGGCGGCCCTGGGCACCCTCCGCCTGGAGCTCGCGAGGCACTACAAGCTCATCCCGCCGGGGAGCCACGCCTTCCTGTGGGTGACCGAGTTCCCCCTCCTCGAGTGGGACGGGGACGCCGGCCGCTGGTTCGCCACGCACCACCCCTTCACCAGCCCCGATCCGCGGGACCTGGAGCTTCTCGCGACCGACCCCGGCGCCGTCCGCGCCCGGGCCTATGACGTGGTGATGGACGGCATCGAGCTGGGCGGAGGCTCGATCCGCATTCACGACACGTCCGTCCAGAGCCGGGTGTTCGAGATCCTGGGGATCGGCCCCGAGGAGGCCGAGGCCCGCTTCGGCTTTTTCCTCGAAGCTCTTCGCTACGGCGCTCCGCCCCATGGCGGCATCGCCCTCGGCGTCGACCGCATGGTCATGCTGATGGCGGGAGCCCCCTCCATCCGCGACGTCATCGCCTTCCCCAAGACCGCCTCGGCCACGGACCTGATGACCGACGCGCCGTCCGAGGTGGACGGCAAGCAGCTCCGGGAGCTGGGGGTCGCGGTGGTGCGGGAGGAGAGAAAAGAGACCTGAAAGATGCTACGCTCGGATTCATGAGAGACGAATCCGAGCGGGATGTCGCTCCTTCTGATCCTGGGAAGACACCTGAGGCTTTCCTGGCCGCGATCCGCTTCGCCCTTGGAAAAGGTCACTTCGATGAGGCGTTGTAGCTCGCTGATCGCGCCTTGGTTCTCTTCCCTCATCCAGAGGATCAAGATCGAACTGAAGATGCCCAGAAGACGCAAGAGGGCAGGAAGCGCCGGGCTACGCGTGGCCCCGTCGACGAATGTGTCTGCCAGATTCCCACCAAGGAGTGGATTCGGGAGAATGCCGAGCGGTATCATGGCCGATGGGTTGCCGTCCTGAGCGGCATCCTCATTGCGGATGCCGAGAGCTACGACGAACTCAACCGACTTGTCGATGAAAAAGATCCTGACTTCCTGCCGCGATCCCACTTCTACGATCCCTGGGAAGGGCAGGATTTTGACCCCCAGCAGGTGACGCTGGAGTATTTTTTCTCAAAAATTCAACAATCTTTGAATTATGGCTCTTGTCGCGGAGCCCGGGAATGGGCGGAGAAGGGCCTGTTGTACTACCCAGATGATGCAGAGCTCAAGCGACTGCACTGGGCTTTTAGGCCCTGAGTTGCGCCGGAGAGCTATCCTGAAGGGCGCAAAAAGGTGGTCGCCGATTGTTTGGCTGGGAGCTTCTTAGCAGAAAGGACCCAAAGGACACCAAGGACTGCAAGGACGAGTTTTTCTTGTCCGCGGTCCTTGGAGTCCCTGCCGTCCTTGCAGTCCTTGTCAGTCTCGCTGCCGGCCCTTCGGGGCGTGGCCGACATGCGCTAGGATCTCCCCTCACGTGATCCAGCCCGCGCGCCTCGCCCTCCGCCACCCCTCCGGCTCCACCCCCGTGCTCGTGGGGGAGGACGCCCTCTCGTCCGTTTTCCCCGAGCTTTCGAGCTGGGTTGCCGGCCGGACCGTCTTCGTCGTCACCACGCCCCGCGTCTGCGGTCTCCACGGGCCTTGCCTGGCTCCGCTCGCGGAGGTGGCTTCGCGGTGGGTGATGCTGGAGGTGGAGGAGGGGGAGGGGGCGAAGACGGTGGCGTGGGCGGAGCGGTTGTGGAACGGGATGCTCGCCGCGGGGGGCAAGCGGGACAGCCGGCTCGTCGCCTTCGGTGGCGGGAGCGTGGGCGACCTCGCCGGGTTCGTGGCGGGGTGTTTCCTCCGGGGGATCGAATTCGTCCAGATCCCCACGACACTCCTCGCCCAGGTGGATGCCGCGATCGGCGGCAAGACCGCGGTGGACCTGCCGGGCGGCAAGAACACGGTGGGCCTGTTCAACCATCCCGCGATGGTGGTGTGCGACACGTCGGTGCTGCCGACCCTCCCCCGGGAGGAGTTGCGCTCCGGGCTCGTCGAGGCGGTGAAGATGGCGGCGCTCCTCGACCCGGCGCTCTTCGCGCGGGTGGAGGAGAGTCTGGAGAGCCTGCTCGACGGCGACCCGGCGGCCCTGGGCCCGGTGGTGGCGGCGGCCGACGCGGCCAAGATCGGGGTGGTGGAGCGCGATCCCACGGAGCAGGGGGACCGGCGGCTCCTGAATTTCGGGCATACGCTCGGCCACGCCATCGAGTCGACCGGAGGCTACGAAGGCCTGCGTCATGGCGAGGCGGTGGGGTACGGCCTCCTCTTCGCCCTGCGCCTCTCCCTGGCCCGGGGGCTCGACCGGGGGACGGCGGAGCGGATCCGCGACCTTCTCGCCCGCTTCGGGCTGCCGCCGCTCCCGGCCGGCCTCTCGACCGGGGAGCTCCTGGCCCACATGGCCCGGGACAAGAAGGCGCGGGAGACGGGGCTCGTCTGGGTGCTGGCCCGCTCCCTGGGGGAGGGATTCATGACCGGAGGCGTGCCGTGGAGGGAGGTGGAGACGGAGCTTCAGGGGTTCCTGCGCGATCCCTGGGATCTTTCCGGCTAGAGGGCTCATCCGGAGGCGGGGACGCACCGTACTTTCCTTAGGGGAAGGAGTTGACTCCCCGTGCATATCCCCGATCAGCTATAATGCTCAGAACGAGCGTTCAACAGACAATCGGTCCTTAATGCAAACCCGCCGAAAAATTTTCCGCCGCTTGAAGCTGCGGACCATTCTGCTCATAGCACTACTTCTGTCCGGCATCATCCCGCTGGCGATCAGCAGCCTGTTGCTGATCCCCCAGAGCCGGGAGGTGCTGAGCGACTCGGAGCGGGACAAACTGATCCGGAGGGCCGAGGCGCTGTCCGAGGTGATCGACAGCTATCTCTCCTCCCGCCGCCAGCAGCTCGCGCAGCTCGGGAGCGGCCTGCTGATGCCGCCGGGCCCTGCGAACCTGGGAGAGCGGCTCCGGGAGCCCTGGGTCGGCGACTACCTGCAGGAGTTCCTGCGCAACAGTCAGGACGGCGCCTCGGCGGCCGGGCCCAACATCCTGGCGTTGCGCGTGCTGGACCTCCAGGGCGGAGGGCCGACGCTCGCGGCGGGGAAGGGCTCGATCAGCCCACAGGCCCTGGGAGTCCTCGATAGCGTCTTCGCCCAGGCCAAGGCTGGGAAGACCCCCGCCTACGGATTCGTCGACACGGGCGTCCGGACCCTCCCCTTGATCGCCCTCGCGGTGCCGGTCCCGGCGGGGGCCCAGGGGCCGCAGATGGTCATCGAGGCCTTGTTCCGGTTCCGGCCGCTGGAGTCGCTCCAGGGGGAGTCGAGCGGGATGGCGGTGTTCCTGGTCGATTCCAAGGGCAAGCTCCTCTGGTCCCAGGGGGGCGACAGCGCCATGCGGAAGGGGCTCCTCGGGTCCGATCTGCTCAAGGCGTTCGTCCGCCGTCCGATGAACTCGATCACGGAGTACAAGTACGCCTCCGGCGGGAAGACGCAGGAGGTGCTGGCGCAGGTGTCGGTCGTGGGCGAGAGCGGCTGGGCGCTGGTGGCGCAGACGCCCCGCGCGCAGGCGTTTGCGGCCATGGACAACATGATCCTGCAGGCGGTTCTGGCCACGGCCCTCCTCGTAGCTCTCGCCTTCTTCTTTGCCTTCATGGCGTCGCGGTGGGTCAGCACTCCCATCCAGCGGCTCGCCGAAACGACCCACGAGATCGCCAAGGGGAGCTTCGGTGGCCGGGTGGAGATGCAGGGACTCACCTTCGAGCTCGCAGACCTCGCTGAGGATTTCAACCGGATGAGCGGGCACCTCGAAAGTTACATCCAACAGCTCCGGCAGGCGGCGCAGGCCAACCGGGAGCTGTTCATCGGCTCCCTGCGCGCGTTCGTGGCCGCGGTCGACGCCAAGGACCCCTACACCCGCGGCCACTCCGAGCGGGTGGCCTCGTTCAGCCGCACGATCGCGCGCTATCTCCAACTCCCCGAGGAGGTCCAGCACAAGATCTGGATCGGCGCGCTGCTCCACGACGTGGGCAAGATCGGCGTCGAGGACCGGATCCTCCGCAAGGAGGGGGTGCTCGCGCCGGAAGAGTACGAGCAGATGAAGATGCACACCGTGATGGGCGCGGACATCGTGGCGCCGATCGAGCAGTTGAAGGAGATGATCCCCGCCATCCGCTGGCACCACGAGGCCTGGAACGGCCGCGGGTACCCGGACGGCTTGAAGGGGGAGCAGATCCCCCTCTTCGCCCGCATCGTGGCGGTCGCCGACACCTTCGACGCCATTACCACCAACCGCCCGTATCAGCAGGCCTACAGCCTGCAGTTCGCCGTCGAGACCATCACCCGGTTGACCGGCAGCCGCTTCGACGCCAAGATCGTCACCGCCTTCCTGCGTGCCTTCGAGGCGGGTGACATCCGGGCCGGCGAGACCCGGCCGTCCCGCCAGGAGACCCAGGTCGAGCTTCGCGCGGCGGGCCAGCGCTGAGGAGCCGTAACCCGGATCGTGTTCCAATACGTTCTCGCCAACCTGATCGCCAACAACGACCACGCCCTGGGCGCCCTGTTCCTGGATGGCAGCGGCGAGACCGTGGATCTCGCCTGCTCGGACTTCAGCCCGTACGAGATGCGGGTGATCGGCGCCTACCTGGGGATCTACCTGCGCCAGCTCGAACGCCTCGTCGTCAACAACGACCTGGGCGAGCCGCGGATGATCCACATCGAGAAGAACGCCATCCACATCTACGTCGTCCCGCTCCCCGAGGGCTACCACCTGGCCCTCGTCCAGCGCCAGCCCGCCCTCGTGGCCCGCGCCCGCGCCACCCTGGGCGAAGCCGTCGAGCAGTTGAAGCGCGAGCTGTTCACGGACTAGGACGGGGTATCATTGCCCCGCTATGGCTGCCGAAGATCCCAAGAAGAACGACATCCTGGAGCTCGCGCCCGAGACCCGCCTCCCCGAGGAGACCGAGGAGGAGAAGGGGTTCTGGAGGAAGCTGAAGCGCGGGCTCTTCATGACCCACACGGAGATCATCGACAAGGTCTCCTCCGCGGTGAGCGGCAAGGTCGCGCTCGACGAGAGCACGTTTGAATACCTGGAAGAGGTCTTGATCGGCGCCGACATGGGGGTCGAGACCTCGCTGGAGCTGGTCGAGCGGGTGCGGAAGAACGCGCTCCAGGAGCAGACGGCGAGCGCGGCGCGTTTGCGGAAGATCCTGTCGGACGAGATCGCCGACATGCTCTTCGAGCTGCCGCGCCCGCGCCTCGTCGGCCGGGGGCCGGTCCTGACCCTGGTCGTGGGCGTCAACGGGGTGGGAAAGACCACCTCGATCGCCAAGATCGCGAAGCGCCACCTCGACGAGAAGCAGAGGGTGATGCTCGCCGCGGGCGACACCTTCCGCGCTGCCGCCATCGAGCAGCTCGCCCTGTGGGGCGAGCGCCTGGGCGTCGAGGTCGTCCGCCAGGGGCAGGGGGCCGATCCGGGGGCCGTCGTCTACGACGCCATCCACGCGGCCAAGGCCCGCAGGATCGACCACCTGATCGTCGACACCGCGGGCCGGCTCCACACCAAGGACCACCTGATGGCCGAGCTCGGCAAGGTCCGCCGGGTGATCGACCGCGAGGCGCCGGACTGGGCCAAGCGGACGATCCTGGTGCTCGACGCGACCACGGGCCAGAACGCGCTCGCCCAGGCCAAGACCTTCAGCCAGGTGGTGCCGATCGACGGCGTGCTCCTGGCCAAGGTGGACGGCACGGCCAAGGGCGGCATGGTGGTCGCCATCGCCCGCGAGCTCAAGCTCCCCGTGCTCTACCTGGGCGTGGGCGAGAAGGCCGACGATCTGGTGGATTTCCGTCCCCGGGAGTTCGCCTCTGCTCTCGTCGGCTGAGCTCTCATCGGCTGAGGTCTCGTCGGCTGAGGCCCTGCGCCGGGCCCTCCGTCTCGCCGCCCGCGGACGCTACCGAACCGCTCCCAATCCCAGGGTCGGCGCTCTCGTCGTGCGGGACGGCGAGATCGTGGGGAGCGGCTGGCATCAAGAGGTGGGCGGCCCCCACGCCGAGGTTCACGCTCTCTCCGAGGCCGGGGAGCGCGCCCGCGGCGCCACTCTCTACGTGACGCTCGAGCCCTGCTCGCACCACGGCCGCACGCCGCCGTGCGTGGACGCGGTCCTGGCCGCCGGGATCTCCCGGGTGGTCGCGTGCCACGGCGATCCGGACCCGCGGGTGGCGGGCCGGGGCTTCGAAAAGCTCCGGGCGGCGGGAGTGGAGGTCGAAATCGGCCCGCTCGCCGAGGAGGCCGTCCGCCTGAACCTCCCCTTCCTCGTGGCGGCCGTCGAGAAACGGCCCGAGGTGACCTTGAAGTGGGCGATGAGCCTGGACGGCCGCATCGCGACCGCCATCGGCGAGAGCCAGTGGATCTCCTCGCCGCAAGGACGGCGCTGGGCCCTGGCTCTGCGCGAGGAGCACGACGCCACGCTCGTGGGGAGCGGCACGGCCTTGGGGGACGACCCCCGGCTCGACCGCCGGCTCGGGCTCGCCTCCGGGCCCAACGTCCGCGTGGTGATGGACCGCCGCCTGCGCACGCCTCCCACGGCCCGGCTCTTCACGGTCCCCGGGAGCGTGCTGATATACACTCAATCGACCGGCGAGGAGCGGCGGAAGGCCCTCGAAGAACGGGGGGCGACGGTGGTGAGGCTCCCCGATGTCGAGCCCGCCGCCGTGCTCGCCGACCTCTACCTCCGGGGCGTGCGGAGCGTGCTCGTCGAAGGCGGCGGAGAGGTCCACGCGAGCTTTGTGGCGAGCGGCTGCTGGGACCGGGTGATGGTCGACTGCGCGCCGCTCCTGATCGGAGGCCGGAGCGCCCCGGGCCCGCTCGGGGGCGAGGGCTTCCAGTCGCTCGCCTCGGCGGCGCGCCTGGAGGGGCTCGAAGCCCGGAAACGCGGAGGCGATCTCATTCTGACGGGGTACAGGCAGGGATGTTTACAGGGCTTGTTGTCGAGCGTGGGCGTCTGATCGGAGACCCGGTGCCGTCCGGCCAGGGAGGAGTGCGCCTGGTGATCGGCCACGGCCCGGAGGTGGGCGCGCGCCTGTCGATCGGCGCGAGCCTCGCCGTGTCCGGCGTCTGCCTCACGGTCACGGAGAGAGGGGAGGACCGGGTCGCCGTCGAGCTCTCGCCCGAGACCCTCTCCCGCACCAACCTGGGGGAGCTGCGCGGCGGGGACGAGGTGAACCTGGAGCCCGCGCTCCGCATGGGCGACCCTCTGGGCGGCCACTGGGTCCAGGGCCATGTGGACGGCACGGCCCGCGTGGTGGACCGGCGGGACCTGACCGAGCATCGCGTCCTCGCGTTCTCGATCCCTGAGGATCTCGCCATCTTCCTGGTGGAGAAGGGCTCCATCACCGTGGACGGCGTCTCGCTGACCGTCTCCGCCCTGCTTCCCGACCGCTTCGAGGTGGCGCTCATCCCCCACACGCTCGAGGTGACGACCCTCTCGCGCCTTGGGCCCGGCGACCGGGTCAACCTCGAGGTGGACGTGCTCGGCAAGTACGTGCAGCGCATCCTGGCCGCCCGGGGCCTCGTGGCGCCTCTCCCCGAGAGCAGCCGGCCGTGACCCTGTTCTCATCGGAGCTTCCGGGGGTCGAGAAGCCGTCTTCCCAGCTCCCGGAGCCCGGGCGCTTCTGGATCCACTACAGCCCGCGCGGCTGGGAGACGCCCGAGCGTCCGTGGATCAACCTCGCCGCCGGCACGCTCGGCGAGTGGGGCAAGAGCCCCAAGGGGAAGACGACCGATCTCGCCGCCCTGGCCGAGACCCCGCTCGACGACGTCCTCTACCTGCCGCCCGTGCCGCCCCGCCGGGCCACGGCCCGGGACGAGCTCGGCCGCGCCCGCCTCGTGGGCGGCACCCCCGTGCTCCTCCAGCTCTTCCCGGGCGAGGAATCGACCGTGCCCGCTGTCGCCGGAGCGGCGTTCGTGTTCGACCTCCTGGCCGCCCTGCTCGACCGCGACCTGGGCGTCCTCCGCCGGTTGCCCGCGGGGTCCACGGCCGTCTGGCCGCTCCTCCCCGGGCTCACGGACGACCCGGCCCTCTGGGAGCTGGGCTGCCGCGATCTCGCCGCCTCCGGGGCCCGCTGCGTCCAGGCGGTCTCGCCGGCGCTCTCTCCCGCGGACCGGCGCCGGCTGGCCGAGCGGTGGGGCAAGGAGCACGAGGAGGACACCTTCGAAGCCCTCTTCCACAAGGAGCCCCCTTCCGAGCGCGGCTTCGCGCGCATGGCCCACCGCCACGGCCTGGAGCCGTTCCTGCCGCGCCCCCTGCCGCGTCCGCCCGTGCTCGGCGCGGGCAACCGCCGGATCGGCGGGGCTCTGGCGCTCGCCGGGGAGCTCTGGCTGCGGCTCGGCCGGCCGGTGGAGCAGGGGCAGTCCTTCTACCGCGCCGCCCGCTGGGTGGACAAGACTCACTACGACGTCGAGGCTCTGGCCCGCGAGGGGAACCTGGCCGTCCTCCCCTTCGATTTCATGAGCCGCGAGATCGTGGCCCGCCTCGTGGAAGACGACGCCTCGGATCTGCTGGACGACCTGCTCGCCGAATACGTTTCCGAACAGGAGGATGCTGAATGAAAAGAGGGTTTGCGGTGATCTTCTTCTTCCTGGCGATTGCCGTTCCGGCCCAAGCCGCGTGGGATGTCCGGCCTGACGCTCCCCCGGAGGACTTCGCGGCCTTTCACCAGCGCTTCAGCGGGGACGTCTACCATTATCCCCGGCACGGCGCGGCCCCCCTCGGGTTGATCGGATTCGAGGTCTACGCCGACGTGGCCGTGGACCAGGACTTCGGCGACGAGCCGTTCGTCGAGACGGTGCTGGACGACGATCCCACGGGCGACCTCCTCGCGATCGGACGGGTGGGCGTGAGGAAGGGCCTGCCCGGCGGCATCGATCTGGGAGTCGCCTATGGCCGGGCGCTCGAGGGGGATTTGAAGTTCCTCTCGGCGGACATCCAGTACGCCATCATCAAAGGCGGCCCGCTCACCCCCGCCCTGTCGCTCCGCGTCACCGGCACCCGGACCCTCGATTCCGACGTCTACGACCTCGACCAGTACGGCGGCGAGCTCCTGCTGAGCAAGGGGTTCACCGTGCTCACGCCCTACATCGGGGGTGGCGTCGTCCATAGCAAGGGGACCCTCAACCGGACGATCGGCCCGGAGCTCGAAGAGAGCGACACGCAGGGGATCGTCTACGCGGGGGTCACCCTGAACCTTCTCCTTCCCAAGATCACGGTCGAGGTCGAGAAGGCGGACGTGATCCAGGGGGCGATCCGGGTGGGATTCGGTTTCTAGAAGGAGCTTTCCGATGGACTGGATCGATCTGCGTTCCGACACCGTCACCCGGCCCGACGACGAGATGCGGCGGGCCATGGCCGAGGCCGAGGTGGGGGACGACGTCTTCGGCGAGGACCCCACCGTGCTCCGGCTGGAGGAGGAGGCCGCCGCGGCCGTGGGGATGGAGGCGGCGCTCTTCGTCCCCTCCGGCACCATGGGCAACCAGATCGCCCTGCACCTCCACGGCCGGCCGGGCGGCGAGGTGATCTGCGACTCCTTGAGCCACATCGTGAGCTACGAGATGGGGGCCATGGCCGCGCTCTCCGGGCTCCTCCCCCGCACCCTCTCCTCGACCCAGGGGCTGCTCGACCCGGCGGCGGTCGAGGCCGCCATCGCGCCGGACGTCTCCTACCGCGCCCGGACCGTGCTCATCGCGGTCGAGAGCTCCCACAACATGGCGGGCGGCACCCTCTACGAGAGGCCGCGCCTCGAAGCGATCCTGGACGTGGCCCGCCGCCACCGGCTGCCCACCCACTTCGACGGCGCCCGGGTGTTCAACGCCGCTCTCGCGCTCGGAACCACCGTCCCCACCCTTTCCGCCGGCTTCGACTCGCTGATGTTCTGCCTGTCGAAGGGGCTCGGCGCGCCCGTCGGGTCTTTGATCTGCGGCAGCCGCGCCTTCGTCCAGGAGGCCCGGCGGGTGCGGAAGATGCTCGGCGGCGGCATGCGCCAGGTGGGCGTGCTCGCGGCGGCGGGATTGATCGCGCTGAGGAAGGGCCCCGCGCGCCTGGCGGAGGACCACGAGAACGCCGCCCGCCTCGCTCAGGCCCTGGCGGAGATCCCGGGGATCGAGCTCGACCCCGCCACGGTGCGGACCAACATCGTGATCTTCCGTCTGACCCCCGAGGCCGGCCCGGCCATGGGCTTCCTCGGGCGCCTCAAAGAGGCCGGCGTGCTGGGCGTGCCGGTGAGCCGGGACCAGGTACGCCTCGTCACCCACCGGGACGTGTCCCGGGCGCGGGTGGACGAGGCGATCGGGAAGATCCGGAGCGTGGTCGGAGCCGTCGTTTAGGGCAGTTTCACGACCAGGTCGATCTCGACCAGCGCGCCCTTGGGGAGGGCCGCCACCTGCACGGTCGAGCGCGCCGGGCGGTGGTCTCCCATCACCTCTCCGTAGAGGGTGTTGAGCTTGGGGAAGTCGGCGAGGTCGACCACGTAGACCGTGGCCTTGACCACGTTCTGAAACGTGCAGCCGGCGGAGGCGAGCACGGCCCGGAGGTTGGCAAGCACCTGGCGGGCCTGGGCCTCGAAGCCGCCGGCCACCATTTCGCCGGTTGCCGGATCGAGGGCGATCTGCCCGGAGGTGTAGAGCCAGCCGTCCACCTCGACAGCCTGGGAGTAGGGGCCGATGGCCCGGGGAGCGTCGTCCGTGTGGTGATGCCGCATGTCGTTCCTTTCTACGAGGGGGACGGCGGCGCCGCGGCCGAGTCCTCGGCCTCCATGACGCCGATGTAGGGGAGGTTCCGGTAGCGCTCGTCGAAGTCCAGGCCGTAGCCCACCACGAAGAGCGGCTCGATCTCGAAGCCGCGATAGTCGATGTGGATGTCGACCTCCCGGGCCGCGGCCTTGTCCAGGAGAGCGCAGAGCTTTACGCTCCGCGCCCCACGGAAGCGCAGGAGGTCCAGGATCGTGCGGAGCGTCCAGCCGGTGTCCACGATGTCCTCGATCAGGAGGACGTCCTTGCCGCGGATCGAGAGGTCGAGGTCCTTCCTGATGCGGACCTCGCCCGCGGTGGTGTTCGAGCCGTAGGAGGACGTCTGGAAGAAGTCGATGGCGACCGGGATGTTCAGGAGCTTCAACAGGTCCACCATGAAGAAGACGGACCCCTTGAGGACCCCTACGCAGACGAGCCGGTCGCTCTCCGCGTAGTCGCGCTCGACCTCCGCCGCGATCTCCGCCACACGTCTCTCCAGATCCTCCTGGGGGATCAGAACGCGCACCCTGTTTTCCTTTGCTGCGCTCATGGCGTAATATTCCCAAAGCCTAATAAGGGTTGACCCTCGATGACGACCGTTCAGGAGCTGAGCGTCCTTCACCGTCGCTATGCCGACGTCTCCCACCGCTTTCGGGCGGCGTGGACCTACCACCAGTTTCTGCAGAGCCTGGGGAAGACCCTCCTCCAGCGCGTGGAGGACCGTCACTCCACCGAATTCCAGAACCTCTACGCCGGGTTGAAGGAGATCTCGCAGAGCCTGAACGCCTCGGAAGGTGAGAAGGTCCGCACGAGGCTCGAGGCCATCGACCGGCGACTCACGGAGCTCATCGAAGCGCTCGACGAAGAGGATAGCAAAGTCACGCCCGACTTGCTGCGGCAGTTCTTCCGCCGGGTGAAGAACTACGACGACAAGATCCTCACCCAGCTCGTCAAGCTCCACCTCTACGCGCACCCCGTCGGCGCCCCCTGGCTCCCGGAGCGGGTGGACAAGGTGGACTTCCTCCTCGCCCGCCTCTCCGAAGAGGTGGACGAGCGCACGGGCGAGCTCGTGCTGCGCGACCACCGCCAGCTCCAGGACGTCTTCCAGGGGCTCTGGCTCCTGACCGGCGCCGACCCGCCGTCCGACCAGGCCGTCGAGGAGCGGCGGGCCGAGATCGACGGCATCCGCCTGCGGATGAACGAGGTGGAGGACCTGGACGCCCTGAACGAGGCCGGGCTCATCCGCCGCTATCGGGACGTCAAGCACGGGTTGGGGGACCTCTTCTTCCACCCCGATCTGCTGCTGCCGCTCGCCGAGACGAACCTCGTGTTCAAGAGCCGCATCCAGAAGCTCTACCGCCAGGAAGAGCAGCGGATCGTGGCCGAGTACCAGCGCGTCTTCGAGCTGGAGCGCGAGGTCCCCTTCGGCACCGAGCTGGACCGCGAGCTCGCCGAGTTCCGGGAGGAGATCGAGCGCTTCGAAAAGCAGCTCCAGCGCGAGGAGTTCCGGCTGGGCGACATCGCCCTGATCCGGCAGCGCGTCAAGTCGCTCCTGCCGCGCCTGACCGCCGGGCGGACCCCCACGGGCGAGCGCCCGAGCGTGCAGGGCACGGCCATGGACACCGGGGAGCACATGCTCCACCAGGCCGGGTTGGCCTCCGGCTCGACGCTCGCCGGGCCCCAGGAGGATCTGATCGGCGACTACTACCGCCACCTCTTGGAAACCCTCAAGGAGATCAACCCCGGGCTCCCTCCCGAGCGGGTGATCCTGAAGCCCGAGGTCTTCGCGCTCCGCATCGAGGCGCGCGAGGTCGAGGCCTACCGCCGCGTCTTCGGCCGTGCCGAGTGCGACCGGGACCTGGAGCAGTTCCTCCTCGAAGCCGCGGCCCTGCGCATGCGGGTGAACGAAGAGGCCCAGGAGATCACGGGCCTGCTCGACGAGACCTCGGTCACCGGCGACTCCATCGTCTTCGCCCGCGCCCGCCTGACGGCCCGGGCCGCCGACGCCTACCTCTGGCGCTTCAGCCACGTGCTGAACGAGATGATGCTCGTGGGCAACGT
The DNA here is from genome assembly GCA_035462575.1 of Thermoanaerobaculia bacterium. Classification (GTDB taxonomy): domain Bacteria; phylum Acidobacteriota; class Thermoanaerobaculia; order Multivoradales; family UBA5704; genus DATARR01. The sequence goes on along the minus strand of DATHUD010000380.1, from coordinate 14,095 downwards.
GGCCGAATGCCGCCAGATCCAGCTCTTGAGGATGCGCCTGATGCGCGACTACTCCGGCCTCTGGCTCCTCGCCTACCGGCCCCTCTTCAAGCGCCATCCCAGCGGTACCCTCGCCTGAGCCTCACGATCACAGACGTCCCGCCCGGCGGCGGCCCCGGCCTGGAGGCGTTCCTCGCCCTCCCGGCCGCGGTCTACCGCGGCGACCGCGACTACGCCGCCTCACCCCGGGCGGAGGTGATCCTGAGCCTCTCCCGCCCCGAATTCGCCGGGGCGCAGCGGGTCCTGGTGGCACGGGACGGCGGCCAACCCGTGGCGCGGCTCGTCGCCCGCCGCTCGCCGTCGCTCTCGGACGAAGAAGGGAAGCCCTACGGCCTGCTCGGCTTCTTCGAAGCGACGAGCGGCCACCCCGAAGCCGTGGCCCGCCTCTTCACCGAGGCGGTCGCCTGGCTCCACGACACGGGCGCCGGCGCCGTCGTCGGCCCCATGGACGGCGACACCTGGCATCGCTACCGGCTGAACGTCGGCCCGTTCGGAGATCCCCCGTTCCTCTCCGAGCCCTACAACCCGCCCTACTACCAGCGGCTCTGGGAGTCGAACGGCTTTGCCGTCCTCTCCCGCTACTACTCGAAGCGGGTGGACGCGGGCGACGTCGTCTCCCATCTCGAAGCCAAACACCGGGCGGCGCTCGACGCGGGCTATCGCCTGCGCCCGCTCGACCTCCTGCGTCTGCCGGACGAGCTGCGGCTTCTCTACGCCCTCTCCCGGAGGATCTTCGCGAAGAACTTCCTCTACACCGAGATCCCCGAAGACGAGTTCCTCGCCCTCTACAACGGTCTTGGGAGCCTTTTGGACCCCGAGCTCGTCTGGTTCGCCCGGTCGCCCGAAGGGGAGGACGTGGGCTTTCTCTTCGCCTACCCGGACCACTTCCGGGCCGTGGCCGCCATGCGGGGGAAGCGGGGGCTCGTGGCGAAGCTGCGATTTCTCCTGCACCGCCACCAGATCCCCGCGGTCGACTTCAAAACTCTGGGCGTGCTGCCCGAGCACCGCCGCTCCGGCGTGGCCGCAGCGCTCTTCTATGAGGGGCACGCCCGGGCGATCGAGAAAGGCTGGCGGGCCGCCAACCACTGCCTCTTCCGCGAGGGCAACCCCTCCGGAGACCTGGACGGCGGAGCCGGGCGTACCTTGAGGACCTACCATCTCTATCGATGGGAAGCCCCCTCCTGAACGTCCTTGCCGTCCTCCAGCAGGTTGCGGCCCGGGTACCGGATCGCCCCGCTCTGCTGATGGAATCGGGCGCGATCTCCTTCGGCCGCCTCTGGGAGAGGGTCGACCGCGCCTCGGTGGGGCTGCGGCGGATGGGCCTCGCCCCGGGCGACCGGGCGATCGTCATGATCCCGATGTCGATCGACCTCTACGTGGCGCTCCTCGCGGTCCTGAAGATCGGGGCCGTGGCCGTGTTCATCGATCCCTGGATCGGCCGCCAGCAGATCGCGGCCTTCGCCGCCTTCGCGGAGCCCAGGGCGTGGCTCGGCATCCCCACGAGCCATCTCCTGCGGCTCCTGGACCGGCGGCTCAGGGCGATCCCCTGGACCGTCACCACCGGCCGTCGCCTCGGGCCGCTGCCCGCTGGGCGCACCCTGGCCGAGCTCGAAGCCGATCCCGGGGATCGTCACGTCCAGCCGGTTGAGGAGGACGCCTCGGCGCTCGTCACCTTCACCAGCGGATCCTCCGGCGAGCCCAAAGGTGCGAACCGCACCCACCGCTTCCTCCTCGCCCAGCACCGGGCTCTCGCCGCCGAGTTCCCGGCGGTCCCCGGGGACGTGGACATGCCCATGTTCCCGGTCTTCGCCCTGAACAACCTCGCGAGCGGCGTGCCGTCCGTGGTGCCGGCCATGGACTTCCGCCGGGTGGACCAGGTGGACGCCGCCCGGGTGCTCCGGCAGATGAAGACTCATGGCGTGACGACCTGCACCGCCTCGCCGCCGTTCTTCGACCGCCTGGCCGCCCGGGTGGAGAAGAGGCTTCCTCTGCGCCGGATCCTCACGGGCGGCGCTCCGGTCTCGGACGCCCAGCTCCGCGTGTGGGAGCGGGCCTTCCCCGAAACGGAGATCCTGATCGCTTACGGCTCGACCGAAGCCGAGCCCGTGGCCCACGTCTCCGCCCGCGAGCGGCTGGAGGCCGTGAACGCGGACCGCCTTGAGACTCCCGGCTTCTGCGCCGGCCGGCCGGTCGAGAGGGTACGGACGAAAGTGATCCGCATCCACGCGGGTCCCGTGGAGCTGGGAGAGGACGGCTGGACCGGCTGGGAGCTGCCGCCTGGCGAGATCGGGGAGCTGGTCGTGACCGGGGATCACGTCTGCAAGGATTACTACAAGAACGAGCGCGCCGTCCGCGAGAACAAGATCGTGGACTTTGAGGGCACCGTCTGGCACCGGATGGGAGACACCGGCTCGCTCGACCCGGAAGGGCGCTTCTGGATCGCCGGCCGGGTTCACTCCACGATCCGGCGCGGGGGCGAGCTCGTTCACCCGCAACTCGTGGAGCAGGCGGCTCTGGGGGAGGATCCGCGCATCCGCCGCCTCGGTGCCGTGGAAATGGGGGGGAGAGTGGTCCTGGTGATCGAGACCGGCGTCGGGGAGGAGCTTCGAAGCGATGTGGCCGCGCGTCTCGCTGCGGTGGGTCTTGCCGCCGATGAGATCCGCGTGACGTCCGACCCCCTCCCCGTCGATCCCCGGCACAACAGCAAGATCGATTACGGACGGCTGCGGAGAATGAAAACAATGTAGAGACGCGCCGTGGCGCGTCTCCGAGGCGGCACCGTCCTTCCGAAAACGTCGACGTGCCGCGGGGTCTCCTGCCAATCCGGATCGTGTTTCCCGATCCGGAGACGCCCCACGGGGCGTCTCTACATTGGGGGGCGCTTCGCGAAACGCCTCGGACTCTGAAAAGATCTCCTCCCCATGATCTCCGCCCCCGCCCTCTCCCGGCAGTCGCCGTTTCCGCTGCGCTTGAAGGCATACCTCGCCGAGCGTTTCCCCGTGCTCGGGCACGGCGTGCTCATCCTCGCCTACTACTCTTCGAACCAGTTCCTCGCGCGGGCGCTGACCGAGCCGGGCCGGCCCATGCACTACGACGTCACAACCCTCCTCGGGGCCGTGACGCTCTTCTGTTTTTTCTTTCACCTCCGGGTTTTCGACGAGCACAAGGATTACGCCGAGGACCTCGTCCACTATCCCCACCGGGTGCTCCAGAGCGGCGTCGTCACCCTGAAGGACCTGAAAATCCTGGGCGGGATCGCCATCGCCCTGGAGCTTCTGCTCTCCGCCCTCCGCGGCCCGGGACCCGTGGTCGCCTGGCTCGCGGCGTTTGGCTTTTCGGTCCTCATGTTGAAAGAGTTTTTCGTGCGGGACTGGCTCAAGCGGCACTTCCTCGTCTACGCCACGAGCCACCTTCTGGTGATGCCGCTCCTCGCCCTTCTCGTCTTCAGCTTCGCCACCGGCCGCTGGCCGTGGGAGGCGCCGCCCTGGTTCTGGCTCTACGCCTGGGTGGGCTTCTTCGTCACCTTCAACTGGGAGGTGTCGCGGAAGATCCGCGCGCCCGAGGACGAGATCGAAGGGGTGGAGACCTACACCCGCATCTTCGGCACCTACGGCGCCGCGTACCTCGTCCTCCTCATCCGCGTGATCGATACCGCCCTGGTGGCGCTGGTCGGCTGGCACCTGGGGCTCGATTGGTGGTTCTACGCCGCCCTCGTCCTCCTCTTTTTCGTCTGCCTCGTGGGCTTCTTCCAGTATCGCTTCCATACCAACCGCAAGACCGCGAAGAGGATGGAGATCTACGCCGGCATGTACATCATCGCCTTCGATTTGATCCTGGCCCTGGCGATCGCAGAGAAGTGGGGGATCGCGGCGTGACGGACCCGCTCGTCTGGTTTCCTTCGTCCGGCGCAGGAGAGGCGCGACATCTCGGCGGCAAGGCTTCCAACCTTGCGGTCCTTGAATCCCAAAACCTCCCCGTCCCTCCGTGGTACGCCCTCACCACCACCGCCTTCCGCGGAGCGCTTGCGGCGGCCGGCCTTCCCGAGCGCATCGCTGCGCGGCTCGGCCGTGGGGACGACCTCGGCGCGGTCTCCAACGAGATCCGGGGCTGGATCTCCACCGTCCCGCTGCCGCCCGGCCTCGAAGAGGAGATCGCCGCCGCCCACGCGGCGCGCATCGGAAGAGACGCCTTCGTGGCCGTCCGCTCCTCGGCGGCGGGGGAGGACGCGGCGGGGGAGTCCTTCGCCGGGCTTCACGACAGCTTCCTCTACGTCCGCGGGCGCGAGCGGCTGCAGGACGCCATCCGCCGCGTCTGGGCCTCGGCCTACAACGAGCGGGCCCTGGCGTACCGGCGGGCCAAGGGCATCTCCTTCGAATCGATCGCCGTCGCCGTGGTCGTTCAGGAGATGATCGACGCCCGGTCGAGCGGCGTCCTCTTCACCGCCAACCCGAACGACGGCAACGTCCACCAGATCGTCATCAGCTCGCTCTGGGGGGCCGGCGAGGGGCTGGTCTCCGTGGGGCTCGACGCGGACACCTTCCTCGTCGAGAAAGACACCCTGGCCGTCGCCGAGACGATCGCCGTAAAAACCGAGAGGATGATGCTCGACGCGGCGGCCGGCGGCGGCCTTGTCCGCGGGCCCGTGCCCGAAGAGCTGCGCGAGCGGAGCAGCCTCTCCCCCGAAGAGGCCCTCGCCCTCGCCCGCCTCGGGATCGCCATCGAGCGTCACTACCGCCGGCCGCAGGACGTCGAATTCGCCGTAGACACCGCGGGCCGGCCGTTCATTCTCCAGGCCCGCCCGGTCACCACCGTCCACGAGGCCGGCCCCGCCGCCGGCAACCGCCTGCTGTGGGACAACTCGAACATCATCGAAAGCTACTCGGGCGTGACCTCGCCCATGACCTTCAGCTTCATCCGCCGGGCCTACTCGATCGTCTACCACTGCTTCGCCGAGGTCATGGGGATCGACGCGAAGACGGTCAAGGCCAACCGCGAGGTCTTCGAGAACATGCTCGGCCTGTTCCGCGGGCAGGTGTACTACAACCTCCTCAACTGGTACCGGCTCGTCCGCCTCTTCCCGGGCTTCAACTACAACCGGAAGTTCATGGAGTCCATGATGGGCGTCCGCGAAGAGGCCCGGCCCGAAGAGGAGCCCGCCTCCGAAGGGTCCACGAAAGACCTCCTCGCCCTCGTCCGCCTCTTCAGCCGCTCGGCCGGCAACTTCCTTCACATCCGCCGCATCGTGGGGGATTTCCAAGGTTACTTCCGGGAGCATTACGAGCGCTGGTCCGCCCTGGACTTCCGCGCGCTCACCCCTCCCGAGCAGGCGGCGCTCTACCGCGAGATGGAAGAGAAACTCCTCTGGGAGTGGAAGGCCCCCATCATCAACGATTTTTTCGTGATGGTCTTCTACGGGACGCTGAAGAAGCTCTGCGGCTCCTGGTGCGGCGACGAGTCCGGCTCCCTTCAGAACGACCTGCTGGCCGGCGAAGGGGGGATCGAGAGCACGGAGCCCACCCGCATGCTCCTGCGGATGGCCGTGCGGGCCCGGCAGGACCCGGAGCTGACCCGCCTCCTCCTCGAACGCTCCCCCGAGGACCTGATCCGGGAGATCCCCGCCGACCCGCGTTTCGCGGAGCTGGCCGGGGAGATCCGCGAGTATCTCCGCCTCTACGGCTTCCGGGGCGTCGACGAGCTCAAGCTCGAAGAGCCCTCGCTCAAGGAGCGCCCCGCCTTCCTCTACCAGGTGCTCCGCAACTACCTCGCGGCGGCAGACCCCGCGAGCCTGGACGTGGCCGCCATGGACGAGCGGGAGCGCCGCATCCGCCGGGACGCCGAGGCGCGCGCCTTCGCCACCCTCTCCGCGCCGCGCCGGTGGATCTTCCGCCGCGTCCTCGAAAACGCCCGCCTGGGCGTCAAGAACCGGGAGAACCTCCGCTTCGCCCGCACCCGCATCTACGGAATCCTCCGCGAGCTCCTCCAGGCCGTGGGGGGAAACTTCGCGGCCGAGGGCCTCCTGGACCGCGAAGAAGACATTTTCTACCTCACCCTGGACGAGGTCTGGGACTTCACCAAGGGCCGCTCGGTCACCACGAGCTTGAAAGCCCTCGCCGCCCTCCGCCGTGAGGAATTCGACGCCTACCGCCGCGAATCCCCGCCCGCCGACCGCTTCGAAACCTTCGGCCTCCCGTATCATCGCAACCGCTTCCAGGGCCGCCCCAGGACGATGGTGCCGGACGCCGACGGCCTCCTCCGCGGCACCGGCTGCTGCCCCGGCGTGGTCACCGGTCCCGTCAAAGTTCTCCGCACCCCGTCCGGCGGCGCCCGCCTGGACGGCGAGATCCTCGTCGCCGACCGCACCGACCCCGGCTGGGTTCCGCTCTACCCTTCAGTCTCGGGGCTCCTGATCGAGCGCGGGAGCATCCTCTCCCACTCCGCCATCGTGGCCCGGGAGATGGGGATTCCGACCATCGTGGGGATCGCCGGGCTGGCCGACACGCTCCGGACCGGCCAGGTGGTCACGATGGATGGGGGAGCGGGGACGGTGCGGGTCGAAGAGAGCCCCGGGGACCTTTCCTAAAAAAACCCCCCAACGGCTTGTAACGCGGCAGCCCCGTCTCGCGCCTATAATGACATGTATCGATAGCCGTAAGATCCGGAGGTTGCGCTTCCGGTTAATCATGTGCGAGCTCAGCTCGTCTTTGTTAAAGGAGAAATTTTCCATGAAGAAGCACATCGCCGTTTTTGGTTTCCTTGCTTTCGCCGTGCTGATCGCGCCGGCCGCCTACGCGCAGGCCACCCGCACCTGGGTTTCGGGCGTCGGCGACGACGTCAACCCGTGCAGCCGCACCGCGCCCTGCAAGACCTTTGCGGGCGCCATCTCGAAGACCGCGGCGGGCGGCGAGATCTCCGTCCTTGATCCCGGCGGCTTCGGCGCCGTCACCATTACCAAGGCCATCACCATCAACGGCGACGGGACGCTCGCGGGCATCCTCTCCTCCCTCACCAACGGGATCATCGTCAACGCCGGCGTCAACGACCGGGTCATCATCCGCAATGTCTCGATCCACGGGGGGGGCAACGGCATCAACGGCATTCGCTTCCTGGCCGGCAAGTCCCTCACCGTCGAGGACTCCACCATCGAAGGGTTCACCGGTCGCGGCATCGACATGAGCATGACCACCAACGGCAAGCTGTTCGTCCGGAACACCAGGATCTCCGAAGGCGCCACGGGGATCTTCGTCAACACCACCAGCGGCCAGGCCCAGGCCATGCTCGAGAACGTCCACTTGACGGGCCTGACCAACGGCATCGAGGCCGCTCTCAACGGCCGCGCTACGATCACCCGCTCGGTCATCTCCGGCAACGTCTCGAACGGGATCCTCGCCAGCAACGCCACCAGCCGCATCAACGTGGAGGACTGCCAGATCTCGTTCAACGACGTCGCCGGCATCAACGCCACGGCGAGCGGCGCGATCATCCGCATCGCCAACAACCACATCGTCAACAACAACGCGGGGATCAGCTTCGTCGGTGGCGCTGTCATCGAGACCGCCGGAAACAACCGCGTCGCGGGCAACGTCACGACAACGGCGCCCCTCGGCACGTACATCGTCCAGTAAGCGAGCTTCAGGGGGCTCAGGTCCGAGTCTTTGCCGGCCTGAGTCCCCTTTCCCGGATATCCTCGCGCCCCGCCTTCCTTCCAGACTCTACGGTTCCGGCGCTACAGGCGGCTTCCACTCGGCCCTGAACCGCTTCAGGATCGTCTGGATCCAGATCCCTTCGTTGGCGGCGTAGGTGCCCTCCTTGCCATTCAACTTGCGCATGCTCAGGTCTCCGGCGTGGTGGAGCCCGATCAGTTGCCAGTCATGGTTGAAGACGGGGCTGCCGGAGCTGCCGCCCTCGGTCGGCGTGCGGTAGTGGAGCCACGGGTCTTGCCAATCGAGGAGCAGGTTGTCGTTGAGCGAGATCGACAGCTCGCGGCCTCCGGGGTGTCCGATGATGTAGACCCGCCCCTCTTCGGGCAGGGGCACGCCGGACGTGATGGGGTAGGGCTTGCAGCCGCTCGGCTGCTCTTCGAGCCGCAGGAGCGTGGCGTCGAGATCGTCCGGAGACGAGGTCCACAGGAGCTCCGTAATCCGGTAGACCTTGTTGTCGAGCTCCTCGAATCGGACCAGCGCATCTTCCGGCCGCACCGCCTTCTGCACCTTCGGGTCGGTGCTCACCACGTGGGCGTTGGTCAGCAGCAGGAGCTCGTCCCCGAACGCCTCGTGAAAGTCTTTGCCCTTGACCACGAAGCCGGTGCCGACCGCCTCGACCTCGGTCTCGACCTTGGCCACGGCCAGGGAGCGTTCCAGGCCTTTCTTGAGCCAGCGCAGGGTCTCCGTGCCGGCGTCGCCGAGGATCTTCTGGAGCTTCCTGCTTCCTGACGCCCGTTGGACATCCTGGATGGCTTTCTTGACCTGGCCCGCCTCCACGGAGATCCCGCCGCCCTGCCTTTGGAGAAGCTGGGAGCGCAGCACCGGCAGGAGGCTCGCGCCCGGCTCCGCGTCCTCCTTGAGCTGCCAGAGCTCCCGGAGCTGGCGCAGCGTGCTCGACAGCTCGAAGGCGTCGGTGCCTTCGCTTTTGACGTACTTGACGACCCAGCCCAGAGCTTCGGCCTCACGGCCGAGCGCGACGGCGGCCTCCGCCGCAGTCGCCAGGTCCCAGGCATAGAGAGATCCTTTCTTCGCGCTCGCCGTGAGGACGGCGAGGATCTCCTCGGCCAGGGCCTCCGGCGCCGGGAAGCCCTCGACCGCGACACCGTCGCGCCGGGCGCGCGCCAGGAGCGCGACGGCGTTGATGCCGTGCCAGAGGTGTGTCTTGTCGGCCTGGTAGACTTCGTAGTAGGCCGCGACCGCCTCCTTCAGGATGCGCTGGTTCCTTTGCGAATCAGGCTTGCCCGCGTTGACGTACTGCTGCTTCCTGACCCGGCCGAGGAGGCCGCGCGCTTCGGCGCTCTCCTCCGGATCGTTCGCCGCCTCCGCGATCAGGGCCTTGAGCGTGTCGACCGCCGCCGTCAGGTTGCCTTGATCGATCATCGACTGCGCATATTGGCGGCGGATCTGGAAGGCGGTCTGGTCGGTGCGCAGGAAGGCGTCCGCCACCCGCTGCATGAGGTCGAAGTAGCACTTGCGGCGCAGAATCCCGAGAATTCTTTTGGCCGGCTTTTCCTCATAGATCTCGTCGCTGCGTTCGAGGTGGGCGATCAATTCTTCACAGAGGCGGGCCGCCTCCACCTTGTCGAACGCGTCGACGGCCGCCTTGAGCTTCTGCTCGAAATCCTCGCTGTCCCAGGCCATGACCCTACTCCTCGGCCGGCGGCAGCCCCAGGAGCTCCCGCAAGGCCTCCCGCAGCTTTGCGCCGCCCAGGTACTTGCTGATGTTGTGGCGCCACCGGCCGGAGTTCTGCTCGTTGATGTCGCGCACGACGGCTTCCTGATTCCGCTGGTAGTCGTTGGCGAGCTTGGCGTCGAAGCCGGCGACCGGGTCGAAGCGGTCGTAGACGTTCACCCAATGACCCTGCACCCGCTCGTGCGGGAAGCCGTTGCCGCGGCTCCAGCCGGGCTTGAGCTTGTCCTGCACCTCGTCGAGACCCAGGGGGCACCCGATCGTCATCAGGCCGTCGATCTGGGGACACTCGGGGACCCGCTTCAGGCAGTCGTAGGCGATCACCGTCCCCATGCTGTGGCTGACGACGATGTGCGGCCCCGGCTTCTTCGAGCCTTCGATCACGGCGTCCAGGAACCGGCGGCGGATGTCGTCCTGGACACGGAAGCTGGCGCCCGGACGCGGGCTGTGCTGGACGTTGAACAGATAGTGGTGGACGTCCCGCAGCAGAGTCTCCATGAGACGCTCTTTGATGAACCAGGGGAGGGGGATGCGCTCCAGCGCCTCCTGCGTCAGCCCGCCCGCCGGGGGCGGGGGCTCGGGCGCTCCCGGCGCGGCGGCGGTCGCCGCCTCCTCGGCCACGAGCGCGGCCTGGAGCTTGGCCGCGAGCTGCGCCGCCCAGATCTTGTCTTCGCCGCCCTCGGCCTCCTGCCACGACATGTCCACGGGATCGGCGCCCAGCGCCTCGACCGCCTCCAGGCTCTCCTGCGCCGCCTCCTCCTTGAGGGGCTCGGGGTACATCACGTCGGCCCAGTAAACCATCGAACTGGTGACGCCCGCGGTCGCGAGGTCGACGCCTCCGCCCTGCGAGAGGCTCCTCTTCCAGAGCTTCAAGAGCGCGTCCGGTGCCGGTTTGTTGGCGATTCCGTGGATGAAGGTGATGTGGGCCATGTTCCCTCCCTGATCAAGTCTCAAGAGTTAGACGGCTGCTGCTGCTTTCTTCCTCTCCGGCGAGGGCACCCGGAAGCTCCATCCCAAGCTGACGGAGGAGCGCCTGGAGCCAGATCCCTTCGTTGGCTAAGCAAGAATCTTCTCACAGAAGACCACCACCCCAACGCCGGCTCGGGGCAGTAGAATCCGTACTTGACGCGGTAGGACAATTCGCGCAATCTAAGAATCGTAACCAACGATTCAGCTCGCTGTCCGCTGCCGGGTATGCCCGGGAGGAGATCTCATGCCGTGGAACCGTCATCGATTGTTCGCGATCCGCTCCGCCTTTACAGGACCGCTGCTCGTCCTCCTGTTCGCCTCGGGGTGCGCCAGCGCCCGAGGCCCGGCCGTCACGGACCCGGAGACCCTGTGGCAGCAATATGAGCAGGCGGTCGAAGCGGCCAGGTATCCGCAGCCGGACCACGTTTCGCGAGGGCTGGTGCCCATCCTGACGTTCACGCCGGGGCTCGTGTGGGACGAGAGCCGGCAGAAGGTCCTGATGGTTACCTGGACCAAGGCGCAGTTCTACACGGGGCAGCCACCCTACGAGACGACGATCCCGGTCGCGGCGTGGCTGACCGCCGTCCCCTTCTCCCGGCAGTTCTGCCAGAAGACGCGCCTTCAGGGGGACGCGTTGAGGCTCCGGATCGCCGAGCGGCTCGGGCTGCCCCCCGATGCGTCGAACGACTCCTTCGTGCAGATGTGGGTCGACCCGCACACGTTCTTCAGGCCCTGCCCGGACCCGGAGGTCACCGATCACGAGTGCCAGGTGAGCCTCACCGCCGGTCCGGTGGATACGTCCGCTCCCTGCCCGTGGAGCGCCGCGCCAGAGGACCAGCTTTCGGGCCGCTTCGTCACCGTCGCCCAGAGCCATCTCGACTGGATGTGCGCGAACTGGACGAGCACCTATCCGCCCGGCGAGCCGCGCAAGAGCTATCCCTGGACCGCGCTCGGCTATACCTACGATTGGGGAGCGCCAAACCACCGCGGGGAGAGCGAGTTCGTCCTCCCCGCCAACACCCCGGTGGTGATCGAGTCCGTCACGCCGACGGACGTCTACTGCGCGCCCGGCGGGCGAGAGTAGCTCAAGTCATAACCGGCTACTTTCTGCTGATTTTATATTCGATCATCCGGCTAGGTTTGCCAGCTCGATAATCTGTTGCTGGATCTGGTCTGGGCCCTCGAGGATGGCTTGCGTTCGGGAGAGACAGTGTCGCGGAGATACGGTATAGTCGTGCGTAACCTCGTTACGACAGTACCGAAGCCGATGAATTCTCGGAGAGACCGTATGCCAGAAGATGACCCGGATGACCTTCACGCTACCTTCTTGGAGTATGTCGCCGCTTACGAGGGGCAAGAGCCCAGATCCTTGTTTGTAGTGTTGTCCGAGGCTGGCGTGGCTCTGCCTTCGCCGGATGAGCTGGACGACTCACAGGTCAGGGCCAAGTTGTGGGACCTCATCAACGCTCTCGCCCTGCTCGGCACCTTCCTCCACCACACCGGCCATCTGAGCGACCGTGAGCTCTATGCCGAGCTCTGGGGCGAGATCTTGCGCGAGCCGATGGTCCTGATGCCAGACAATCCGGCTTTTGCCTGCCACATCGATATGATCGGAACTGGGAGTGAGGAGCATAGTCTCTTGTATCTGAAGTATTACGCCGACGAGGATGCACGCCGGAGTTGGCAGGAAGACTGGCCTGAGGACTCCCTGCCTGAGCCTGAAGAGCCGCCCAACGATCGAGACCACCTCCTGCCGAAGGCTGAATACAGGAAAGACCGCCCGGTGATGTAGACAGGTGCTCCTGCGGAGAGGGTCTGAAGGCGAGCCCTCGAGCGAGCTATACTAGAAAGGGGAGGATGTCGTCGTGACGGCAAAAGTTTTGAGAAGTGGCACCAGTCAAGCCGTTCGTCTGCCCGAAGAGTTTCGCTTTCCGGCAGGAGTCGAAGAGGTCGCCGTCCGTCGCCAAGGGGATCGGCTCATCCTTGAACCTATCCGGAAGGAGGACTGGCCAGATGGGTTCTGGAAGGCTTTCGAGGGAGTGAGTCCCGATTTCGAGCGGCCACGGCAGGTCAGTCAGCAGCGGGAGAGCCTGGATTGATCTAACTGGGTCCGTTGAGGCTTCCGTCCCCACCTGGATTGTAACTACGATCAGTGCGCTGTCCCCTGCCAGGATCCGAGGGGGAGGGCGGCGAACCATCTCCTCCTCAAGGACGCTCCCCAGCAAGCTGGCACCTCTCGTGCAGGACGAGAGGGGAGGAAGGAGTGTCCTATGAAGCCCGCCTGTTTTCTGGTTCTACTCACGACGGCAGTGCTTGCGGGATGCGCGTCCGCCGCCGGTCCCCCGGTGGCTGTGGCCGAGGTGGCGGAGGCCGAGGCGGCCCTTCGGAGCGCGGAAGCGGCTGGCGCGGCGGAGAGGGCTCCCGAGCTGCTCGAAGATGCACGCATCGCCTTGGCTGCCGCGCGCAGGGCCTCCGGCGAGGAGGCGCGCCACCGCCTGCTCGAAGCGCGGAGCTATGCGTCCGCGGCGGAGGTCCAGGCGAGGGCCGAGCGTTTGAAGCGCGACGCCGCCCGTCTGCGCCGGGAGGCGGACGATCTCGAGCGGCAGGCCGACGAGATCCGCGACGAGGCGGGACGGCCGCCGCGTCTCTGAGACAACGATTCGAGGTTCCGAGATGAACAACGCCAGGCTTCTCCAATCCGTCAAAATCTACACCAGGACCTGCGCCGTCGCGCTGGCCTTCGCTTTGGCCGCCTGCTCGGCGGGCCCGCCGCCCGGGCAGATCGCGGAGGCGAGAGCCGCCTTGCAGGAGGCGGAAAGGGCGAGGGCGGATGAGCTCGCCTCGAGGGAGTACGACGCGGCGGTCCGGCACCTGAGCGCCGCGGAGAACACCTGGAGGGAGAGGAAGGACACGGAGACGGCGGCTCATCTCGCCCGGCGGGCGGAAGCCGCGGCGCGCGAGGCGCAGTATCTGGCGGAAGCGAGGACCGCCGAGGAGGAGATCCGCCGGGAGACCGAGCGGCGCAGCCGCGCCGAGATCGCCGTGCGCGATGCGGAGATCGCGCGCCTGCACTCCGAGGCTCGCACCGAGGCGGAGCAACGGGCCCTGGAGGCGGAGCAGCGGGAGAGAGAGGAGAGGCGCAGGGCGCGGGAAGAGCGGGAGCGGCGGGAGGCCGCCTCCGAGCAGATGCGCATCGAGGCCGAGGCGCGCCGGACCGCCGAGGAGAGGGCCCGGGAGGCCGAGCAGCTCTCGCGGGAGGCCGAGGCCCGCGCCGCCGAGGAGCGGCAACGATTGGAAGAGGATCGCCGCCTCGAAGAGCAACGCCGCCTGGAAGAAACGCGCCGCCTCGAAGACGAGCGCCGGCAGGCGGAAGAGGCCCGCGCCGCGGAGCTCGCCCGGTTGCGGGAAGAGCAGGAGCGGACGCGGGAAGAGCTGCGGGAGACCTTGTCCCGCCTGGGCGAGGTGCGCGAGGAGGCGCGCGGTCTGGTCCTGACGCTGCCCGGCAGCGTCTACTTCGAGGTGAACAAGTCGGTCGTGCAGCCCGCCATGCGCTCCAGGCTGACCGAGATCGCCCGCGCCCTCTCTACGGCGGGGGACGACTCTTCGATCCTGATCGAAGGCCATACCGACTCCGACGGCTCCAATGAATACAACCTGGAGCTCTCCCGTCTGCGGGCCGAGGCGGTGCGCTCGATCC
>DATHUD010000379.1:0-1702 GCA_035462575.1 Thermoanaerobaculia bacterium | reverse complement strand
AGCACCCGAAGACCAACGAGGGGCGCGAGGCGGTGGTCAAGCCGTGGATCGAGGAGGAGATGGGGCCCGAGATCGCGGGGCTCCTCTGGGCCATGCTCGTGGCCTGCCTGTTCGTCCTCCTCATCGGCTGCACCAACGTGGCGAGCCTCCTGATGGCGAAAGCCTCGCGCCGTACCCGGGAGATCGCGATCCGCTCCGCCCTGGGCGCCTCCCGACGCCGGGTCGTCTTCCAGCTCCTGGCCGAGAGCCTCCTGCTCGCCGTCTTCGGCGCCGGGCTCGGCATCCTCCTGGCCCGCTGGGGGATCCAGGCCTTCAACGCCGCCATTGCGGACAGCAATCCGCCGTTCTGGCTCCGCATCGAGGTCGACCTGAACGCCCTGCTCTTCGCCCTGGGGGTAACGCTCCTCGCGACCGTGCTCTCCGGGCTCATGCCGGCGCTCCAGGCCTCACGAACCGACTTGAACGAGGTCTTGAAAGACGAGGGGCGGGGGAGCTCCAGCCTCCGGCTCGGCAAGTTCAGCCGCATCGTCGTCATCGGCGAGGTGGCCTTCTCCTGCCTCCTCCTGGTCGGCGCCGGGCTCATGATCAAGAGCGTGATCAACCTGAAGACCCTCGACCTGGGCTTCGATCCGAAGAACCTCCTCACCGTGCGGATCGCCCTTTTCGAGGCTACGTACCCCGACGAGGCCCAGCGGGTCCGCTTCTTCGACGACCTGCTCGAGCGGCTCGAATCGCAGCCGGGCGTCGCCTCGGCCGCGGCCACCTCCAGCCTTCCCGCGAGCGGCTCGTGGTGGCTGAATTACGAGGTCGAGGGGCGCGTCTACCCGACCGAGAAGGACTACCCCGTCACCCGCGTCGCCATGATCACGCCCGGGTTCTTCGACACTTTCGGCACCCGCCTGCTCGGCGGCCGCGGGTTCAACCGCATGGACACCGCCGTCAGCCTCCCGGTGATCATCGTCAACAAGAGCTTTGCCGAGATGGTCTGGAAGGGGGAGGACCCGGTCGGCAAGCGCATCCGACTGGTGGCCGAGCCGGGAGAGACCGAGCCCTGGCGCACCGTCGTGGGGATCGCCCCCGACATGCAGATGGCCGGTCTGGATAACAACGAGGTCGGGCCCGACGGCTTCTACATCCCGCTCGCGCAGCGCAATCCGGGCTTCGTCAGCGTCGTGATCAAGACCCAGGCGGACAATCCGCTGACCCTGACCAGCCTCGTCCGCCAGCAGGTGAACGGGATCGATCGCGACCTCCCCATCTACTTCGTCTACTCCATGGACGAGGTGATCGCCCGCGAGACCTTCTTCCCCAACCTGTTCGGGACGCTCTTCGGGATCTTCGGGCTCTCGGCTCTCCTCCTGGCCTCGATCGGCATCTATGGGGTGATCGCCTTCTCGGTCTACCAGCGCACCCAGGAGATCGGCATTCGCATGGCCCTGGGCGCCCAGAAACAGAACGTGCTCCGGATGATCATCCGCCAGGGAATGCTGCAGCTCCTCTTCGGCCTGATCCTCGGCCTGGTCCTCGCCCTGATGGGGTCGGGGATCCTCGCGAACTTCCTTTTCGGAGTGAATCCCAAGGACCCGGCCACGTTCGCCCTGGTCGTCGTCGTCCTCTCCGCGGTCGCCTTCCTCGCCTGCTGGATTCCGGCCCAGCGGGCCTCGCGGACCGATCCCCTGGTCGCGATCCGGTACGATTAGGG
>DATHUD010000378.1:0-4952 GCA_035462575.1 Thermoanaerobaculia bacterium | reverse complement strand
CTCGCTCCGAGGAGGAAGAGATCGCCATGCGCAACGGCTATCCCCTGGTCGAGCTGCACCGGCACCTGGACGGCAACGTCCGGATCGGCACCGTTCTCGACCTCGCCCGGCAGCACGGCCTCGAGCTTCCGGCCTGGACGGTCGAGGAGCTGCGGCCCCACGTCCAGATCACGGAGCGGGAGCCGAGCCTGGTCGCCTTTATCGCCAAGTTCGACCTGCTGCGGCGGGTGATGGTCGATTACGACGCTGTACGGCGGATCGTGCGGGAGAACCTGGAGGACGCCGTCCGCGAGGGGATCGACGCGATCGAGCTGCGCTTCTCCCCCTACTTCATGGGCGAGGAGCACGGGCTCGACACCTTTGGCGTGGTCGAGGCCGCGTGCGACGCGCTGGAGGAGGGCCGGGACCTGCCGGTCCGGGCGAAGCTCATCGGCATCATCTCCCGCCACTACGGGCCGGAGATCGGCAAGATCGAGCTCGAAGCGGCGATCCGCTACCGCGAGCGGGGCGTCGTGGCGCTCGACCTCGCGGGCGACGAGGCCCACTACCCGGGGGAGCTCTTCGTGCGCCACTTCGCGCGCGCCCGGGCCGCGGGGCTCCACGTCATCGCCCACGCGGGCGAGGCCGCGGGCGCGGAAAGCGTCCGCCAGGCCGTGCTGGAGCTCGAAGCCGAGCGGATCGGCCACGGCATCCGCGCGATCGAAGACCCCGCCGTGGTGGACCTCCTGATCGAGAGGTGCATCCCCCTCGAAGTCTGCCCCACGAGCAACCTTCACACGAGCACCGTGCCCGACTACCGCTCCCACCCCCTGCCCGCCCTCCTCGCCCGGGGCGTGGCCGTGACCCTGAACACCGACGATCCCAGCATCAGCGGCATCGACCTCCCTCACGAATACCGGGTCGCGGCCGAGGAGATCGGGCTCTCCGAGGCCGATCTCTACCGGATGCAGGAGACCGCCCTCGAAGCCGCCTTCCTGACGGCCGAGGAGCGGCGGGAGCTCCTCACCCGGGTGGAGCGGAAGCGGGTCTCTTAGCAGGGCGGGGACCGGACAGGTATACTTTCTCGCGTTCCAATGCGGAGGAGATGAAGCGAATGGCGAAGAGCAACAGTGTCGATCTGTCCAAGCTGTCCATTGAAGAGCTCCAGACCCTCATCCAGGACGCCCAGTCCGAGATCGTCGCTCGCCGGGAAGCCGAGCGCGACCGGGTGCTCCAGCAGATGAGGGATCTCGCCGGAAGCCTCGGCATGACCCTGGAGGAGGTCGTCAAGGGCCAGAAGGGCGGCCCGGGCAGCGTCCCCCCCAAGTACCGGCATCCGGACAACCCCGCCCTCACCTGGACCGGCCGGGGCAAGCGGCCGGGCTGGGTCACCGAGTGGCTGAGCTCCGGAAAGTCGCTCGAAGACGCGGCGATCGAACCGTCTTGACGACTGACTGACTAGTAAGTAAGCTGGTGTCCATGGCGGCACCGAGGGACACCAAGCGCGAGATTCTGGACGCCGCGGAGTCGATGCTTCAGGAGCGGGGCTTCAACGGCTTCAGCTACCACCACATCGCCGAGCGGCTCGGAGTCAAGAACGCCGCCGTCCACTACCACTTCCGTTCCAAGAACGACCTGGGCGTCGCCGTGATCGAGCGGTACCGGCGGCGCTTCCAGCGTTGGGCCGAGAAGCTGGAGGCCGACGGAGCCGATTCCTGGGCGAAGCTCGAGGCGTTCTTCGGGATCTACCTGGACCTCTTGAGGAACGGCAACCGGATCTGCCCCTCGGGCACCCTCCAGGCCGAGTTCCACACCATTCCCGAGACGCTTCAGGAGTCCGTCCGCGCCCTGGTCGTGGACATGCAGGCGTGGCTCACGCGGCTCCTGGCCGACGGCCGGGAGCGGGGGGTCTTCGGATTCCCCGGCGAGCCGGAGGACCAGGCCCTCGTGCTGATCGCAACTCTTCAGGGGGCGCTCCAGATCGCCCGGGCCGCGGGCCCGGGTCGCTTCGAAGCGGCGCTGGAGCAGGTCCGGCGGCAGCTCCGGAGCTGATTTTTTTACCCGGCCTGCTTACCTATTGGTAAGTAAGGCTTACGCAACAGGAGGAGCACGATGAGCGCGGAACCGTTGAGCGGCACCCGGACCTCCACCCTGGCCAGACCTTCCGCGGCGCGGCCTCCCCTCCCCTTCCCCCTCCGGCTCACCCAGACCGGGCTCAATGCCCTGGGCCGGACCGTGCCGCCGCTCGCGGGGCGGTGGGCGCTCGACCTCTTCTGCACGCCGATGCGTCACCCTGAGCCGGCGAGGGAAAAGGAGCTCCTCCGGACAGCCGAGGCCTTCACCGTCCCTTTTCAGAACGCCCAGCTCGCGGCGCACGCCTGGGGAGAGGGCCCGGCGGTGCTCCTCGTCCACGGCTGGTCCGGCCGGGGCGCGCAGCTCGGCGCCTTCGTCCAGCCGCTCGTCGACGCCGGCCATCGGGTCGTGGCCTTCGATCTGCCGGCCCACGGCCGCACGCCGGGCCGCCGCTTGAACGGCTTCGACGGCCGGGACGCGGTCCTGCGGATGGGTGAAGCCGTCGGGCCGTTCCAGGCCGTGATCGCCCACTCCTTCGGAGCGGTCTGCACCACGCTCGCCCTGAAAGAGGGGATGGTCGCCGGGCGGGTCGCCTACCTGGCGCCGGCCTGCCATCTGGACCAGGCGGTTCGGGGCTTCGCCCGCCAGCTCGGCCTCTCCTGGCCGGTCGAGTGGGGGCTGCGCGAAGAGATGGAGCGGACCTTCGGCCCGGGTGTCTGGGCCCAGGTCTCGGGATCCGTGATCGCCCGGAGCTTCCGCCTCCCCGCGCTCATCGTGCACGACATCGAGGACGCGGAGGTCCCCTGGCGGGAAGGGCAGTCCTTGGCGCACGCCTGGCCCGGCGCCCGCCTGATCACGACCTCCGGCCTCGGCCACCGGCGCATCCTTCGGGATGAGGGGGTGGTGCGGGAGGCGGTGGAGCTCGTGCGGGCGTGAAAGCCACAGGGACGAACACGGACGAACACAGGACGAACAGGCTGTCCCTGGAAGTCCGTGTCAGTCCGTGTTGGTCCTTGCTGTCCTTTTTCCCTCCTCCTGCGGCAACTTCTTTCTGAAGGTGTCCAAAAAAGGAGGAGACCCATGGGAAGACTCGGATGGCAAAGAAAAGTGCTCCTGCTGCTCGCCGCCCTGGCTCTCACGGCGGCCACCTGCAAGACCGATGGGGGGACCGGGGCGGGTGGAGACAAGGGGGAGGTCTGCGGCGGCATCCAGGGCAAACCCTGTCCGGAGGGCTGGTTCTGCGACCTGCCGGCGGGGCAGTGCAGCTCGGCGGACCTCCAGGGGGTCTGCGTCGAGCAGCGGGATGCCTGCACCAAGGACTTCCGGCCGGTCTGCGGGTGCGACGGCAAGACCTACGGCAACGAGTGCGAGCGCATCAAGGCCGGGGCCCAGAAGGACCACGACGGGGAGTGCACGGCCTCGTCCTGAGGCGGCCGTGATGCAGACGGGCCGGCGTGTTGCTTCGCCGCCGGCCCCTACCCCGTGTACGAGTCGTCCTGCTCGATCTTCGAGAGCACCCAGTCGAACTCGCCGCTCGTGATCTTGGCGCCGCAGTGCTCGCACTCGCCGGCCATGTTGACGTCGAGCGAGGCGCCGCAGTTCGGGCAGGTCTTGTCGGCCTTGGGGGCGCCGTGGACTCCGGCTCCGCGGATCAGCGTCCAGTATTCGGAGTAGAAGCGGTCCACCTTGGGATTGCCGGAGACGACGTCCCCCGTGGCCTGGCGGACGGTGTAGTCCCGGCCGGTGCCCCAGAGGCGGAAGGTGATCGAGTCGTAGCGCTTGTCGCGGATCGCCTTGACGGTCTTCCACTCGACGATCCGCATGCCTTCGAGGACGTTCCGGAGCCCCTGCTTGCCGTAGGCGGTGACCCAGTACTGGAGGTATCCGAAGAGGCTGTCGGACACGAAGGGGCGGGCGCCGCCCAGGTCGCCGCGGGTCCAGGCGGCGTTGAGCTCGTTGTAGATGAGCTGGAGCCGGGCGTTCAGAGCCTCCTGGGTGATCGCCGGGTCTTCCCGCACGAGCTCGGCCCAGCGGGCGGCGAGCGCGGGATGGAAGAGGGTGGGCCAGTTGCTCCCCACCTCCTGGACGTTCGAGGTCAGGGCCGGCGGCCGGTCCTCGGTCGCCAGGAGCTCGATCGACTGGACGCTCCAGTCGAACCGGCCGTCCGTGACCACCTGGCCGCAGTACCCGCAGCGGTTGCCATCGCCCGTGGGCGCAAAGGGCGCGCCGCAGTTGGGGCAGTGGAAGGTCTTCACGACCTCGGGCGGCCGGCTCTTGACCCCCGCGTCGCGGCCGAGGCGCCAGCGCTCCCGGAGATATTGCGTGTGCTCCGCTCCGGCCATCCCCACCGTCATGTTGGACTCGAATTCCAGGACGACCACGGTCTGGGGCGGCTTGCCGCCCGGCGGAGGCGGCACGGGAGGAGGCAGCGTCAGATCGATCACCCGCATGGCGCCGATGACGACACCCGAGACCGGGGCGCCCACGGGCCGGCGCTGCGAGAGGTGAGTGCGCGCCTCCTGGGAGAGGTAGGGGGCCAGGGCGTCGAGCTCGCGCTGGCTGGAGCGCGCCTGATGGGCGCGGGCGTAGAGCGCGTAGGCGAAGTCCTCGAAGAGGACGACCGAGAAGTCCGCATCCTGGCTGCGGACCGCGTCCAGGTCCTTCGACGCGGGGCGCACGGGCGGCGCCGAGGGGGCCGGGGCCGAGTCCCAGTTCTGGGGGCCGAGCTTCCCCTTCCTTTTCTGGCGGATGATCAGATAGGCGACGATCGCGATCGTCGCCGGGATTCCGATCGCCGGGTAGCGGATGACGAATTCGATCCAGATGCGGATGAGCAGGTAGGCGAGACCGCCGTCGCCATCTCCGCCGCCGCCGTCGCTCCCGCCGGAATAGCCCTCGCC
>DATHUD010000377.1:0-5731 GCA_035462575.1 Thermoanaerobaculia bacterium | reverse complement strand
GCGAGGGCGTGGGCGGCTGAAGCGGATTGCGGCCGGGCCGCGCCCCCGCCCGGCCCTCACCTCCCCAGCCCTCCTCTCCCACCACGCCGGTCCCCCTCCCCGGGAGAGGAGGGAGCCACCGGGGAGATTACCGAGGCTCAGGGAATCCTGGGGCGCCCTTTATAGAATTCGAGTGTCCCGCAGAAGCTCCAGGTGCGCTATCGAACGTTCTCGTGGCTCTCAGAACCTGGGAACGCCTCGCCGAAGATTCAAGTGGCTCATAGAATCTTCCAGTGCGGCTCAGAACTTTCAGACGGCTCACAGAAGGTTCCAACGTCTCACAGAAGGTTCAAAGGCCTCACAGAACGTTCAAGCCCGGCTCAGAACCTTTGATCGCCTCTCAGAATCCAAGAACGCCTCGTCGAAGGTCCTGACGGGCTACAGAACCTTCCAACGCCTCTCAGAGCTTTCCAACGCCTCGCAGAAGGTTCAAGCGGCTCACAGAGCCTTCGAGTGCGGCTCAGAGCTTTCAAGCGGCTCTCAGAACCTGAGAGTGTCTCGCAGAAGCTTCTGCGGCTCACCGAGCCTTTCCGCGCGCCGTCGAGTCTTCCCATGTCCCGCAGAACCTTCAAGCTCCCCGCCGAAGATTCCAGCAGCCGACCGAACCTTCCCTTGGCTCGTAGAATCTTCAGGCGTTCCGCCGAAGGCTCAAGCGGTCCATCCAATTTTTCCCGGAGGCGACAGAACCTTCTGTGAGCCGCCGAAGGTTAAAGCGGCCGGCCGAATCTTCTCGCGTGCCGCCGAAGATTCCAGAGGCCGGCCGAACCTTCCAGCGCGCCGTCGCAGTCTTCCGTGGGCCGCCCGGATTATATGGCGGCCCACGGAATCTTATGGCTGCGATCGAAAGCGAAGTAAGAAGCCGGCAGGATGCCGGCGCTCCCAGCAAGGCTCAGCTCAGGGCTGGTACGTGACCGTGAGCTGCGGCCGGTTCGCCGCGGTCGCGTTCTCCCCCGGGTAGAAGCCGATGTAATCGTAGCCCAGGTCGTCGTTGTCGTCCAAGGTGAAGGTGATTCGCAACTGCGTGGTGCCGGTCTTGTTGATCGCGGAGAGGCCGGCCGCGTTCAGGTTGCCCGTGGAGGCCGAGCCGGTGGCCGTTGGGTTGGACATCGTGGCCACGCTCGTGGCCGTGGCCGCGGCCTGCCAGTCGGCGGTGGCGAAGGCGGTCGAGCCTCCGAAGCCTCCGGTGACGATGTCCGCTACGCAGGAGCCGTGGGTGGTGAAGGGACTGGTTCCCGAAGAGGTCGCCCGCACGAGGCGCAGCGTCGCCGAGGTGATCGTGGCCGTATCCGGGATCGAGGAGGTGTTGAAGGAGACGAGGGTTTTATATTGCTCGTCGACGTTGGTGTCTCCGACCCGCAACGCCGCGGTGGTGTTGTCGGTCGAATTGCCGCCGCCCCCGATGTTGCCGGTCTCTCCGCTCTCCCAGAGCCGGCCGTCTTCCGCCGCCACCGAATATAACGTCACGGTCACCGGCGTCGGAGCCGGCACGCTGGTGACGGTAACCGGGATCTCGTTCGAAATCAGAGTGGAGCCGCAGCCCGGCGTGGTCCTCTGCACGAGGAAGTAGTTGCCGGCGGCCGGGAAGCTCGCGCAATTGAGGACGTAGCTCGTCCCCGTCTGGCCGGCGATGTTGGTGATCGTTCCGCCGGACGTGGTGCGGTAGCCCCACTGATGGCTGGCGGTGCCGCCGCCGGTGTCCGTCACCGTTGCGGTGCCGCCCAGGCACGGGCTGCCGATCGTGGTGCTGCCGGAGACCGCGATCGTCGTGTTCGAAAGCGGTGAGGCGAGGCTCACGGTCGCGCTGCCGGCGCCGGGCTGATTGCAGCCGGTGCTCGAAACGCTGGTGACGGAATAGGTCGTGGCGCTGGTGGGCGACACGGAGCGCGTGGCCGGTGTGGCCGAAACGTTCTGGACGAAGCCGTCCGACCAGGTGAGCGTCCAGGGGCCGGTCCCCACGAGATCGACGGTGAGCGTGGCCGGGCTGCCGGAGCAGACGGCGGTCGATCCGGAGACCTTCGCCGGGATCGCGCACCCCATGTCGAGGCGGCCGTGGCCGTAGACGTTGTTGGGGACGACTCCGGCCGCGCTGCTGCACGTGGCGGTGGAGAGCGCGATGCGCTTGGCGGAGGAGGTGAGGCGGCTTTCGATCGCGTCGACGTTGCCCGTGAGCGAGGGGAACGCCGACAGCAGGAGCGCCACGCCGCCGGCCACGTGCGGCCCGGCCATGGAGGTGCCCGAGAGCGAAGAGTAGGCCGTGTCGCTGGTCCGGTAGGCGGAACGGGTGCTGGTGCCGGGGGCCATGATGTCGGGCTTCACGCGGTTGCTGCCGTCGCGCGTGACCGGACCGCGGCTGCTGAAGGAGGCCACGGTGTCGGCGCCGGTGTTGAGCGCTCCCGTAGTGAACGACGGGTCGTACAAGCTGGGCGGATCGAACACCGTGGAGCAGCCCGGCCCCGAGTTGCCGGCCGAGACTTCCATCACGATTCCCGCCGCCCGCGTGTTGGCGACCGCGGTCAGGAGGAGGTTCGGGGTCGTGCAGCCCTCGCCCGTGGAGCAGCCCCAGGAGTTGACGGTGACGTGAGGGGCCTTGCTCGGATCGCCCTGGCTGGTGGTGCCGCCGACGGGATAGGGCGCGAGGAAAAACTCCATGCATTCGAGATAGGTGGCGGGCGTGCCGGCCCCCTGGTTCATGTTGCGGCAGCCGATCCACTTCGCTCCCGGCGCCACGCCGACCTGGTTGGCGCCGTCCGCGCCCACCGCGGTGCCCATGGTGTGGGTCCCGTGGCCGTTGTCGTCGCACGGCGCGGCAGCGTTCGCTCCGCAGACGCCGCCGCCGCTGTGGACCGAATCGTGCCAGTTGTAATCATGGCTGGCCGTGGTGCCGTTCCAACCGCGGTACGCGTTCTTGAGCGCGGCGTGCGTCCAGCGGTAGCCCGTGTCGGCGCCGCCCACGACCACGCCCTGCCCGGTGTAGCCCAAATTCCAGATCTGCGGCGCCCGAACGTAGCTCACCCCCGGCTCCGCGGCCAGGATGGCCTTGCTGCCCTCCCACTCCCACTCGGGATTGAATTCCAGGGGCTCCGCCTCGTGCGGCCTGGGCAGCGTCTGGCGCATCACGGGATTGCCGTCGATCCGCTTCACGTCGGGCCGCGCCGCCAGGGTCTTCGCGAGGTTGCGGTCGCCTTTGACCAGAATCGCGTTGACCAGATAGAACGAGCGGTACTCCACTCCCAGGGCGTCCAGCTCTTCGAGGATCGGTCTCTGGGTCTCCCGCGCGGTCTCAAAAAGGGTTTCGTAGACGAACCGCCCTTTGCCGAGCTTGCTCTTGAGCTGCCGGGCGCCCGCGAGGTTCGCCTGCGGTTTCAAGACGACGAAATACTCCGCCTGCGCACCCGCCCGGGTGTTTTCGATCACCCAGGAATGGATCTTCTCGAGTCCGGGCGGCTCGGGCTGGGCTTGTGCGCCGAATGTGATCAGCGCGGCCCCGGCCGCGAGGGCCAAGCTCAGGACAGCTTTGCTCCATCTCATGACTCATCTCCAGAAAGGCAGCCGGGCGGCTCTCTTGCCGCCCCGCCGGAAAGGCTCACTGAAAAGGCTGGAGTCGGGAGATGTCGCTGAACGTGCCCGGTGTGGCGCTGCTCCCTAAAAGATGGGGTGCGCGCCGGGGCGATTAGGGGGCCGGCAGGATGCCGGCGCTCCCAGCGGTGCCCGAGCCGGCGGACCCGCTAATTCGCCGCCTGGGGCCAGCGCACGAAGAAACCATCGGCCCAGACGATGTCCTGATCGAAGTCGTCGGGCGTGAACGGACCGACGCTATAGTGGGAATCAGAAAACTTGCCATCCTTTCCCGGGCTCCGGATCATCATGACTTGCTGTGCCAGAGGATCTTCCACATTGAGGTAAAACTCATAGGGATGGCCCCACCCGTCCGTTTCCGGGAGCTTCGCCAGGTAGTCCGGCACCAGAATCTTCTCGAGCTCCTGGAAGGAGATCGGAGAATAGTCTTTGAGAGCGACCGGAGGGGCCGGCTTTTCGGTTTGCGACTGACCGGCCGCCGCGGCTCCGGCCTGATCCGTCAACCAACTGAACATGGCGGTGCCCACGTTTCGGATATCGGAGATCGTCCGCTTCTGCGCCGCCCCATTGCCGACCGGCGTCTCCCCTTCGCGTTCCTTCCTCGCCTGCGCGAGCATCTCCTCGAGCTCCGCGGCATGCTCGTTTACCCGCCTCAGCCCCACTTCGGCGCCCTGCTTCATCAGCTCCGGAACGAGCGCGAGAGCCTTTTGGCCGACGGGCGTCTTGTAGAACGCCGTAATCTCTCGCAGCTCTCCCTCCGAGAAGGCTCCCATATAGAGCGCTACCATCTCGGATTCGAAGTCTTCCGTGGCGAAGACCTTCCGAAACCATGCGCGGAACACGTCCTCGTAGGAAGCGAGCTCCTCATTCTCTCGGATCGTCCCCAACATCGCTTCCGCTCCCACCTCGGCAGCTTTTTCGCCGCCGAACAACCGGAAAAGCTCCCGGGCCGCCCTTTCATGAGAGGAGGCCGGCGCCGGTTCCTGCGCCGGCAAAGCGCCGGACAGCACGAGAGCGGCGATCCAACAGATGCCTGCGAGAAAGGCCTGTTTTCGCATTCCAGGATTCTCCTTTGGAGAGGACTACTCTTTCTTGGCGTTATACCATGCTCTGCGTAGCCCAACCTCCCATGGCGTAGAGTAGGGCTGTTGGAGGAGGACGTATGAGCGACGATCCGGTGAAGACGAACCGCCCCCTGGTCGATTGGAGCCGCCGCGAGGTGCTCGGCCTCTTGGGAACCGCCGCGGGAGCGGCGGCGCTGACCGGCTGCACGCCCGCCTCGGGGGAGGGCGCTCGGGATGCCGCGGGACCCGCGCAGGCGCTCGACTGTGTGGTGACGCCCGCGCAGACCGAAGGCCCTTACTTCGTGGACGAACGCCTCGAGCGCCGCGATATCCGGTTGGACCCGAAGACGAAAGCCGTCAAGGAGGGGGTGCCGTTGCGGCTGCGGATCCACGTCAGCCGGGTGGACGGTGGCGCCTGCGCCCCGCTGGCGGGTGCGATTGTCGATGTGTGGCAGTGCGACGCCCTGGGCGCCTACTCCGACGTGTGGGACCACAACGGGGACACGCGAGGGCAGAAGTTCCTGCGCGGCTACCAGGTGACCGACCGCTCCGGCACGGCCGAATTCGTCACGATCTATCCCGGCTGGTACGCCCGCCGGGCCGTCCACATCCACTTCAAGGTCCGCCATCCAGCGGGCGGGAAGCGGAGCCACGAGCTCACGTCGCAGCTCTACTTCGACGATGCGGTCACCGACCGGGTGCACGCGTTGCCCCCGTACAACGCGAAGGGAGCGCGCGACACGCGCAACGACCTGGACGGCATCTTTCGCGCCAGCGACAGCGGGTCCGAGCTCCTGCTCCGCCTGAGCCGGAACGGACCGGGCTCCGTGGGTGACATCAATGTCGGGCTGCGGATGAGTTGAGCGCCCGCCGAAATCGAGATCCTCGATCGCCGGCCGGGGCTCAACCCCGATTACGCTCTTCAAGCAGCGCCCGCAAACGAGCGACCTCGGCCTCCGCGGCTTCGGCCCGCTGGCGTTCCGCTTCGGCCTGCTCTTCCGCCGTCGGCACCATGCTGCCGTCGGGACGGAAAAGCCGGATCCAGGTACTCC
>DATHUD010000376.1:0-1651 GCA_035462575.1 Thermoanaerobaculia bacterium | reverse complement strand
GCACCCGGCCCCCTGGCTCCCGCCCGGCGAGAGAAAAGCGCAGGACCTTCGCCCGGCGGAAGGGCGGAGTGCCGTAGGTGTAGACCCGAGTGCGGGCGAAATCCACCCCCTCGCCACGCCGCACGAGGTAGCCGAGCCGCTCCAGAAGGGAGTCCATGTCGAAGAACACCTTGATCTCCTCCCGGGGGGCGGCGTGGAAGCCGTGGTCGGAGAGGACCAGGACGTTCGTCCCGGACGGCGCGCCGCCAACAATCCGGCCGATCTCCCGATCGACCGCCTCGTAGATGCGCGGGACCTGATCCCGATGAGCCGCCAGCTCGTCGGGATCGATCCCGGGAAAGCGCTCCGGCTCGAAATGCTTCCAGTGATTGTGGCTGACGATGTCGGGGCTGCGGAAGTACGTCAGGACCAGATCGAAGCCCTCGCGGACGAGCTTTGCCGCCGAGCGGGCCATCACCAGGTCGCGAAGCTCCGGCTCCTCGTCGAGAAAACCTCCGGGGTCCGCCGCGGCCGCCTTCAGATCTCTGAGAAAATCGGGGAGATACCCGGGCGGAGAGACGCGGTCCTCCAGGTTCAGGAGGGCCCGGTCGGTCACCACCACACCGTTGACGTCCTCCGCAGGCCAGGAGCCCCACCATCCGAGCACGGCCACCCTCCTTCCCGCGCGCGACAGCATGTTCCACAGGGCGGGGACCTTGCGCACCTCGGACGAGATCGGCACGTCGCCTTTGGGGGTGGGCACGACGAAATCGGTGATGCCATGCACCGGCGGCGTGACGCCGGTGGCGATCGTCGTCCAGATGACGGGGGATGAGTTATAGGCGGTCCGCAGAGTTCCGGCCACCCCGCGGTCGGCGAGCGCTTTGAGATGAGGAAGCCTGCCCTCGCCCCAAAGCCGATGGATGACCTTCCACTCCCCCCCGTCGATGCCGATCACGAGCAGGAGAGGACGGGCCGACGAGGACGCCGGACGCTCCACCGCCAGGCCGAGGGCAAGGGCAGCCCCGAAAAGGAACAGCGACAGGAGCCCGGCCTTGGTGGTCACGGGGCGAAACTCTACGGGAATCGGACCGGCGGGGGCAATCGCATAGAAAAACGACGGCCCTGGGGTTTATCCCAGGGCCATTAGAGAATTATTCCCGGCAACGACCTACTCTCCCACACACTTTCGCGTGCAGTACCATCGGCGCTGAGGGGCTTAACTGCCGTGTTCGGAATGGGAACGGGTGTTTCCCCCTCGCTGATGTCACCGGGAAAACCTGAATTCTGTAAAAGAGCTTCAAGACAACGAATCGGGGTAGAGCGATAGGGTTCGCCGTGTGCAGTGTGGCGAATATGGTCAAGCCGAACGACCGATTAGTACAGGTCAGCTCAACGCCTCTCAGCGCTTACACCTCCTGCCTATCAACCTGGTCATCTTCCAGGGGTCTTCAGGGAGACCTCATCTTGAGGGGGGCTTCCCGCTTAGATGCTTTCAGCGGTTATCCTTTCCGAACGTAGCTACCCAGCGGTGCCGCTGGCGCGACAACTGGTGCACTAGAGGTTCGTCCATCCCGGTCCTCTCGTACTAGGGACAAATCCTCTCAAGTCTCCTGCGCCCACACGAGATAGGGACCGAACTGTCTCGCGACGTTCTAAACCCAGCTCACGT
>DATHUD010000375.1:0-18360 GCA_035462575.1 Thermoanaerobaculia bacterium | reverse complement strand
GCCACCGCCGTTCCGGATTTTCATCCCTCTTGCGGTGCCGCGATAGCGGCATGAACAACTCTCCCGGCGGTGGACGGGAGGATGGGAGAGGAGGGCCGGGGTGGTGAGGGCTCCGGGCGGGGGCCAGCCGAGCCGCCAAATCCCGGTGTAGAGATCTTCGACGGGGGGTGTCGAAGATCTCTACACCCCGGAAAACCCCGTCTCCACGGCCTTTGCAAGGTTTTTCACCGCGGACCCGGCGGCACCCTGTTGAGATCCTCAACAGCCCGCGCTCCCCCGCCGTTGCCTTCGCTTCGAGCAAATCCTTGAAATAGATAGATTTATGCCCATCGCGGCCCGTTGGCCCGGGCTTTGCCCTTCCGTCTGTCGGACACAGTTTCGAGAGGAGGGTAAAGCCATGGTCGCCATTCTCGTGCTGCTCACCATCATCACCTGCCTGACCATCGATTATCTGTCCGAGCGCGCGGCGCTGCGCCGGGCGGCCCGGTCCGGGGAGGCCTCGCCGGAGGTGAGGCCCGTGCCCGAGCCGCCTTCCGTCCCGGCGAAGGCGGAGCTCAAGCTGCCGAAAGGCGTGTTCATCGGCCCCGCTCACATCCGGATGGAGCTCGATCCCGGCGGCGCCGTGCTCCATCACGAGGAGGAGGTCGCCCTGGACCTGCAGGAGGAGAAGGAACCGGAGCTCGTGGAGCGCTTCTAGGAGGAGACGGCAATGAGACCCGCGAAAGCCGCGATGTTGATTGATCTGACCCGCTGCATCGGCTGTGAAGCCTGCGTGTGGGCCTGCAAGGAGAGCAACGGCCTGCCCCGGGAGAGCGGCATCGGGAAACTCTCCGCCACCACGTGGAGCGTCCTCGAACGCCACGACGGGGCGGCCGTCCGCCGCCAGTGCATGCACTGCCTGGAGCCCGCGTGCGCCTCGGTCTGCCCGGTGGGCGCCCTGCACAAGACCGCCGCGGGGCCGGTGGTCTACGACGCGGACAAGTGCATCGGCTGCCGCTATTGCATGGTCGGCTGCCCCTTCGGGGTGCCGAAGTACGAGTGGGACAAGCCCCTTCCCACGGTGAAGAAGTGCCTGTTCTGCTTCGAGACGCGCGTCTCGCAGGGCCGCCAGCCCGCCTGCGCCGAAGCCTGCCCTACCGGGGCCACGCTGTTCGGCGACCGCGACGAGCTGCTGGCCGAGGCCCGGCGCCGCATGGCCGAGGAGCCTCGGAAGTATGTGGACCGGATCTACGGGGAGCGCGAGGCGGGGGGCACGTCGATCCTCTACCTGTCGAGCGTGCCGTTCGAGCAGTTGGGGTTCAAGACGGAGCTCGCCTCCGACTCCTACCCGGGCCTCACGTGGGACATCCTGTCGAAGCTGCCCCGGGTCGTCACCCTGGGCGGGGCCGTCCTCGCCGGCATCTGGTGGATCACCGGCCGGCGGGAGGTCCTCGACCAGGTGCGCCGGGGCGAGATCACCCTGGACGAGGCCATGGAGCGCAAGCCGCCTCTCGTGCCGATCCGGCCGGAGGACCGCGCGGGCTCCGGGGAGGAGGTCGTGTCATGAACGCCAACCTGACCCATCTGAAGGACCGGCTCGGGCGTCTGACCCTGTGGCAGGCCGTGCTCATGGCGGTCCTGGCCGCCGGTCTCTACGCCACGGTCCTGCGCTTCGCCCAGGGTCTGGGCGCGGCCACGAACCTGTCGGACGAATTCCCCTGGGGCCTCTGGATCGGCTTCGACGTCCTGGTGGGCGTCGGTCTGGCCGCCGGGGGCTTCGTGATCGCGGCCACGGTCCACGTATTCCGTATGGAGCGCTACGAGCCGATCGCCCGGCCGGCGGTGCTCACCGCCTTCCTGGGCTATGTCCTGGTGATCGTGGCGCTCCTCTTCGACCTTGGGCTGCCGTACCGCATCTGGCACCCCCTGATCATGTGGAACCCCCACTCGGTGATGTTCGAGGTGGCCTGGTGCGTGACGCTCTACACCACGGTGCTGGCCCTGGAGTTCTCGCCCCTGGTCTTCGAGCGGTTCGGGTGGAAGTGGCCGTTGAAGGTCGTGCGGAAGCTCTACGTGCCGCTGGTGATCGTGGGCGTGCTGCTTTCGACCCTCCACCAGTCGTCGCTGGGGAGCCTGTACGTGATCGTGCCGGACAAGCTGCACGGCCTCTGGTACTCCCCCATGCTGCCGGTGTTCTTCTTCGTGACGGCGATCGCGGGGGGCCTCGCCATGACCATCTTCGAGTCCTTCATGAGCTACCGGGCCTTCGGCAAGCGGCTGGAGCCGGAGCTGCTCTCCGGGCTCGCCCGGGTGGCCGTGGTGGTCCTCGGCGCCTACGCCCTGCTCAAGGGGCAGGACCTCGTGGCCCGCGGCAACCTCGGCCTGGTGCTGGCGCTCACGCCCGAGAGCGTGCTGTTCTGGGGTGAGATCGGGCTCGGCGTGCTCCTGCCCATGCTGCTCTTCGCCCTGCCGCAGGTGCGGGCGAACGAGCGGGGCCTGTTCTTCGCCGCTCTCCTCACGGTGATGGGCTTCATCCTGAACCGCCTGAACGTGGCGGTGACGGGGATGGCCGCCTCTTCGGGCGTCAACTACATCCCGTCGTGGACGGAGTTCGCGGTGACGGCGAGCATTGTGGGAGCGGGCTTCCTGCTCTTTACGCTCGCGGTGAAGTACCTGCCGGTCTTCCCCAAGGCGGAGCTGCCTCCCCCGGGCGTGGCCCCGCTTCTGGTGCGCCGCCGTCCGGCCTTGAGCCGCAGCGTGCTCGCGACCCTGTGGGTGCTGATGCTGGTGGGAGTTGTGGGGGTCGCGGTGAGCCACCCGAAGCCGGCGCCGGCCGTTCCGCAGGCCACCGCGGCCGCGGCACCGGAGGTCGATCCCGCGCTCCTGCGCCTGCCGGCTCCGTACACCTTCCCGGTGTCCGCCGAGAGCCCGGGGCCGGTGACGTTCGATCACGAAACGCACTCGATGGCCGCCGACTACCAGTGCCGGACGTGCCACTCGCAGCTGTTCCGGCTGACGGAGCCGGGCCGTCCGGTCTCCGGCAAGCTTACGTACGAGGCGGTCCACGAGGGCGCGCTCTGCGCCTCCTGCCATGACGGTGAGAAGGCGTTCGCCATCGATGAGGACTGCAGCAACTGCCACGGGCAGTAGGGAGGGAGCCATGCTCCGCCAGGAAACCCCTCCGCCTCTTTCGGGAGCCCCTCCTCCGGGGGTGCTCCCCTGCGTGTGGATGAGCGCCGGCCTCGTCTCCTTCAAGCTGTGCGACCGCGAGGGGGAGTGCGAGGGCTGCCCCTTCGATCGGGCGATGCGGGGACCTACCCCCCGGTGCAGCCCGCGGACGCCGGTCCCCGTCCCAACGGCCGGGGCGCCGGCGGGCGCCGGTCCCTAGAATCTCACGACGGGTGTCCCTATGCCCGTTCTTCGTCATCTCCGCTGGCCCACGGCCTTCCACTCGCTGGGGGCCGTCCTGTTTTTCCGGCTGTTCGCCGTCGTCCTCGCGGCCTTCGCGGCTTACGCTTTCCTGAGCGCGCGGTCCACCGCGCGGCAGTTGCGCGAGACGATCGAGAACAACACCCTCGCCTGGAGCGAGCTGATCCAGCGGGCCACCCGGCGCGGCATGCTGCTCGATCGCCCGGAGGAGGTCGATCAAGTCCTCCGGACGGTGGCCACGATCCCCGGAGTGGTGGGTGTGCGCATCTACGATCCGCGGGGGAGGATCGCGTATTCCGCCGACTCCCGGGAGGTCGGCCGGCGGCTGGACCGGATGACGGCCCCGGCCTGCGTGAGCTGCCACCGGGACGAGCCTCCCCGCACGTCCGTGACCGCGCGCGAGCGGATGCGGGTGTTCCGGGCGGCCGGCGGCGGGCGGGTGCTCGGGCTGATCAATCCGATCGAGAACGCGCCGGCCTGCTCCAATAACGGCTGTCACGCCCACCGGCCGGGCCAGGCGGTCCTCGGGGTACTGGACATCCAGATGTCCCTGGACGATGCCGACCTGCGCCTGGCCGCGGCCAAGCGCCTGAGCCTCACCGCGGCGCTGGTGATGGCCCTGGCCGTGGGGGCCGCCTCGGCCCTGTTCATCCAGCTCTTCGTCCGCCGGCCGGTCCAGGCCCTGATCGACGGGACCGGACGCATCGCCCGGGGCGATCTGGACATCACCCTGGAGACGGGCTCGCGCGGCGAGATGGGCCAGCTCGCCCACGCCTTCAACCGCATGACCCGCGACCTCTCCCAGGCGCGGCGGGAAAACGAGGAGTGGGCCCGCACGCTCGAACAGAAGGTGGTCGAAGAGACCGCGGAGCTCTCCCGCACCCAGCGCCAGGTGATCCACATGGAGAAGATGGCTTCCCTGGGGACCCTCGCCGCCACCGTGGCCCACGAGCTGAACAACCCGCTCGCGGGCATCCTCAACTACGCGAAGCTGGTGGAGCGCAGCCTGGACGGCGGGGACACGAGCTCCGCAGAGCGGGAGGAGGTCCGGCGCTTCCTCCACGTCATCCAGCAGGAGGCGGGGCGCTGCGGCAAGATCGTGCGCGACTTCCTGCTCTTCGCCCGGCGCTCCGGCGGCACCATGGCCCTCCACCCCTTGAATCCGATCGTCGACCAGTCGCTCGCCGTCATCCGCCACCACCTGGAGATGAGCCGGGTCGGGCTCGCCTGGACGCCGCTCGCCGGGGACGATCAGCTCACCTGCGACGCCGGCCAGATCCAGCAGGCCCTGGTGGACCTCTTCGTCAACGCCGTGGAGGCCATGCCCGACGGGGGCACGCTCACCGTGTCCGTCCGGGCCGTGGACGAGCAGGTGGAGATCACCGTGGCCGACACGGGGGTGGGGATCCCCCGCGAGGCCCTGCCGCGCATTTTCGAGCCGTTCTTCACCACGAAAGAAAAGAGCGGCTCCGGCCTCGGCCTCGCGGTGGTCTACGGGATCGTCGAGCGCCATGGCGGCCGGATCGAGGTGGATTCCGAAGTGGGGAGCGGGACCGCCTTCCGGCTGCTCCTGCCCCGCTGCCCGCCCCCCGCCGCACAGCCCAAGGACCCGCCGGTCCGGGAGGAACGTCATGAGTGAACCGTCCGCCGGGTCCGCCGGCATTCTGGTGGTCGACGACGAATTTTCGGTGCGCGATTCCCTGGAGCACTGGTTCCGGCGGGACGGCTACCGGGCCGGGAGCGCCAAGGACGCCGAGGAGGCCCTGGAGCGCCTCGACGGCGAGCGCTGGGACGTGGTGGTCATCGACATGAAAATGCCGGGCATGGACGGCCTGGAGCTCCAGCGGCGCATCCGCGCCCGGGACCCGGAGATCGTCACCATCCTCTTTACCGCCTTCGGCTCGATCGAGAGCGCCGTCACCGCTCTCAAGGAAGGGGCCTTCGACTATGTCAATAAACCGATCGATCCGGACGAGCTGTCGCACGTGGTGAGGCGGGCGCTCGACCAGCGGCGCCTGCGCTCGGAAAACGTCGCCTTGAAGGCGAAGCTCGAAGAGCTCTCGGGCGTGCCGCGGATCGTGGGAGAGAGCCCGGAGATCCGCAAGGTCCTGGAGCTGGTGGCAATGGTCGCCCCCACGGAGGCCACGGTCCTGATCCGCGGCGAGAGCGGCACCGGCAAGGAGCTCATCGCCCAGGCCCTCCATTCCGGAAGCCGGCGGCGTTACTCCCCCATCGTGCCCGTCAACTGCGGCGCCCTGCCCGACACCCTCCTCGAAAGCGAGCTCTTCGGCCACGAAAGGGGGGCCTTCACCGGCGCCCAGTACCGGCGCAAGGGCCGTTTCGAAATGGCCGACGGCGGCACCCTCTTCCTCGACGAGGTGGGGACGCTCAACCCCAAGACCCAGGTCGACCTGCTGCGCGTCCTGGAGTCCAAGGAGGTCACCCGCCTCGGCGCCGGCAAGCCGATCAAGGTGGATTTCCGGCTGATCTGCGCGACCAACCAGGATCTGGAGCAACTGGTGGCGGACGGGACGTTCCGCGAGGATCTCTACTACCGCATCAACGTGGTCACCGTCCACCTGCCGTCGCTGCGGGAACGGCGGGAGGACCTCCCGCTCCTCGCCCGCCATTTCCTCGAGAAGTACAGCCTGCAGATGAACCGCCCGTTCCGCGATTTCTCTCCCGAGGCCCTGGACCTGCTGATCCGCCACACCTGGCCGGGCAACATCCGGGAGCTGGCCAACGCCGTCGAGCGGGCTCTCGTCGTGGGAAAGCCCCCTCTGGTGCGGCCCGAGGATCTCCCCCTGGGCCTCGCGCCAGGGAGGTGCGGAACGGCGGCGGCCGGAGAGACGCTCGCCGACGTCGAGAAGGCGCACATCCGGACCATCCTCGAACGCGCCGGCTGGAACATCAGCCGCGCGGCGCGGATCCTGGACATCGACCGGGTGACCCTCTACAGCAAGATCCGCAAATTCGAGCTCGCAAACCCTGTGGCGGAGGCCGTGGCTTCGGCTTCGTGACCGCCGGTCTGGCCCTCTGCCTCGGCTGCGACGGAAGCGGAAAGCAGGGCCGGATGGTACGATCCCGGCATGGACCCGCGGCCGCAGACCGCAAACCTCCGCCGGTGCCTCTTCTGTCTTGCCGCTCTGGCGCTCTTCTCTCCCCGGCTCGGCCCGGAGGCGGCCGAAGGGCCCGGCCGGCCGCTCGTCGTCGGCACCAAGCACGCGCCGCCGTTCGCCATCCGGAACCCGGATGGGACGTGGAGCGGCCTTTCGATCGAGCTGTGGCGGGAGGTCGCCGAGGAGCTGCAGGTCCCCTACGAGCTGCGGAAGGCCGATCTCGACGGGCTTCTGAGCGGACTGGCCGACGGCTCATTCGACGTGGTGGCCGCCGCCTTGACCGTCACGTCCGAGCGCGAGGCGCGGGTGGACTTCAGCCACCCCTTCCACTCCTCCGGGCTGGGCATCGCCGTCGCGGACCGCGGCAGCCCGGGCTGGATGGCCGTGTTGCGCAGGGCCTTCTCCCTCCAGTTCCTTCAAGTCGTCGGCGTCCTGCTGCTGGTGCTGTTCGCGGCGGGCGCCCTGGTGTGGTTTTTCGAGCGGCGGCGCAACCCCGAGCAGTTCGGCGGCGGGTCGCGCGGCCTCGGCGCGGCCTTCTGGTGGTCGGCGGTCACCATGACCACGGTGGGCTACGGCGACAAGGCCCCCGTGACCTTCGGGGGGCGCATCGTGGCCGTCCTCTGGATGTTCTCCGGGGTGATCCTGATCTCCACGTTTACCGCCGCGATCACCTCGTCGCTCACGGTGGCGAGCCTGGAAGCTTCGGTCCGGGGCCCGGAGGATCTGCCGGGCACGCGGGTCGGGACCGTCCCCGGCTCGACGAGCGCGGCCTACCTCGCGCGGCGCGGCATTCCGGGGCTCCCCTTCCCCAGCGTAGAGCGCTCCCTCGCCGCCTTGGCCGAAGGCGAGGTGGACGCCGTCGTCTACGACGCGCCGATCCTCCGCCATCTGGTCCGCCAGGGCAGACAGGACGGGCTGCGCGTGCTGCCCGAGACGTTCGAACGGCAGGACTACGCCTTCGGGCTCGCCTCCGGGAGCCCGCTTCGCGAGCCGCTCAACCGCGCCCTCCTCTCGCGCATCTCCCGCCCGGCCTGGCGCCAGATCGAAGAGCGCTACCTGGGCGACTGAGGAGAGCGCTTCGCAAAGGCAGAGTTCCCGCACCACCTCCGGGAAATTGATCGAATCATTCGGATCAATATATTTCTTGGACCTCTCCGCGGGGTGAGGTAAAATAAGGAACAACAAGGAGGTGCGATGCCTGAAAGCCCTGAAAGCTTTGCGCAGAATCCCCCCCGAATCCGCCTCGAACGCTCCCGCACCTCCCGCGCCTTCCACCCCGACGAGAGCCTCTGGAAAAAAGAGCTTGACCAGATTTTCGAGCTTCTCCGCAAGCACGCCGCCGCGCTGGAAAGCTCACCTCCCGACGACAAAAAACAGCCCATTCTCTCCATTTCGGTGTTCGGCACGTACGGCTCCGGCAAGACCAGCCTTCTCAAGACCCTCGTCGAGGAGGTGAACGGCGGGGAGCGGGTACCCGAGAAATTGAAAGACAGGCTCTACGCTCTGCCGGTCATCGAGCCCAACATCCTGGCCAAGGACGAGCACTTTCTCTACACCTTCCTGGCCACCGCCCTCGAGGAGGACATCGAGCGGCAGCGCGACCGGGAAAAGGAGAGGGAGAGGCACTCCTCGGCGACGTCCCGCGCGCTGACCCCGGTCCAGCAGGCGTTCCAGGACGTGAGCGAGTACCTCCAGGTCATCGACGAGGTGGAAAGGCCGGCGGAGTACGATCCCCTGGGTTTCAGCCTGGAGCGGCTGGAGCGCCATACCAGCGGGTTGCTGCTGCGAAAGAGGCTCGGCGCCTTCATCGACAGCCTCGCCGACCGCCTCGCGGGCAACCGCGGCCGCTCTTCCCTCGTGCTGCTTCCGGTCGACGATCCGGACATGTCGCTGGAGAGCCTGACCGCAACTCTCGATACTTACCGGCAATACCTCCAGCACCCGCGGCTGGTTCCGGTCTTCACCTTCACGGGGCGCCTTCCCGAAGAGCTGCTGCGGGTCTATTTCGCGCGCAACCTGTTGATCGCAGAGAGGCAGAAGCTCTTCGCAGAGCTCTCGGAACCCTCTTCGTCGCTGGACATGACGGAGCACCTGGCGGTGCAGTACATGGTCAAGCTGTTTCCGATCCGCAACCGGATCCGGCTGGGCCCCGCTCCGGCCCGCGTCCAGGGGGGCCACTACGTGGTCCAGGACGATGAAAAGAAAGGGGAGAAAAAGGTCTGGAACCTGCTCGAGACCGCGTCGAACCTCCTCTTCGGCTACCCGGAGTGGCCGATCGCACCCCGCGTTCGCCTGGCGTTGCGGCCTTCCACTCTGCGCCGGCAGATCCAGGTGCTCGACGCCATGTACGATTCAGGAGTCAGCGATCTCCAGAAAGAGGCCTCGCGGAAGGACCGGCGGTGGGCCGAATTCTTCGAAAAGGCGGCCTGGGCGCTGGTCAACGTGCACCGCGACGTGCTGCGGGAGCTCCGGATGCAAATGGAGGACCTCCAGAGCCTCACGCCACGCAACTTGAGCCGCGAAGTGCTCAGTGCGATCCTCTCGCAGGACTTGGAGACCCGCCGGGAGCTCCTGCAGCGCTGGCGCTTCCAGGTCGAGGACCGCCGGGGGCAGGTTCTGTCGCTTTTGGCGCTCAACGCCTTCCGCCCCTTCATGAGAGGAGACGAGCCCTCCGGAGATGATCCCGACGCGGTGCTGGCGGAGTCGAAGCGAAAAACACCGCCAGACGGTTGCGGACCTTTCGAGTTCTCCGCGTTGAAGGGTTTTTTGTGGTTCCTCGATTTGTGGACGGGCTTCTACCTCCCCCAGATCCTCGCCCGGAACCGGCCGAACGACATCGCCAAGAAGAACTCCGAGCTCGGGAGCGTCCACGGGATCGGTTGGAACCTGCGCAGCGGCCCGAGGCATGCCATCCGGGAGGTCCTGAGCAATCGGGACATCTCCGCCACGGGAATGATGCTCCTGCTGCCCGATAGCTTTTCCACGGTGCTCAAGAAGCCGCAAGGAAGCTCGAAGAAACCGGCCGGCAACAAGGCCATCCTTGCACTTCACCTGTGGTGTTTTTTCGGCTACAAAGCAGGCTACCCCTGGGCCGCCGTCTCGTTCTGGAGAGGCCTCGGCCTCATCGGCCAGCTTCTGGAGGACCGCGCCCGGGCGAGGACTGGCGAAGAGAGCGAGCCGGACCGCAAGCAGAGAATCCGATTCATTCTGAGCAAGCACTGCGAGACCGCGAGAGAGCCTGGAGCCTTCCAGGAAGGAAGACAGGCATTTTTTAACAATTGGAGCTTCCCGGAAGAGCCTGGCAAAGACGATCTCGGTACGCTGACCGATGCGGTCTACTCGTGGCTGAGCCGCTTTGCCAAGGACCGGGTGGTCCTGGAAAGCCCTCCTCCTGAGGATTCCGCCAGGGGGAACGAGGCGAAGTGGTGGGCGAAGAACTCCAAGACGAGCTTCATCCGCCGGCTCCATGGAGAGTACCTGCTCGGAGAGCTGTGGCCCGAGCTCGGAGGCGCTTACTTCGCGGGACCTTCGGACGATAACAAGCCTCCAGATGCGGGAGGAGCTCTGGACGCCTGGGACGCCCTTGCAAGGTGGGCAACCGTTCTTTTCCGCTATTTCGAGGGCACCCAGGGGATCAAGGGCGAAACCGAAGGGGGACGAATCGAGCTGTTCCCCTTGCAAGAGGCATTGTTCAACTGCCCCCTCCTGGCGCCGTTCTTCGAACCCGTTGAGGAGACGTATAAAAGCCTGAAAGACCCGGAGATCAGGCAGGTATGGGACGGCAACGATAGAAAAGAACTCAAAAAAGCTCTTCAGTCGCTGCGCCAGACAGACTTCGGGAGCTCTCCTTATGGTAAAGCCCGTCAGGAGAACCATCCATCTGGCAGCGGGAGCTCCAAGCCGACGTGAGAAGCAATCTCCCCTTGGAAGTGCTCGGCCTCATGGGTCCGGTCCTCTCCTGGATCGAGGGGACCGAGGGCCTGCGCCTGCCCCAGAGCTGGCTCGTGGACGGCATCCATCCCAAGGAACGCGAGCAGGGTTGGCTGCTTCGAGAGCTGCCGACCTACTCCTACGACAACGTCGACGAAATCCTCAAGCTGAGGCGCAAGGAGGGCTCGGAGGACTGGCGTCCGCCGCTGTGGGTGAAGAGGGCGAGGCGGGAGGTCGCACCTCCGGCCGACTTCGATCTCATGGAGGCGTTCGGGCGCCTGGGGGAGCGCTACTTCCGCTGGAACAGCAGCGAGCTCCGCGTGCAGGAGGGGAGGCTCGAAGAGCTTCACGAGCTGGCGCTGCGCTTCCCCGTCGCCCACCTGATCCGCTCCATGCATGCCCGGGTGGTGGCGGCGGGCCACCTCTCGGCGGAGCGGGCGCTCGACCTCCCCGAGCACCTGAGCCTCCTGCACACCAGCTCCCACGGGCTGTGGACGGTCGTCCACCGCGGAGTCAGCGAGGGTCACATGCACCTCTGGGGAGTGATGAGCGCAGACGAGGTCTGGGCCGACCACCTCCTGGAGGCCCTCACCCCGGAAGCCCTGAAAGGCTTTTCTCCGGAAGAGCGGCGCCTCCTCGTCCTGAGCCGGGCCTGTGTGCGGCTGCTGGCTCTGGGCGTGCTCTTCGCGAGCCTGTGGCCGGAGATCGAAGAGGAGAACGCCTCGTCCCGGCTGTTCAGTCTCCTTCCGCTTTTCGACGAGATCTACCTGGCGCGCAACCGGGCCGAAGAGCGGGAAGCGCAGCGCAGGCTCCGCGAAGCGTTCCGCGACACCGTGGACCGGCCGGAGAGCTGGCTGGACCGGGCCGCCGGCCGGGAAGAGACCGGCTGGCTGCTCCGGCTGGCGAACCCCTTGATCCCACGCCTCCCGCACAAGGACGGTGCGGCCGGCCGGCTTGCGGACGAGGGGATCCGCTCGCGCATCCGCCTGCTGGGGCGGCTCCACTTCACGGTCCAGAAAAAGCTTCTGGAGCTGCCCCTGCCGGGCCGGAACGAGCCTCTGAAGCCTCCGCACCTCGCGCGCGAGCTCCTGCACCAGGCTTTCTTCCGATATCTGATCTATCACACCCACCACTGGCAGCTCGCCACACAGAGCGGAAAGACGACGGGCCTGCGGCAGTTCCAGCGCTTCTTCAATTCGCGGCAGCGGCGTGTCCTGCCGCAGAGCGCGGTGGAAGAGCAGGGGCTGATCCTGGAGCGACTGCGGCACGCGGAGTGCCTGCGCCACGTCGAGGGGCGGATCAGCCTTCCCGGCCGCCCCCGGGATCTCGTGCCGTGGATCCTGGGCTACGCCCAGGGGGTGCAACGCAAGCAGCTCGAAGGCTTCGGTTTCGTGATCCATTTCCTCAAGGCCAGCCGCGGGCAGACGGACGAGCGCGCGATCCGGGCCGGAGGCCGGAAGAACCGCGTCGTGCGCTACGGCCGCATAAGGCGCAAGACGCGGGACGAGGCGTTCCGGCTGTTCCGTCTCCTCTCGACGCCCCACCCGGCCGTTCCGTTCCTCGTCGGCATCGACGCGGCGAACCTGGAGCTCCCCACGCCGCCCGAGGTCTTCGCCCCGGCGTTCCGCTTCCTGCGGGAGTACCCGATCGAGACGCGGACGGTCTCGCGTCCGTTCGACCGTTTCGGCACCTACCGGGAAATCCTTTCTCTTCTCGAGAACCGCCGGCTGGGGATGACCTATCACGTGGGCGAGGAGTTCCGGCACCTGCTCTCGGGCCTGCGGGCGATCGCCGAAACGATCGAGTTTCTGGCGCCCCGCCCGGGCGACCGCCTGGGCCACGCGATCGCCCTGGCCGTCGAGCCCGAGGTGTGGGCGGAGCAGATCGGCTATCAGGCCGTCCTTCCGAAGCAGGAGTGGCTGGACACCCTGGTCTGGGTGCACCACTTCCTCGGGTCCGGGTACGACCTCCTGGGCGGCCTCGGGGTGGAGGACCGCATCCAGCAGCTCAGCCGCGCCATCTACGGCGCGAGCCGCGCGGGCGACGCGGGCGGCGCGGGCGACTGGCCGATCCCCACGCTCCACGACGCCTGGAGCCTGCGGCAGCTCGATCCCTACAGCGTCGACCTCGAGCGGATCCTCCGGGACCGGGAGTACTCGATCCGGGACCGGACCCGGCACGGGGTCCACCACCAGCGCTGGGCGGACGTGCAGGCCCGCGTCCTCGCGGAGGTCAACGAGCACGTCGGCTCCAACCAGGCTTACAAGCTGCTGAGGCTGTACTGGTATCACAGCGAGGTGCGCAAAGAGGGCGACCGCATCACGACGGTGGACATGCAGCCGGACCGGGAAGCCTGGCTCGCCCTCTGCCACGCGGTGCAGGAGAAGATGAAGACGCTCGTCCGCAGCCGTGAGCTGGTGGTCGAGGTCAACCCTTCGTCGAACCGGATCATCGGTCCGTTTGCCGAGATGTCGCACCACCACGTCTTCCGCATGACCTTGAACGACGCCCAGCGGCTTTCGCGGGAGATCCGGGTCACCGTGAACACGGACGATCCGGGTGTGTTCAACACCTCGCTGGCCCACGAGTACTACCTGCTGGGAGAGATCCTCCTCCGGAAGGGCATGCCCGAGGCCGAGGTGATGAGCTGGCTCGACTGGCTGCGGGGAAACGGCAACGACGCCTGTTTCGTGCGGGCGCTCCCCGAGCCCGGGGACCCGAGGATCGAAAAGATCCTCACGAGCCTTCAGAGCTCCTGCCGGCCTCTCCTGGAGCGCCTGG
Source organism: Thermoanaerobaculia bacterium (assembly GCA_035462575.1). Taxonomy (GTDB): domain Bacteria; phylum Acidobacteriota; class Thermoanaerobaculia; order Multivoradales; family UBA5704; genus DATARR01. The sequence continues at coordinate 5,122 of DATHUD010000375.1, read as the reverse complement.
GCGGAGAGAGGAGCCGCTCTTCCGTGCGCTGGGAGAGCTTCTGGGAGAAGCTCGAGGAGCGGGTCCCACCCCGGGAGAGGGATGCGGCCGAGATGCTTCAGGAATTCATCCGGAAAGCCCGCAGCGAAGACCTCGAAGCCCTGGCGAGGGCGCTCGGGCCCTCCCTCAATCCAGGAGACTCCCATGCCTGAAAAGCGCAACCTTTCCACGGCGATGCCGATCCCTCCTCCACCCTATGTCGGCCTCTACGGCAGCCACTCCGGCGATTGGCGGGACGAGGTCGCCGGCATCTTCGAGGCGGAGGGCGTCGCCTTCTACGATCCGACCGACCCCAGGTGGAAAGGGATCGACGAGAAAAACGGCGACGAGAAGCAGGAGCTCATCGACCTCCTGGTCGCCGAGCAGCACAAGGCTTTGAACGGCGCCGCTTGTGTGGTGTTCCACCTGGCCCGGTGGGAAACCAGGAACGGCGTGACCGACAAGGCCAGGGAGAAACCTGCGCTGGCGGCCCGTTGCGAGATCGGCTTCCTCGCCGGCCGGGGCATCCGGACCTTTGTCCATGTCGAGCCCGATGTCGAGGGACGGAACTACCTCTGGGCTCAGATCGCTCTCTATCCGCATACGGAGAAGTGCGATTCGCTGGAATCCGCCGTCCACAGCGCGATCGCGTTCGTGAAAGAGGCGAAGGCCGCGGGCGGCTAGTGAAGGAGGAACAAGATGGCGCCCAGGATTCTGCTTCGGAGCTTCCTTCTGACCACTGCCCTGGTCTTGGGCCTCGGCTGCTCCCTGTTCACGGACCCCGCGGTCCGGCTCGCCCGATGCGTCGAGCACGGTGCCAAGGCCCTCGACCGGTCGTCCCAGGAACGCTCCTCACAGCCTTGCCGTCTTGGAACGGACGGCGGGTACGTCGTGGTGCTGCATCCGCAGGGCCAACTGTCGGATGAGGAGCTCCTCCGAGGGGGTGTTCCCGAGGGCCTGCTGCCGTTCCTGCGCCAATTCAGAAACGGGGATAACGAGCAGGTGTTCGTCTTCCCCTTCGAGTCCGTTCGCGCCGCCAGCCGGACGACCTACCAACATCGCTTCGCGCGGATCCCCCAGCTCCTCGTTCTTGAAAAGAAGACGCCCGAGCCTGTCGTGATCGAGCTCCGCAAGGGTCAGGACGACAGGGAGATCGCGAGCCTCCACTGATGTGTTTCCGCTCCTCGGAGTGGGTTTTCGTCTCCGGCTCCGGAAAAGGCTTTCAGTCCACGAACTCCACCGGCACGCCCGGCCGGATCTGGTCCGCGAGGAAGAGGGCGTCCCAGTTGGTCAGGCGGATGCAGCCGTGGGACGAGGTGTAGCCGATGGTATCCGGCACCGCCGTGCCGTGGATGCCGTAGTTGGGTTTTGAGAGTTGCATCCAGACGAGGCCCACAGGGGAGTTCGGGCCCGGCGGCAGGTAGGCGTCTTCCTCGGTGTCGGGGACGTCGTGGAAGAGCTTCGGCTGATAGTGGAAGTCAGGGTTGCGCTTGACGAGCGTCACCTTGTGCTCGCCTCCCGGCGAGGGGTCGTAGTCGGAGCCCAGGGTGGAGGGGAAGTGGAAGAGGATGTTCCCCTGCCCGTCCAGGGCGTGAAGGTAGAAACCCTTCTTCGAGATCACGATCCGCCGGACCTGGCCGGCCGCGCCGGGCTGGGCGGAACCCGCCGGAGCCTGGGCGGATTCGGACCCGCCTTTCGCTTCGCCCTCCGCCCCGCCCTGCGGCTGCGGGACCTCGGCCGGGATGATCGGCGGGACGTCCGGCACCCAGAGGGTCGCCCCCTGCGCCAGGTTTTCGAGGTCGACGTTCGGATTGAGCTGCGCGAGCAGGTCGGCCGTGGAGTGGGAGCGCTCAGCGATCCGCTCCAGGGGCGAGGCGTAGCAGAGGCAGTCGAGCTTCGCCTGGGCGTAGACGTCCTCCGGGATCGCCACGAAGCCGTCGAGGTCCTGGGCCGTCAACGGGACCTGCCGCACGTACGGCCGCTCCGGGCCGGCGGCGCGGCGCAGGGCGTCCCAGGTGGCGCGGTCCACTTCGCCGGTGGGGTTCAGCCCGCGGGCGTTCTGGAACCAGTACACCGCCTTTTCCGTGTTCTTACCCCAGTAGCCGTCCAGGATGCCCGGCGAGAACCGGGCGCGGTCCAGGAGGATCTGGACCCGAAGCGCCGTGGGACCGGCTCCGTCCCGTGGGACCGGAAGGGCCGGCGCGGCCCGGAGGGCGTCGGGAGAGATCGACTCGAAGCTCTCTTTTCCGGAAGCGGCGGCGGAGGCCCCCGCCCGGTCGCCCGGCGAGCCGCCCTCGGCTCCCACGGGCGGAGCGGTCGGCTGCGTCGGATCGACGCCCAGGTCGCTGGTCAGGGGCGGCTGGGGCTCCGGGAGCACGAGGTCGCTCGTGGCCGGCACGGCCCCCGGGCCCTGGAGGCGCCGTTGGCGGTCCCGTTCGGCGTACGTCCGCCAGGCCGGATCCTGCCGCTGGCTCGCGACGGACGCGGGATCGTAGCGGGAGTAGTCCCGGCTGGGCACGGAGATGCCCTCGCCGTCCCGGCTCCCGCGGGCGGACTCGGCTCGCTCGGCGGTTTCGTCGGTGGCGTCCTCAAAGGTGCAAGCGCCCAAGAGGAGCGCGGAAGCGAAAAGCAGGTGAAGTCGCACGTGGATTTCCTCCTTCAGGCCGGAATCCCGGATTCGGGACCCCGCCCCAGGCGGTGCAACTTTCGGACCCATTCCGGGCCGCCCCACTTCCCCGCTTGACTCCTACGGCAGCGGCAGGTTGAACGTCCGTGCCAGGAACGCCGCCACCTGGGCCCGGTTCACGGGATCTTCGGGGCAGTAGAGCCCCGGGGCGCAACCCAGGGTGATTCCCTCGGCGGCGAGCTGCTCGATCCAGGCCCCCGCCCAAAAGCCTGCGGGCACGTCGGTGAAGACGGTTCCCGTGGCGGGGGGCGGGGTGTAGGCGCTGCCGTATTTCGCCCGAAGGAGGAAGATCGCCATCTCGGCCCGGGTGAGCGAACGGCCCGGGCAATAGAGCGGCGGCGCGGCGTTGCAGCCGCCGGTGAAGCCGTCCTGGGCGAACTGCTCGATCCAGGAGGCGGCCCAGTAATCGGCGGGGACGTCCTCGAAGAGGGTGCCCGTGGCCGCAGATGGAACGAAGTCCGCGCCGCGGGTGCCGCGGGTGAGGAAGATGGCGATCTCCGCCCGGCTGACGGGGTTCCCGGGGCAGAAATGATCCGGCGCGCAGCCGTTGGTGAGCCCGGCTCCGGCCAGAGCCTCGACGAACGGCCAGGCCCAGAAATCGGCCGGGACGTCGGCGAAGGTGGACAGGAGGGCGGTCTTCGGCAGGGCCCACAGCTCGCGGCCGTGAACGCTGTCTTTGGCCGAGAAGTAGAGGTTGGGCCCGACCGGCTGGAACTGCTTGGGCTCCGAGGTGCCAGGACCCGGATCGATGTCCTGGAGCATCCGCGTCCCCAGCGCCGTGCCGTCGCTCCTCCAGAGCTCGGCGCCGTGGACGCCGTCGTTGGCGGTGAAAACCAGGATGGAGCCCACGGCGTAGAGGTTCACGGCCCCAGAAGAGGTCGCGCCGGGGTAGAGGTCTTCCACAGATGGGTGCCGTCTTCGGTCCCATCGCTCACCCAGAGCTCCCGGCCGTGGACGCCGTCGTTGGCCGAGAAGTAGGCCCGGCCCTCCACCGCGGTCAGCACGAAAGGCTGCGAGCCAGACTCTCCGGGGTAGATGTCCTTCACCAGCACGGTTCCGGCCTCGGTCCCATCGCTCTTCCACAGCTCGAGGCCCGAGACGCCGTCGCTGGCGGCGAAGAGGACGAGGCCTCCGGGAAGAGCCACAGGGGTTGGGACCTCGAAAAACGGCATCGAGTCCTGCACGCCCGGCAGGATGTCCTTGAGGAGAACGGTTCCGGCCTCGGTCCCGTCGCTCTTCCACGGCTCGAATCCCAGCTCCGGAGTAAGATTCGTGAAGAAAAGGGTTCCTTCGTTGTCGAGCAGCCTCCTGGGGGAGTAGAAGGAGTCCGGCGGGGCATTGTAGACACGGACGGTTCCGCTCTCAGTCCCGTCGCTCTTCCACAAGTTGGGGCTCGTGCCATCGGGGGTCGCGGTAAAGAAAAGGCTCCCGCCGGAGACCGTCAACTCCAGGGGAGTGCTGGACCAGGGAAAACCGTGGAAATCACTCCCAGGATAAATATCTTTCACCAGCACCGTTCCGGCCTCGGTGCCGTCGCTCTTCCACAGCTCCGTCCCGGTCTCCGGAGTCCGGGCTCTGAAGTAGATCGAGCCGTCAAACAGCGTCAGCTCCGCCGGCTCGAGGAAGCTCGTATCGACGAGGTCGGTGCCCTCGGGAGTCCCGTCCGTCTTCCACAGGTACGTCCCGGAGGAGAAGAAGATCGAGCCGTCCAACGGAGTCGGCCAACCGAATGGCGAAGATCCTCCCGAAGCGAGCTCCCGGACAAGGAACGTACCCTCTGCCGTTCCATCGCTCCTCCAGAGCCCGGTTCCGAAAATCCCGTCCCTCGCTCCGAACAGGAGGGCACCCTCGTGCTCCACCCACGGAGGCCCGGGACGGCCATAGGAAAGGCTGTCCTCAAAGAAGGCGCTGCCCCCGGGCGTGGTATTGATGTCCCGCACCAGATAGGCCGGCTGCCCCTGGAGCGCCGCTCCGCCCAGACCCGCGAGAAGGAAGAGGAGCACGGCAACGCGCGAGGAGCTCCGGGAGCCGCGAAGAAGCATGAGGTACCCTCCCTGGGACGACGGCCCCGGAGGCGGAGCCGCCGCTGTCTTAACGAAGGAGCCCCGGAGTCCTTATTCCCCCCAGGCCCTCCCCGGGGGCGGCCTGGAAGGGCCGCCCCATTTCCCGCCTGGCTCCTACGGCAACGACAGATCGAACGTCCGCGTGAGGAACGCGGCCACCTGGGCCCGGTTCACGGGATCGCCGGGGCAATAGAGCCCCGGGGCGCAGCCCAGGGTGATCCCTTCGGCGGCGAGCTGCTCGATCCAGGAACCCGCCCAAAAAACGGCGGGCACGTCGGAGAAGACGGTCCCGGTGGCGGGCGGCGGGGTGTAGGCGACGCCGTGCTTCGCGCGGAGAAGGAAGATCGCCATCTCG
>DATHUD010000374.1:0-8803 GCA_035462575.1 Thermoanaerobaculia bacterium | reverse complement strand
GACGCGGGGGCGGAGGTGGAGCTCGGGGCGGATGTCGACGTTCGCTGACGTTTTCGTCCAACGAGCATCGCGCCCGTCGAAACCTCACCCTCTGTCTCCCTCTCCCATCTCCCCCCCAGCCCCCGCCGGGAGAGGGAGGACGCTCATCCAGCGATATTGCCCATCTGGAATTCACGGCGTAGGCAAGATCGCTTCAATCGGGTCCTCCCTCTCCCCCTGGGAGAGGGAGACAGAGGGTGAGGTTTCGGAGGGCAGACCGTCCCCGGAAGCAAGGTGCTGAGAGCTACTTGCGTCCCTTCTCCACCTTCTCTTCAATCCGGTCCGGCTTCTCGATCCCCGACTTGTCCGACGCTGCGCGGCGGTTGGGGTTGTTGGCTTCGAGGGTGCCCCGCTTCACTTCGTTGGGGGACTGGGCTCCGCTGTCTTTGTGGGTGGGTTGAAGCGGTTCGCGATCTGCCATGGCGAGGACCTCCCGGGTGTGGTTCGCGTTCGTTGCGGCGGGCTTTCCCGCTCTCTCCTTCCGTGCAACGTCCATACCGCTCCCCCACCCGAAGAGGCGGCCCTCGGGAGGGCTCCGCCACCCCGCCGCGCGTGGTGCGTTTCCGGTCGTCCCGCTAGGCTCGGGATCAGCCAGAGGTTTTGGGGCCGAAAGGAGTCTTCAGATGAGCGCGCTCAGGAGAAGACAGCTTCGTGGAGTCGTGGTCGCGGGTCTTGCCGCGCTGGGCTTCCTGTGGGTCTTTGCAGGACACGCCGGGGGGCAGCCGAAGGGACAGAAGGAGGAGATCGCCCGCGGCAAGCTTTCCTACCGGATCTATTGCCGCAACTGCCATGGGGCGGAAGCCAAGGGGGACGGCAGCGTGGCGAGCCTCCTCAAGGTGCCGCCTTCCGATCTGACCACGATCCGCGTGAGGAACGGCGGAACGTTCCCCGAGGACCGCGTGATCGCGATGTTGGACGGCCGGGAGGAGGTCGCCGCCCACGGCAGCCGGGACATGCCGCTCTGGGGGCAGGTGTTCCAGGAGGATGCCGCGAACCCCGGGGTGCTGAAACCGGAGGCGGCCCAGGCGAAGATCAAGGATCTCGTCGCATTCCTGAAGTCGATCCAGACGGACGCCGCGCCGGCCAAGCCCGGCCCGTAGCCCCGTGGTATCGTCCGGGGAATGGTCAAGAGGCTCTCGATCCAGGTCCCCGGCCCGGGGCTCCACGAGGTGACGGACCGCATTCGGGACGCCGTTCGCGAGAGCGGTGTCCCGGAGGGCCTGTGCACCGTTTTCATCCAGCACACGTCGGCCTCCCTGACGATCCAGGAGAACGCGGATCCGTCCGCCCGGCGGGACCTCGAAAACTGGCTGAAGCGGCTGGTCCCCGAAAACGATCCCCTCTACACCCACACGGCTGAAGGGCCGGACGACATGCCCTCGCACATCCGGGCGGCGTTGACCGCCACGTCGCTCTCGATTCCGGTCGTGGACGGCGAGCTCGGCCTCGGCACGTGGCAGGGCGTGTACGTGTGGGAGCACCGGCGGCACGCGAGCTCGCGGCGGTTGCTGGTGCATGTGGGGGCGTAGGCGAGCCTGCGAGCCCTCACCTCCCCGGCCCTCCTCTCCCAGCCTCCCGTCCTTCCCCCGGGAGAGGAGGGAGTGGATAGTCCAAGTTACTCTTGAACAAGCGCTCCCTCTCCCGGTCGGGGGGCGGGAGGCTGGGAGAGGGTTGGGGTGAGGGCCCGGGCGGCGAAGCCGCCCGGCTCGGGTCGGGCCTTACGGGTAATATCCGCTGATCGTCCGCGCCACGAGCCCCGCCTTGCCCACGTCCACGCGCACGGCGCGGAAAGCTTCGTCGGCCTTGCTGTTGGACGACTGATACACGATCCGGTACTGGGAGCGCAGCTCGCGCTCGATCTCGTCGTAGACGGCGGGAAGCGATTGAGTCCCCTGGACGAAGAAGCTCCTTCCCCCGGTCTCGGCGGAGAGGCGGGCGAGCCTCTTGGCCGCTTCGCCGCGGGCGCCGTCGGGGAGGTCGAGGCCGATCGAGTAGACGGCGAGGCCGGCGCGGCGGGCGCACTCCAGGGCGTCCTCGAAGCGGAAATCGCTCGACTGGTCCAGGCCGTCCGAGAGGACGAGCACGGCGCGCTGACCCTTGACCCCGGTCAGGTAATAAAGGGAGTAGATCAGGCTGTCGTAAAGGGCGGTGTCGCTCTGGGCCACGAGGCCGGAGAGCCCTTCTTCGAGCGCCTGAACGTTTCCCGTGAGCCCGACGGCGATCCGCGGCGAGCGGTTGAAGCTGATGACGGCCGCCTGGTCCTGGGGGCGCAGGGTGTGGCGGAGGAACTCCAGGGCCGCTCCCCGGGTGGCGGCCATGCGCGGCGCCATGGAGGCGGAGTTGTCGATCAGGGTGACGATGCGGACCGGGGTGTCGGCCACCCGGTCGGCGACGCGGACCTTCTGTTTCACGCCATCCTCGAAAATCTGGAAGGTGGCGGGATCGATCCCCTGGATGGGCCGGCCCGCGGCGTCGGCCACGGTGGCGTAGAGCTCGACCACGCGGACGTCGATGCGGTCGGGCTGGTTCGGCGCGTTCAAGAGGACCAGGTCTTCGGCGGAGCTGCCGTCGGCGAGGAAGGCCACGGCGCGCACGTAGCCGGCCTCCTCCCCCGCCCGCAGGGCGACCGGCTGCGAGAAGGGGGGCTGGTAGAGGGTCGCGACCCGCCGCTCGCCCACGTAGAGCTCCACCCGCTCCACGGGCCGGTCCACAGGCGCCTTGACGTCCGCCCGCAGGCGCAGGCTCTGGTGATAAATCCGACCCGGCCGGGGCTCGGTCAGGCGCACCGCGAGCTCCTGGTTGGCCCCGTTCAGCACCAGCTCGTCTTTGGCGACCACTTCGCCCGCGTGGTTCAGGCCCTGGGCTTCGAGCTTGCGGACGCGGGGCGCCTGGCCGAGATCGACCTCGAGCAGGAACGGCGGGCGGGTACGGGTCAGGAGGTGCTTGCCGTCAAGCGAGAAGGCGACGCGCTCGATGCGGTCTTCTTCGGGGACGCCCGTGCCGCCGTCCGCCCGTGCTTCGAAGCGGACGCTCCCCGCGAGGAGACGGCCCGGGGGCGGGATCAGGCGGAGGGCCGGCCGCGATCCGCGGAGCGAGGCGTCGGCCTCGGCAAAGAAGCGGGCGGCGTCCGGCGCGGCGGCGGGCTCCCCGGCGGCGGCCGCGGGGCCGGCGACGCTCGCGACCTCTACGGGGGCTTCCGGAACGACGATCTCTTTCTCGGCCACGAACGCCCTCCGCGAGGCGGGGTGCTCCAGCTTCACGCGGAGCGAGGACGGCCCGGGCGGGAGGGGACGCTCGAAGGCGAGCGCGCACCCCTCGGGCCGCGGCTCGGCCTCGAAGCGGTAGCGGAAGGTCTCGATCAGGGAGTCGCCGCGCCGCAGCTCGCCCACGAGCAGGAGATCGCGCGCGCCGGTCTCGGGAACGGAGCCGGGCGGCAGGGCGATCAGCACGCGGGCGAGGCTCCGCCCGTCTTCCCTTCCGGGATATTCCACCCGGAGGTCCGCCGGGAGAGTCTCGACGCCGCTCGGAACGCCCAGGGAGACGGGCTTGAAGGAGGAGAGCCACTCGCGCACCTGGGGCCGGGAGAGAGTCCTTGCGAGCACGGCCTCATAGCCGCCTTCCCCCAGGATCTGAATCCACTTCGTCACCTGGGCCATCTTCTGGCTGTCGGCGCACTCCTGGGCCGACACGGGCACGCGGGGACCGCCGGGCGCCGGGCGCCAGAGGCGCGCGTGGCCGTCCCGGCCCTTTTCGAAGACGAGGACCGTGCCGTATTTCACCTGGAACCGGGGTTTGTACGACCAGACCTCGTAGGTGGAGCCGCCGCACCGCGTCTCGAAGGAAAGGGAGGGCTCGCCCTGGAGGAGGAACACCTGGGCGCGGTCGTCCCGCACATCGCCCCAGCGCTTCTCCGCCTCGGCGAGCCGGGCCTCCCAGACCTCCTCCATCTCGTTTCTGGGAGTCTCCGGGTGGGGATCCCGGGCCTCCCAGAACCGCTTTATGAACGCCTGGCGGGAGGAGTCGTCCGGAAGCTCCAGGAAGGCCTCTTTTTCACGGGGCGTGATCAGCAGGGAAACCTTTTCAATCCACGATCGGAGCCGCGGCCGGCCGGGGCCGTCGCCGGCGCGGAGGCCGTGGGAGACGAAGAGAAGGGGAATGGACAGAGAAGAGACGAAGAGGACTGGAACGAGGCTGCGCTTCGTGATCAACCCGCACCTCCACGGCGGGCGCCTCGAAGGACAGGCTTCCGGCCCCCGCCCAAGGGGGGAGGAGAAGCAAGAGGTGTGCCGAAAACCGGGCACACCTCGGCAGGCCGAGTGCGGGTCGAGACCCGGACGTAACTTTCCTCCCCTCCCGATCGCCCAACTCCCCCGGACAAGCGTGGAAGGAGAGTCCGTGGAAAAGAGGCTTCATGACAGCACCTGTTTACGGCTCTCGCGGATCGCCGCCGGCGCCGTTTTAGGGGGCATCCTGGCGATGCCCCTCTGCGCCGCGCCGGCGCCTCCGACCCTCGATGCGCCGGTGTTCGACTGCTCCGAGGCTGTGGTGGTGCGGGGGTACGACTCCGGGGCGACCCTCAAGGTCTACGTCGCCGGCATCCTGCGCGGCACCAGGACCGGGGCGACCAGCTACTCGTCCTGGGTCGACCTGAGCGTTCCCTTGGCGGGCGGCCAGGCGGTCGAGGCCACACAGGAAATCGGCGGGGTCGAGAGCGCGCGGTCTACCGCGGTGATCGTGGCCGCGCCGAACCCGGCGTCGCTGATCGTCTTCAAGCCGCCGCTCCTCGCCTGCGCCCAGGGCGGCTACGTCTACAACGACCTCGCCGGCAAGATTTCCATCGACTCCTCGAACGGCGACCAGCTCGCTTCAGACGGCGACAACACCGGAGACTTCCCCACTTTCTTCTCGCGGCCCCTCGTCTCCGGCGAATCGCTCACCGCGACCGTGGACCACTGCCGGCTGGGCACCCAGGCTTCGGCGCCGCACCCGGTGTCCCAGCTCTACGGCGGGGAGCAGAAAACAAAGATGCCGACGCCGCTGATCGACGCGGGGACCGCCATCGAATGCAAGGACATGGTGCTGGTGCGCGACGTGGTTCCGGGCGCCACGGTGCGCGTTGCCGACGGCGCCACTCTGCTCGGGACGCAGATCTCCACCTCGGATCAGGCCTGGGTCAAGCTCTCGTCTCCCATGGTGCCGGCCTGGCAGCTCCAGGCCCGCCAGGAGCTTTGCAAGGGCGTGCTGAGCGATCTGTCGCCCATCGTGAATCCCACGCCCCTCTCCGCGCTCGGCCCCCCCATCGTCGAAGGGCCGATCTGGGAAGGGCAGCAGCACGCCTGGCTCGACGTGCCGGTCCCCTCGCCGGCCACGCTCACCGTCGACGGCACCGCCGTCCGCAAGGACGTCGAGGTTTTGGGCCACGCGCAGCTCAACGTCGAAAACCCTTTCCTTGCCGGACAGATGGTCTCGGCGTTCTACAACGTGTGCGGCAAGGACAGCCCGCCCGCGCAGCCCATCGAGGTGATCGCTCCCCCCAAGACCCTGCCTCCGCCCCAGGTCGGTTTCCCGCTCTTCGCCTGCACCAACAGCGTCTCCGTCTCCGGCCTGGTCGATCAGGCCGAAGTCGTCGTCCTCCTCGACGGCCAGGAGGTCCACCAGGGCTTCGCGGCCGGCTCTTCGGCCCTGTTGACCCTCGGGCCCACGCTCCAGGCCGGCCAGGAGGTGACGGCGTACCAGAAGATCGGTCCCCTCCAGTCCGCGAAGAGCGCGCCGGTCGTGGTGTTCGCGGCGCCGGACCTCGAAAAGCCCAGGATCAAGGCGCCTCTCCAGGCCTGCCAGCGCTCCGTCGTGGTCGAGGACGTGCTGCCCGGCGCCTGGGTGACGGTCTACGTCAACAACGCGCCGTTCGCCTACGCCACCGCGTTCGGAACGACGGTCGAAATCCCGACCCTGCCGCTGGTGGAAGGGTGGACCGTCACGGCCCGGCAGGAGCTCAACGTCTGCAAGAAAAGTGGGCTGTCGGACGCGGTCACAGTCGGTCCGCCCACCCGGGAGCACTTGAAGAAGAGGCCCGAGATCATCGAGCCTGTCTACGCCTGCCAGACGGTCTTCGAGGTCCGTTCCCTGGTGCCCGGCACCGAGCTCGACGTGTTCCTGAACGGCCAGTGGAAGAAGCGGGTCCCGGTCTCCTCCGAAGACATGTTCATCGGCATCCAGCCGCCTCTTCAGGCAGGGCAGACGATCCGGGTGCAGCCGGCCGTGTGCGGCGATCCCGGCGAGTTGTTCGACGAGGCCGTGGTCCAGGAGCCGAAGCTCGATCCGCCCACGCTTGAAAAACCGGTCTTCCACGGCGATCCGAGCGTCCAGGTCTCGGGGGCTCCCGCAAGCTCTCTGGTGAAGATCTACAACGGATCGAACGATCTGATCGGCACCGGCATGGGCGGTCCCAACAAGGTCACGATCGGCCTCACCCAACCCGCCCAGAAGGGCGACAAGCTCACGGCGACCGTCTCCCTGTGCGGCAAGGAGAGCAAGGCGTCCGTTCCAGTCGAGGTGCAGCCGAACCGGCCGCCGCTGCCGCACGACGCCATGGTCTCCTGGTTCTTTATCGACGCCGGCAACAAGGCCCAGGCGCTGCTCCAGGTGGCCGGCCGCAACGTCTACAAAGGCTCCGTCATCCGCATCGACGGCAAGGCCTACCCGACCTTCCCCAGGGCGCAGCTCGTCCCCGGCTTCGGCTACGACAACTCCACCCTGGGCACCCCGGTCGACGTCTTCGGCAGCGTCCTGATGCTGCTCTACGAGGACACCGGCGGCCAGCGCTTCTCCGCCGCCCAGCAGCTCGACCTCTCGATCGACAATCCGGACGGCTCCTCGGCGCCGCTCCTGCGCTTCAACGAATTCGTCGGCGACTACACCGATCGCTACGACCTGGCTTTCAGCATGGCCGATCTGGACAGCGACGGCGACGGCCTGACCGACGTTGCGGAGAGCCCCGGCGCCACGCCCGACCTGGCGGCGCTGGGGGCCGATCCGCTGCGCAAGAACGTCTTCGTCGAAGCCGACTGGATGGTGGCGGGCGACCACACCCACGAGCCGAACGTCCAGTCCTTCGACCGCATCCGCAATTCCTTTGCCTCGGCGTTCTCGCTCAACGCGGACGGCTCGCGCGGCATCGATCTCTACGTGGACATGGGACAGAACGGCGGTGAAGGGGGTGACGCGCTCACCCACTCCAACACCATCGCCTTCGATTCCACCGACTCTCCGGACGTGCTCTACAGCCAGTTCTATAACAACAATTTCCCGGCGAACCGGCAGGGGCTGTTCCACTACTGCGTCTTCGGGCACCAGCAGCCGGGCACGGCCAGCTCGGGGATCGCCTTCTTCCTGAGCGATCAGCTCATCGTGACCCTGATCAACGGCGGCGGTCTGAACGATTCCGACTGGATCAACGACGTCGCCGGGACCTTCATGCACGAGCTCGGGCACAATCTCTTCCTGGGCCACGGCGGCGACAAGCCGACCAACCGCAAGCCCAACTACCCGAGCGTCATGAGCTACACCTATCAGTTCCCGGGGATCTCGACGGACTGCGACACCAGCTCCGACGGCGCCTACGACTACTCCTACGGGCTGTTCGCCGACCTCGACGAGACCAGCCTCGACGAAGGGCGCGGCATCTGCGATGGCGTAGCGCAGGACTGGAACGGCGGGGGCGGCTCCGGGCAGACCGGCGTCCAGGCCAACATCAACGGCGACAAGGTCAAGGATTACGATAAAAACGGGCTCAATTCCAGCCTGTTCAACGAATTCGTGGACGCCAACACCTCCACGACAAACCTTCCACTGCACGATTTCTGCGACTGGTGCTTCTGGACCGCATTGGGGTTGCCATGAAAGCGATTTCGACGCTGGTGATCATCGCCGGCCTGGCCCTGGGCTGCCTGTCCACGGCCGGCCATCTGGAATCTCAAACCGCCCGGGCCGGTGCGCGGGAAGAAGATCCGCCGGCCGTGCTCCTGCGGATCGAAGGGCGCCGCGCCGCGGGCTCCGGAGAGCTGCGGGTGGTACCGGACCCGGCGGGGCTGAAAGACGCAAGAACGCAGAATCTGGCCCTGCTCACCGAAAACCGGCAGCGGATCGAGATCCTGGGCGGCGGCCCGCTCGTGGACGCCCGGCCCCAGCCGGAAGGCCCGGTGCTCCGGCTGCGGTACGAGCAGCGGATCGAGCCGGACGGCCGCCGGGTCTTCCTCGCGCTCCTCCCCCTGTCCGAGAAGGAACCGGCGCTCCTGGTCCACCTCGATCTGGGCGGCGAAGAGCCCATCCGGAAGGAGATCCTCCCGGGGCTGATCCTGGCCCAGAAAGACGAGCCCGGCGCCGAGCCCGACGTCAACGGAGCCGCGGCCCGGCGCACCTGGCTGGCGGTCGAGGTCCAGGGCTCGGAGCCCTCCCTGACGCTCGAAGGGGGCGAGACCCGGATGATCTCCTACCGCGGCGCCTCCTACCGGCTGCACGTCTACCGCAGCCTCCGCCGGGACCCTGGGACGGATCCCCGGCTGCCGTTCGAAGGGGAGAGATACCTGCTGACGGCGACGTTGACGCCGGAGTGAAGGCGTCTCCGTCGGAGCGCCCCCCAATGTAGAGACGCCCCGTGGGGCGTCTCCGGATCGGGGAGGACGGCTCGGACTGACGAGAGATCCCGCGGCACGTCCTTGTTTTCGGGGGGATCTCGCCGGGGAGGGATCCCCCAGCTCGGGGGAGG
>DATHUD010000373.1:0-3781 GCA_035462575.1 Thermoanaerobaculia bacterium | reverse complement strand
CATGACGAAACGAGACAAGGCAGAGCGCATCGCCACGATCCTGGACGGGCTCTACCCGTCCGTCGACATCCCCCTGGACCATCAGGACCCGTTCTCCCTGCTCGTCGCGGTCGTGCTCTCCGCCCAGACCACGGACAAGCTCGTCAACCAGGTCACTCCGGCCCTCTTCGCCCGGGCGGCGGCGCCCGAGGCCATGGCCGCGCTCGACGTGGACGAGATCCGCACGTTGATCCGCCGCATCGGCTTGACGGACACCAAGGCCCGGAACCTGAAGCGCCTGTCGGAGATCCTGGTCGAAAGGCACGGCGGTCAGGTGCCGAAGACGCTCGAAGAGCTCGAGGAGCTCCCCGGGGTGGGCCACAAGACCGCCTCCGTGGTGCTGAATCAGGCCTTCGGCCTGGCCGCCTTCCCCGTGGACACCCACATCCACCGCCTCGCGGCCCGCTGGGGGCTGTCGAGCGGCAAGAACGTCGAGAAGACCGAGAGGGATCTGAAGACGGTCTTCGCCGAGGAGAGCTGGGGGAAGGTCCACCTCCAGATCATCTACTTCGGCCGCGAGCATTGCCCCGCCCTCTACCACGACCTGGACGCCTGCCCGATCTGCTCCTGGGCGGCGAGCAAGAAGAGGAAGGACGAGGAGCGGCGGCGGAACCTGGCGCTGCGCAGACGGGGGTAGGCCAACCCCTTTGGGCAGTCCCCCGGCAACCCTTTCGCGTGTGGCCCCCGGACGGCTCCGGCCGTCACAATCCCCCTGGATCGAATCCTCGAAGGGGGGGAGCCATGTTTCGCGAACAGGAGCGGGTCCGTCCGGAAGCACAGGTCCGTCTATCACCGTTGGGTATCCTCGAGCTCGGGAGCGCCGAGACCGGCAGATCGCACGGCACGACCACCGCCGACACTCCCTGGGGCGACCGTTTCGCCTTGCGCGCCCAGGGGATGACCAGCTCCGCCATCCGTGAGCTGCTCAAGCTCACGGCCGATCCCGGGATCATCTCCTTCGGGGGCGGCCTGCCGGCTCCGGAGGTTTTCCCCCTGGACGACGTCAAGGCGGCGGCCGGCCGGGTGATCGAGCAGAACGGCCGGGAGGCCCTGCAGTACGGCCCCACGGAGGGGTATCTCCCCCTGCGGGAGCTCCTGGTGCGGCACATGGCCCGCTACGGCATCCAGGTGACGCCGGCCAACGTCCTCATCACCTCGGGCGCCCAGCAGGGGCTCGATCTCATCGGCAAGCTCTTCATCAACTCGGGCGACCGCATCCTGACCGAGCAGCCGACCTACCTCGGCGCCCTCCAGGCGTTCACCGCCTACCAGGCCCGTTACCTGCCGGTGCCCATCGATGACGAAGGGCTGCGGATCGACCTCGTCGAGGACGCCCTGCGGGCCGGGCCCAAGTTCCTCTACATCCTGCCCAACTTCCAGAACCCGGCCGGGGTGACCCTCTCGCTCGAGCGGCGGTGGCGCCTGGTCGAGCTCGCGAGCCATTACGGCGCGCCGATCGTGGAGGACGACCCCTACGGCCAGCTCCGCTACGAAGGGGAGCACCTGCCGCCCCTCGTGAAGCTCGACGCCGAGTACCACGGCAACGGGCACGGCAAGCCGTTCCGCGGCGGCGTGCTCTACCTGGGCACGATGTCGAAGACGCTCGCCCCCGGTTTGCGGGTGGGCTGGGTCGTGGCTCCCGAAGAGGTGATGGCGCGCCTCGTCCAGATGAAGCAGGGTGCGGACCTCCACACGAGCACCTTCAATCAGATGGTCGCCTACGAGGTGGCGCGCGGAGGCTTCCTCGACCAGCACGTCCGCCGCATCCGCCAGGTCCACGGCGAGCGCCGGAACGCGATGCTCCAGGCGCTCGACCGGCACTTCCCGCCCGGCGTCCTCTGGACCCGCCCCAAGGGCGGCCTCTTCCTCTGGGTCACCCTCCCGGAGGGGATGGACTCGACGGCCCTCCTCGCGGAGGCCCTGAAGGAGAAAGTCGCCTTCGTCCCCGGCACCGCCTTCTACCCCTGCGGCGGCGGGCAGCGGACGCTGCGGCTCAACTTCTCCTATCCGACGCCCGAGCTCATCGAGGAGGGGATAAGGCGTCTGGGCGCGGTGATCTCGCGCCACGTGTGCGCGTGAAGCTTGGAACGGCTCGACACAAGCTTGCTGCGGCGCAAATTGAGCTTGATCGCGCCGCGGCAAACCTGGACGCCGGAGCTCAAGCCTGATTCTCGTTGCGGCAGGCCTCGGAGGGCGCTCTCAAGCTTGCTGCCTCCCATCTCAAGCTTGAACGCGGCGGTTCAAGTTTGTTCCTCCCGATTGCAACTTGGAGGCGCCGTTCCAAATTTGCCTCGTGTCGCGCGAAGCTTGATTTCCGCGGAGCAAACTTGGTGCTGCTCCCGGCAAGTCTGATCCGTTCCCTCTCAGGCTTGAATGGAGATGACGAAGCTTGAGCCGCGTGGATCAAGTTTGCTTTGAGCCGTCTTGAGCCTGGTTGACGCCGTCTCAAGTTTGGAGAGGTCGTCCAGAGAAGAGAGGGACGAGCCGAGCGCGGACTTCGTCGAGGTACTCGCTGAGACCGCTGAGCCTTCCCCGCTCCCGCAGGGTCTCCACCTCGCACTCCATCCAGCAGATCCTCTCGCGGTCGGGGCTGCCTTGGAGCAGGCGTTCCAGGACCCGCTTCGCATTCCGGAGAGCGCCGGCCTCCGCCGCGGAGAGATCCTCCGCGTTCAGGCGAGGGTCGAATCCGAGCTCCCGTCTGAGCTCGGCCAACACCTTCTCCTCCGCCTCCGTCTGCGCCTCAAAGCCGGCGAGGACCCAGCACTCCCGTTTGGTGTGGGCGACGCCCAGGACGACGGGGAAGGCCCAGGGGGACGAGTCCCGAGCCTGCTCCAATCCGCGCCGGCGCTCCGTCAGCCCGTCGCTATCCCGAATGAGAAGCACGGCGTCCGGAACTCTTGTTGACTCTTTAAGGAGGAGGAGAAGAGCCTTTCGGGCCATCCGTGCATCCAGATCTCCAGGTTCGTCACGAAAATGGCCGTGAGGCTTGAGTCCCTTTTGCTTGGCGAGACGGCTCACCCAGTGCCACTCCAGGTGGCTGTCTGTCTCTTCGAGCCCTCGCCAACTGCGGTACATGTGGAGGTTGTCGGGATCGATCCAATCGATCTCTTCTGTGAGAACACGATCCGCGAGGTCGGCACAGATACGCAGATCTCCGGCCGCCTCGCAGACCACGGCGAGGGAGAAGGCTGACGATGGGCTCATCAGGCCGTGGCCTTCTTTTCCTGGGTGATCCAGCCTTCTCCGACCGTGCTCCAGAACTCCCCGGGTGCCATCAGATCCTTCCAGCGTTCGTAGTCCGGGTGCTGCGTAAGGGGGCGGACGACCGCATGGCCCTCTTCGCTGAGCGAGGTGAGGAGAACCTCCTCGGGCTGGAGATGGTCGAGCAGATAGGGGGAATGGCTGGTCGCAACGACCTGGAGGGTCGGGTCCTGCTCCTGGAGCCGGCGGATCTGCTGAACCAGCTCACCGAGCGCCTTGGGATGGAGGCTGCGCTCCAACTCGTCGATGAGGACAACCTGCGGAGTGTCTTTCATGGACAGGGCTGTCAAGAGTCCCAAGGTCAGCAGAGTCCCCTCACTGACCGCGATGGCTGGAATCCCCTCGGCCCCGTTCATGTCAAAAAGAAGCTCGTAGCCGGCGATGGTGGGCTCCACGGGAACTCTCTTGACGCGGATGTTCAGCAGAGAAGGGACAACGGCTTTCAGGCGATCGACGATTTTGGAAAAACGCTCGGGTCGCT
>DATHUD010000372.1:0-6498 GCA_035462575.1 Thermoanaerobaculia bacterium | reverse complement strand
CCGGCCGGCCGGTCTGGTCGGTGCAGTCCCACCCGGAAGCGGCTCCGGGGCCGCACGACGCCTCGGGCCTCATCGACCGCTTCCTCGACACCCTGGCGAGGAAGTGAGCCAGCCCCTCCTCGCCGGCCCGCTCCCCTGGGTCATCGCCTGGCGGTTCCTGCGCGGCAACCGCAGCCGGCTGCTCGACGGCACGGCGCGGGCGGCGCTCCTTTCGACCGCCCTCGGGGTGACCGCCATGGTCATCGCCATGGCGCTGATGACGGGCTACCGCGAAGACCTCCAGAGCAAGCTCGTGCGCGGCAACGCCGCCGTGATCGCCTACCCGGTCGGAGGCGAGGGGAACGGGATTCCCCAGGACAAGCTCCGGGCCCTCCTCGAGATCCCGGGGGTCCGGAAGATCGGCCGCGTGGCCTACGGGCAGGGCTCGCTTTCGAGCCCCGGGATCCCCTCGGGCGTCGAGGTGATCCTCCGCGGGGTGGACCCCGGGGGCGGGCAGCTCACGGCCACGGCCGGGGACTTGAAGCCGGCGGCCGACGGCATCCCCGGGGCGGTCCTGGGAAAGGATCTGGCGGACAAGCTCGGGGCGAAGAAGGGGGATGTCCTCCGCCTGGTGGCCCTGGGGTTCGGCGAGGGCCGCCCCAGGTTCCGCTACCAGAGCCTGCGGATTTCGGGGACGTTCGCGACCGGCTTCGCCGAGTTCGACCGGAGCTGGGCCCTCCTGGAGCGCCCGCTCGTCGAGCGGCTGATGGGAGGGGAGGCCTCGGTCGACCTCTTCGAGTTCACGGTGGACGACTCCGGGGACGCCGGACGGATCTCCGAGGCCGCGAACCGGATCCTGGAGCCGGACTTCATCGTCACCGACTGGCGCCAGTTGAACCGCGAGCTGTTCACCGCCTTGAAGCTCCAGCAGATCGTGCTCTTCTTCGTCCTCGGGCTGATCGTCGTCGTGTCGACCTTCAACGTCGCCTCGACGCTCGTCGTCCTGGTCCGCGAGAGGATGCGCGACATCGGCCTCCTCGGGGCCCTCGGGCTCCCGCCGGGGAGCCTGCGCCTCGTCTTCCTCGTCTACGGCGGCTTCCTGGGAACCTTCGGGGCGCTCCTCGGGGTCCTCTTCGGCTGGGGGATCTCGTGGATCCTCACCACCTTCGAGCTGATCCGGTTCGACCCGGAGGTGGCGGCGATCTACTTCATCAAGTCCGTCCCCTTCAGGGTGGAGCTCTACTACGTCCTGATCATCGTGGGCTCCGCGCTGCTGGTGACCCTGCTGGCCTGCTTCGCTCCGGCGTGGCGGGCGGCGCGGGTGGATCCGTCGGCGGCTCTGCGGTACGAGTAAGGCCCTACACGGACGATCACGGACTGACACGGACCTTCACGGACAAAAGGACAGCGTCAGCGCTGTCCGTGTCGGTCCGTGTTCGTCCGTGATCGTCCGTGTTCCCCCTCCCCCCTACGCCGACACGCTCTCGTTCCTCTCCCCCGACATGATCCGCCACCCGATCACCTTCTCGTCGATCTCGCGCAGCCGGTTGGCCACGAGCCGGCAGAGGAGCTGCAAAAACTCCAGCGCCGCGTGGGGGTCCATGGCGAGAACCTCTTTCACAGTCCCCTGATCGAGCGCGAGCACGGTCAGGGGACCGCTGTGGGCCTTGGCGTCGGCCGAGCGGGGCTCGCCGTCGATCAGGGACATCTCGCCGAAGAAGTCGCCCCGCTCGAGGATGGCCAGCGCCTCCTCGCCCGCTCCGGGGATGAACTTGCTGATCATCACCCGCCCCTCGAGGATGATGTACATCTCGGAGCCCTCGTCCCCCTCCTGGAACAGGGACGCGCCCGAGGCGAAGCGCTTCTCTTTCGAGAAGGTCGCGATCGTGATGAGCTCGCGGCGCGACAGCCCCTGCTCGCGGAAGAGCCGGACCTTGTCCGACGGCTCGACCTTGACCGCGGCGGCCGCCGCCGAGGACTGCTTCCTCAAGCGCAGGAAGTTCTCCGGCATGGCTTCCGCGGAAAAGAAGCTCTTCAACTGGTCGTTCGTGCCGCGGAGCTTGCGGGCCAGGCTGTGCCAGAGGCTCCAGTAGAGCTGGACGCCCAGCTCGGGGACCTCCTCTAAGATCCCGTCGAGAACCGAGGAGTCCACCCGGAAGAGCACGGAGGGCCGGGTCGCCAGCGCGTCCGAGGAGCGCTCGTGGCCGGTGATGAAGCTCCCCTCGCCGAAGAGGTCGCCCGGCTGCAGCAGGCCCAGCGCGAAGGTGCCGTAGGAGGTGGTGCGCTGGACCGTGATCTCCCCCCGCTCGAGAACGTAGAGGTCCCGCTCCTGGCTGCGGTGGGCGAAGATCAGGCTCCCCGCGTCGTGGATCTCCTCGCGGACCGCCTGGGTGAGCCGGAAGATCTGCTCGTCGGAGAAGTGGATCCAGGGCTTGAGGCGCCGGAGGCGGGCCGCGAGCTCGATCTGCCCGCCCACCTCCCGGAGCGCCGGCATCGTCACCGGCGCGGAGAGGGAGAGGCTCGAGCCGGGGAGCCCCCCCTGCTCCAGGAACCGCTCCCGGTGCCACTCCAGGCGGTCGAACGCGGTGTGGATCACGTCCTGGCGCTCGCGGAACACCCGCGAGAGCTCGCGGTTGCCCCAGCCCAGGATCTGCTTGAGCATCTGGATGCGCTTCCGGAGGCGCCGCACCCCCTCCTCGTCCCCGTCGTTCAGCAGGAGGAACGCCTGGACGGTCGCGGCGAGCGCGGGCTCGAAACACTTCCGCTCGTACTCGGACCGGCCCAGCCACTCGGCGGTCTCGCGGTCGAACGGGTTGTAGCGCAGCGCCTTGCCGAACTCCTCGGCCGCGCCGTCGAACTCCTTCCGCCGGAACAGGAGCCGGCCGTGGAGCTTGTGGCTCGCGGGGTTCGCGAGGTCCTTGGCCTTGGCCACCTCGATGCACTCGATGGCGCGGACGTTCTCCCCCTTGTCCGCGTAGAGGTGGGCGAGCCCCAGGAAGTGGGCGGCGTCCAGGGCGTTTCTCCGGAACCCCTCCCGGAGCATGTCCCCGAGGCTCCGGGAGGCTCCCCCGGTCTGCTGCTGCTGGAGCTTCCGGATCTCGGCCAGGGCCAGCTTGACGGGAAGGCTCTTCCCGTCCAGCCGGAAGGCCAGCAGGAGGAGATCCGCGGCCTCCTCGTAGCGCCCGCCCTCGCTGAAGCGGCGGGCGAGCCGGGTCAGCTCCTCGATCTCCTGGGAGGGAATCTGCGCATCGCTCATCGGGCTGCCTTTTCTCTGAAACGAAGGGCGCCAGTTTAGCACGCCCGCCGGCCGGACTCGCTAAGGTCTTGAAAAGAGAAGACTGTTCATACGGTTTGATCTATACTCGGGCTACTCATGGCTTTCCTGAAAGCTCAGCAGCCCGCCAAGCCGCTCCCGGTAGGCGTATCCACTCTCCTCGACCAGGGGCTCGAATGCTGCCGCCGGGGGGACTGGAGCGAGGGGCTCCGCTACCTGGGCCGCATCACCGAGTCCGGCCACTCGGCCGACCTGCCGGGGCTCTTCTACTCCTACCTGGGCTACGGCATCGCGCACCGCGACCGGCGGATCCGGGAGGGGTTGAAGCTCTGCAAACACGCGATCAAGGTGGGGTTCTACGAGCCGGAGAACCATGTGAACCTGGCGCGCACCTCGCTGCTCGCCAACGACCGCTCGGGCGCCGTCCGCGCCATCCGCGACGGCCTGAAGATCGATCCCCAGAACGCGGAGCTGCGCCAGATGAGGAAGGAGGTGGGGGTCCGGACCTCGCCGGTCATCCCCTTCCTCGACCGCTCGAACCCGCTGAACGTCTTCCTCGGCCAGCTCCGCCATTCTCTGCGGAAGAAGCCCTAGAACCGCACCACCAGCCGGGTCTCCGGCTTCAGGGCCACGAACAGCCGCCGGGCCTCCTCCGGCTTGAGGAACAGCACCGCCCGCGGGGGGACCGGCTCGCCCAGGAGGCGGTTCCCGAGGGCGCCCCAGCCTTCGAGGAGGCGGTGCCGCAGGCGCCAGAGGCGGCCGGGGAGGTCGGCCACCCCGGCCTCGCCCAGGATCGAGAGATCGAGGGCCGGCTCGAAACGCAGCCGGTAGTGGGTGGGCACCCCTTCGAGGCTCGCCTCCGTCCCCGGCTGGCCCAGGGCCGCGCGCTCCTGGGCCGGCACCGCCTGCTGGATGTGGATCTTCGGCCTCTCCGGCTCGGGAAGCTCCGAGACGAGCTGGAAGGAGACCGCGGGCCAGACCGCATCGTCCCCACCCAGCCGGGGGCTGCCGTAGAGGGCGCTCTCCACGGAGAAGCGGCGCAGCAGGATGCCGTTCGATTTCAAATCCAGGTACCGGCCGCGCGCGTCGAGCACCAGGTAGAGATCGCGCGCGCGGGCCGCCTGAAGCTCGGCTTCGAGCGAGGCCTCCCGCCCCCCGGCCGCGAGAGCCGGACGCCCGAAGGCGAAGAGGAGGAGCGCGGCGGCGAGGCAGGCCCTTGTGCGCATGGCTTTTCAGTAGATGTAGACCCAGGTGCCGACCGGCGCCGTCTTGTACACCGCTTCGAGGTCGGCGTCCCCCAGGCGGACGCAGCCGTGGGTGACGCCCCGGCCGAGGAGCCGCTGGTAGAGCGTGCCGTGGATGAGATAGCCGTCCCCGAGATAGAGGGCGTAGTCGCCCAGGGAGGCGTCGTCCACCCTCTCCCTGGGGTCTTTCGGGATGGGGAGCCCCTCCTCGACGAAGGCCCAGTCCGGCTTGTTCCACACCGGGTCCTTCTTCTTCGCCTGCACCTGGTGGGCCCCGCGCGGGGTGTCGAACACCCAGCGGCGGCCCGTGGCCGGGTCTTCGAGCACGCCCCCGGTCCCCGTGGAGCAGACCGCCTCGCGGAGCACCCGGTCCCCTTTTTTCAAGTACAGGCGGTTGGCCAGGGTGTCGACCACGATGTAGACGCCGGCCGGCGCCTGGCCCGCGATCCGGCGCTCCAGCCGGTCGAGCTCGCGCCGCTGCTTTGCCGTGGGGAGCGGCCCGGTCTCGGGCGGAGCGGCCTCCCGCAGGTCGCGGTAGCTGTAGCCGAAGGAGAGGCCCGGAAGGATCGCGAGGGCGAAGAGCGCCACCGGCCCCAGGACCAGCCAGCGGACCGGGAGCCGCCGCCTGGAGACGAAGGCCACCCCCTCCGTCCAGGATACGGTCGTCACGCGTCCCCCGGCAGGCGGGCGGTGCCCACGATCACGATCCTCGTGCCCACGGAGACGGCGGCGAAGAGGCGGTCCATGTCGGCGTTCGTCAAGGCCACGCAGCCGTTCGTCCAGTCGAACCCCCGGCCGCCCGTGCCGTGGATCTCGATCAGCCCCCCGGGTCCGCGCCCGCGGGGCACGAGCCCCTGGCGCAGGGCCTCCGC
This sequence comes from Thermoanaerobaculia bacterium, assembly GCA_035462575.1. GTDB lineage: Bacteria > Acidobacteriota > Thermoanaerobaculia > Multivoradales > UBA5704 > DATARR01. The sequence continues at coordinate 1,129 of DATHUD010000372.1, read as the reverse complement.
GTGCTCCCGCCGGTCCTCCTGCGTGGGGTAATTGACCATCAGGGCCCGGTAGAAGAGCGTCTGCCCCCGGCCACGCTTCTCGGAGACCCGGTAGAGCCCCTCGGGGGTCGCCTCGTCCCCCTCGTAGAGCTTGTCGGCGAGGGCGTTTCCTCCCATCTCCACCTCGTAGCGGTCGACCACCTTGCCGCCGGTCACGAGGAGAGTGCGCCGCCCGAGCTTGTCGACGATCACGACGGGCCTGCCCGTCCGCCGGCTCTCCGCGACCGCGTCGTCCACCCACCCCTGCCAGAGGCGGAGAACCGCGGGGTCGCGGTAGCGCGCGGGCAGCTCCGCGCGGGCGTTGCCGGCGGCGCCGAAAAGGAACAGGGCCAGAATGGGGACCGCGGTCAGAGCCTTGCGCACGCGGTCTCCGGCTCAGCTCCGCTGTGTCTTCCGGAGGGCGCTCGCCACGTCCGCCGAGATGGCCTCCGACTCCTGGCGGACCTTCCCGGCCCGCTCGAGCGCGGTCGCGTAGTCCTCCGAGCCCTGGGCGGCCTCCGCCTGGGAGAGGATCCCCTTCAAGGCTTCGAGATCCCCCTTCATGATCTGCAGGTCGCCCCGGCTGTCCTTGCCTGCCGGAGCGCTCGCCACGGCGGCGATCGCGGCGTCCAGCGCAGTGCGGGCCGAGGCGATCGTGGCCTCCGCCTCGCCCCGGGCCTGCACCCGGCCGGCCGCGGCCTCGGTCTTCGCCGTCCCGGCGTCGGCCGCGGCCTGCCGCAAAAGTTGCTTGGAGCGGCCGTAGCTCCTCATCAGCACGAACTTGCCCTTCTGGACCTCCACCTCGGCGTTCGCCTGCGCCAGGGTCTCCTCGGCCTTGCCGTACGCCTCGGAGGCGTAGCGGTCCGCCCCGGCCGCCCTGGCTTCCGACACCGCGGACTCCGCCGCCTGGATCTCCTCCTGGGGCGGACCCCCGCACGCGGCGAGACTCAACGCCGACACCAACACCAGACCACGGACAACGCTCTGCCTGGACATCGCGGTTGACCCTCCGATGGGGATTGCTGCTTTATCGACGCTTGAGTATAGGGTAAAGGCGGAGGATGGGCATAGCCTGAAGGCAATAGACAGCCCATGAAAACAGCCCAGGGCT
>DATHUD010000371.1:0-1940 GCA_035462575.1 Thermoanaerobaculia bacterium | reverse complement strand
GGGATCGGCTCCCATCTCAGGTAGTTCCACGCGCTTCAGCGGGTCCCGACGCCGAGATCTGACGCTCAAGGAGGTCCGAAGTCGTCCTTGGCGCAGCTTTTTAGATGTGGCTGTCAACCAATCGGATGGCACCCTACTTGGGTTCGTCGGCGACTTTTTGATCTTTGCGGGGCGCTGGTGCGGGTCCTGGGCCAACACGGCATCCCGGCCTAGCGGGCGGGCTCCGGTGCGACTCCTGCGCAGGGTCGTCTCCTCTTCGATCTGCTGGACCAGGGAGAGGACCCTCTGCCGGTACTGCTCCGGTGACAGATGGCTCCAGCAGGGGAGAGGATCGAAGACAAGCGTCTCCTCTGTGGCATAGGCGAGCCGATCGTAGGACTCCCCCCGGCGGCGGGCGGCAAACTCCTGGGTGCGATCGAACCAGTACCCGGTCAGGGGGATTCCCAGAGTCAACGCCTCAACACAGTGCACTCCGGGCCAGTCCGCCGGTCGGATCACCAGATCTTCTTTGGCCCCGTGGCTCAGGAGGTACTTGAGGCGCCCCACCTGGGCCCCCTCCTCGTTGCTGACGAGGATCGCCTGGTAGGGGCGGGAGAAGACCTTGTCGGGCCACTTCCTGAGGCGGGCGACCTCGCGGCCGAAGTTGGAGTTGACGTAGCCCATGAAGCGGGCGAGTTGGAGGGCGTCGTCCACCCACGCCAGGCAGTGAAGATGGTTGGAGAGGCAGACGACGGCGAAGATGGAGACACCATAGAGCCGTTAGGCTCGAGCGAGGACGCCGACGAAGATGTCGTTGAGCTCCGTTCCGGGCCGGAACAGGAGGCGTCCGTGGATGGTGCGGCAGGTGATCTCGAAGAGACCCCCGCCCTCGGGGACGATGCGTATTTTTCTGGCCATGCCAGAACAGACGGAAAACAGCGCCGGCATCGCTCAGACTTTTTTCTCCGTTGTCGGGATCGAGGACTGTGGAGAATGAAAGTGGCTGGTCCTTGCCTTTTTGCTCTTTCAAGAAACTCGATGGACAGCCAGGGGCAGGGGAAAGTCGGGGCAGGGCACGCGTGGCACCCCCAGGCGACTCCCAGGCGGGCGGGCGACTCCGACTCCGGGCGGGGCGACTCGGCTGGCACCCTTCCCCCCCCACCCTTCCCCCCCGGGCGCGTTCTTCTCGCCATCAGTGTGCTGTTGTATACTTCCGCGCTAACTTCCGAATCAAGGAGAAACGATGAAATCAGACCGTTTGTTGCTTATCGCAGCCCTCCTTCTCCTCGCCCTACCCGCAGCGGCCCAGATAGACTCGGTCGCTCCGTCGGTGTCGCCTCCCGCGTGCCCGGCAGCCGTCGTGCCCGCTCCGGGATTGCCGGAGCTCGACGTTCCGCCGATTGTCCCGGTCATCCGAACCTGCAGCGCCTTCCTGCCCGGGCCCTACGGCAGCCCACCCATTCCAAATCCGGACTGGCCCGACTGCAACGGTGGAGGTGGCGGGACCCTCGGGCCGAGCTGCGATGGCCTCGCCTTCTGCTACTGCTCCTGCCGCTTCTACCATCGGTGCGATCTCGATGCGGCCGAATGCAATCCGCTGGCCCAGTGCCTGAACAGCTGCGACGCGGACTATCCGGGTTGTCCCTATCCTGAGGGCGGCGGCTTTCCTTCTAGCATTAACGAGTGCCTGTAACCACTGCGAGGCCGAGGCCGATCACGGTCTCGGCCTCCACTTTGGTGACTCGCTGGCCCCCTGGAACCTTCCCTGCTTCAGCCCGCGTCGTTCTGCTCGTAGCAGACTGGTGTAGACTCCCGAGATATTTCGTGACCGAGGTGCCGTTTCTGACCGGATTACCCCGACGCTCAAGTGCTTTTCCGCACTCTTCCGCCTTCACCCCATACCCAGTGCCCTCAGACGCGAGCTGGCAGGCTCAAGGGCAAAGCCGCGAAGCGGGCGACGA
>DATHUD010000370.1:0-4094 GCA_035462575.1 Thermoanaerobaculia bacterium | reverse complement strand
GGCTAAATTATTCCTTGACACCAAGGTGTCAGGGTGCTCGCTCCCTAGTATGCGTTCTCTGAGATCCAAGTTCTGCTCTAGGAGCTTCTCTGCACCGGCAAGATCACCGAGATCGCTGAGAAACCCGGCCAGGTTGTTCCTGGATGCTAAGGTATCAGGATGATCGGCACCTAGCACGCGCTCTTGCACCTCGAGAGTATGCTCTTGGATCTGCCTTGCAGCGAGGAAATCACCGAGAGCGCCTAGAGTTTCTGCGAGGTTGTTTCTTGACGTCAGGGTGTCAGGATGTTCCGGCCCGAGCACGCGCTCTTGTATCTCTAGAGTTTGCTCTTGAATTCCCCGCGCTCCGGTGAGATCGCCGAGTGCACGGAGAGTTTCTGCTAAGTTGTTTCTTGACGTCAGGGTGTCGGGATGTTCAGCGCCGAGCACGTGCTCTTGTATCTCTAGGGTTTTCTCTTCGAGCCTTCTCGCACGGGCGAGATCACCTCGACTATGGGCGTAGTACCCGGCTTGAGCCAATAGTCGACCGGATGAGGCCTCGAAGATCATAAAATCGGTCACGAGATCTGCGGCTCGGATTGCGTGAGGCTGCAATCTCTCACAGAGACTCCACGTCTTGGGTTCGACCGCCGGATATGCCGTACTCAAGGCACGGATCACCCGCGCCGCCCAACCTCGCCGGCTCTCATCGTCTAACGAATGATTGATCACATGTTGTGCCAAGCGGTGCACTTTGAAGGCATTATCAGGCAAACGCTCAGTGAGTGAGTAACGCTCCAGTGGCTCCAGCAGCTCCCAGAAAATGAGTGGTTCCTCGACTGCGCCGCTCAGACAGCTAGCCAGAAGGCCGCCAAGCTCTGTGCCGCCCCGAGTGAAGATTTCGATAGGAATCGAGTCGGGAACGAGAAACGCAACGGCGGTCAGCAGTTCGGCGGAGGCGGGCGAGGCCGCACGCACAGCGTCGACGCTCAACGACCAAGTCGTCGCAACGGTATTCGGGTAATTAGTGCTTGGCCTGCCTTTTGTCAACAGTACAACACCCTGACGGCGGTACCTGGCGAGGTATTCGGAAAAGCTACCTCCCACCGTCTCGATGTAGGCCGCCGCCTGTTCGAGCGCGAGAGGCAGATAGCCGAGTTCGGCAGCCAGCTCGGCGGCGCCCTTGACATCCGCGTTACCCGTCCTCCCGGTCAGGAACTGCACGGCTTCCTCTGATCCAAGGGGTTCAGCCCAAGTGGGTTCTCGGATGCCGACGCTGACAAAAGATTTGGCTCTCGAGGTCAGTAGGACCTTGCCACTTGCCCGCGAGGAAGGAAGGTAGGCTCTTACCAAGGCTGGATCGTTCGCGTTGTCGAATATTAACAGCCACCCATGCTCTCGGGAGAGCCATGCCATTACCGCCTGGACGGCCATTTGTGGGTCGGCCTGCGGACCCGCTAGACCTAGCTCGCGAGCGATGGCCAGATAGGCCGCCTGGATCGATGACTCTTGATCAGCCAACACCCAGAAGACGAAGCGATAGTGCGCCCCAAACCGATGCGCATACTCGATTGCGGTCTGGGTTTTACCAATTCCACCGAGCCCATGAATTACCGCGTGAGCAAGCGAGGAGACCTCTTGTGCCTGGAGCTGCTGATGAAGGCGCCAGAGAAGAGGCTCGCGGCCGGTAAAGAATGGGTTCCGGTGGGGGACGCCAATCATGGTTGGCCGGGTAGAGGGGGGTGGAGGAGGGGGTTCAGCGGTGCGACCAAAGGTCAGTGGCTGTGAAACCCGCTTCGAGACCGGTCTGATTTCACCCAAGGAGCGGGGTTCGACCCCTGCCTTGCCGAGCAGAAAAAGATACAGGTCTTGGTAGCGCTCTTCTGATGTCAGCTCGTAGTGGGTGTTCTTGCGGAGGGGTTCGGGAATGAAGGGCTCTTGGTTGGTCGCGAGGATCACTGGTACGAACTTCACCGTCCGGCTCTTGGCCTCGTAGATTTCCTGGGTGATCATCGCCCCTTCCCAGTCGGCCCCCTTGCCCCGACCTGGCTCTTCGTGCCCCCGGAACCGGCGGTAGTAGGTTTCGGTGCACACCACTAGGACGAAGCCCGCCTCATCGAGTTGGTCGAGCATCCAGCGCGGCCAGCCCTGCTCGGGCGTGCCATTGATGTACTGGTCGAGCCGGGCCTCCAAGCCGTCCTGACGCAGCCTCTCGGAGAGTTCCAGGACGTTCTTTCGGTGCTCGGCTGAATCGTGGCTGTAGCTGATGAAGACCACCGGTCGTGGCACATGCCCCTCCTCGTTCTTTCGAGAGACGCGTTGAGAGTGTATCGCATTGCCTGGGGCAGAGGTGCGGGGCTGCGGGGGGCAGAGGTGCCAGCCGAACAGCTTCAGAACAGCTTCGGTTCTCTTTAGACTACCTCCATAGCTTCACCATTCGTTGACATTCAGTCATCACCCCCCGGCCGCGACAAGAACTTTTCCGACTGACCTTCAAGGCCAACTCCGAGGTAGTAGATACACGGTCCAAGGATGCGCCGCCCGGCTCTGCCGGGGGATACCTACATGCGTTCCTGATCAGGCGTTTTCCGGCTCCAGGCGCACCGGCACGCCGCTCAGGACGGCGTTGCCGGAGAGCGGATCGCGCAGGTTCTCGTCGAGCAGCGCGTTGAGGTTGGCGCCCGGCCGCCGGGTGGCGACCTCCAGGTGGATCCCGGGGAGGTCGTGGCCCCAGCCGTGCGGCAGGGAGATCACGCCCGGCATGACCTCGTCGCTGACCTTCACCTCTACCGTGACCGCATGTCCGCCGGCGCCGATCAGGCGCGCGGGACCGGCATCGGTCACCCCGCAGCGGGCGGCGTCGGCGGGATGAACCAGCGCCGTACACCGTCGCGGACCCTTGGCCAGGACCGGTAGATTGTGCATCCAACTGTTGTTCGAGCGCAGGTCGCGGCGTCCGATCACCACCAGGTCGGGCGCGGGCGCCGCGAGATCCGCCTCGGCGTGCTTCAGATCGTCGAGAAACAGGGCGGGCGCGAGCTCGATCTTTCCCGAGGGGGTGCGCAGGACTTCCGGCACGCGGGGCGAAAGCGGGCCGAGGTCGATGCCGTGAGGCGCGGCCTTGACCTTCGCCAGCGTCAGGCCGTCCGGGCGACGTCCGAACTGGTCGCCGTACGGACCGCCGCGCAACGCGAGATCGAGCAGCCGCTCGGGGCCGCGCCACTGTGCCACGGCCTGCAACAGGGTATCTGCCTGGGCATAGGCGGCCTGGGCGCCGGTCCGGCGGCGGAGGTCCTCGGCCACCATCTCGTCATCCAGGATCTCTACGTCGGCTCCGGCACCCTTCCCTTCGGCGACCGCCGCCAGCCGCAGCAGGATCTCCCACTCCGCGGGCCGGCCCGGCGGCGGCGCGAGCACCGGCGAGCTGTAGCGGGCGTGGTTGCGGTAGGACAGTTGGGGGAACGCCACGTCATAGTGCGACTCCTCGAACGGCAACAGCCCCGGCAGGATCACGTCGGCGTGGCGCGTGGTCTCGTTGACGTAGACGTCCACGCTGACCATGAATTCCAGCGTCTCGAGCGCCGCGGCCAGCCGAGGACCGTTGGGGGCCGACAGCACCGGGTTGCCGGCGACCGTGAGCAGCGCCCGGACCTGGCCCTCGCCCGGGGTTTCGATCTCCTCCGCCAGGCAGGTCATGGGCAGCTCGCCGTACACCTCCGGCGCGTTCGAGACGCGGCTCCGGCGGCGCCCGGTCGCCACGCCCTTTCCCATGCCGGGAGACCCCATCGTATTGGCGGCGAAGGCGGCGGCCTTGGGGAACATCGCGCCTCCGGGCACGTCCAGATGGCCCGTGAGAGCGTTGAGCACGTCCACCAGCCAACTGCTGAGCGAGCCGAAGCGCTGCGTGCAGGTCCCCAGCCGCCCGTACACGGCGGCCCTCCCGGTGGCGGCCAGGGTGCGGGCCAGCTCCCGGATCGTCTCCGCCGCGATGCCGCAGCGGGCCGCGACGCGCTCGGGCGCGAACGGGAGGGCGGCCTCGCGCACCGCTTCGACGCCGTTCACGTGCTCCTCGAGAATCCCGAGACGCACCAGCCCCTCGTCGAACAGCGTGTGCG
>DATHUD010000369.1:0-3648 GCA_035462575.1 Thermoanaerobaculia bacterium | reverse complement strand
ACGGTGATCCACGAGATCGCCCACAACACCTTCTGGGTGCCGGGAGAGGCTGAATACAACGAGAGCTTCGCCAATTTCGTCGGCTTGAAAGGAGCCGAAGCCTTCTTCGCGAGCCGGGGAGACCGCGAGGCCTCCCGCCTCGCCGCCGCCACCTTTCGGGACGAGAAGCGCCTCGGCGCCTTCTACGCCTCCCTCGCCCGAAATCTCGAAGCACTCTACGCCTCCAACCTCTCCGGACCGGAGCTCGAAGCCCGCCGGCAGGAGATCTTCAACCGCGCCCGAAGGACCCTCTCGGGCCTGCGGCTCGAGGTCTACTCGCCGGAAAAGCTCGGAAAAAGGGAGATGAACAACGCCACCGTGATCGCTCAGCGGATCTACCGGACGGACCTCGAAAGCTTTGAGCGGGTGCTCTCAGCCCAGAACGGGGATCTGCGGGCGGCGGTCGCCGACCTTTCCCGCTCGGTCAAGCTTCGGCGGTGACCGGCTCTTCGAAACGCAGCTCCGGGTTGTGCCTGGCGCGCTTCAGGTAAGACGCCACGCGGACGACCAGATCCCGGCTCGCCTGCTCCTCCCGGACGGCTCCGGCCCAGAGGGATAGGGCGGCCAGGGCCTCGCGGTGGATCTGCCGGGACGAGAAGACCGGGATCATCTCCTCCGCGATCCGCCGGAGCTCCGCCGTCTGCCCCTGCTCGGCGTAGATCAGGGCCAGGTCCAGGGAGACGAGGGCCGTGTCGTAGGCAACCCCCTCGACGACGAACCCGTCCCGAGCCGCGCGGAGGAGCGACGCCGCCTCCGCGGACTGGCCGAGCCCCCGCGCGATCCGCCCCTCGATCCAGCGGCGCCGGTTCTGGGTCCAGCCGTCGCTGAAGCGGGCGTAGAGAGGACGGGACTGGATGAAGAGGCCGTGCGCCTCCATGAACCGGCCCGCCTCGGCCAGGTTGGTGATCAGGTTGTGCCGCGCGGCCAGGAAGAGCCGCGGATCGCGCTCGGGATCGATCAGCTTCAAGGCCTCGGACAGCGCCTGAATCGCCCGCTCCGGCGCGACGGCATGCTCGTAGACGGTCGACAGGTTCACCAAGCTCCGGCCGGCCCGCTGCTTCTCCCCGATCTGCAGGAAGATCCGCCGCGCCCGCTCGAGCAGCCGCTCAGCCTCCGCGAAACGCCGCTGATCGCGAAAGAGGGAGGCTCGGAGGTCTAAGAGGACCGCGCGCTCCATGACATCCGCCGTCCCGTTCTGGAGATGGGTGAAAGCCTTGGAAAAGGCCTCCTCCGCCCCCAGGAAATCGGATATGGCTCGACGGTGGTTCGCGATCTGGCCCCATACCCGTGCGCGGAGGTCCTCGATCCGCTCGGCCCCGTAATAGACCGTGTCCAGCGAATCGGCGAGGACAAGGGCGAGGTGTCCCAACTCCTCTCCCTGAGCCGGTGCGTGGAGCCTCACTTCGTGGCTCCGTTCGGCAAGCAGCTCCAGGAGACCCCAGGTCTGGAATCGGCGGTGGTTGCGCAGCAGCATCTCCCTCTTCTCGGGAGTCCGCCCGAGAAGCTCGGCAAGAAGCCTTACGGCCTCGGCCCGCTCCTTCTCGAGAGCCGCGTGCCTCACCCGCAGCACCTCCTCGGCGCGGTCGAAGACTGCACCGTAGTCCGGTGCTGGCCACCGTGACCCGGGGAAGACCGCCTTGGAGGTCTTCCCCGGTAAGCCCGTCCCATGGGCCAGGAGGAACCGGATCCTCTCCCGGCAGGCCGCGCACCCGGTCAGGTGCTTCAGTGTTCGAGCCTCGCCTGCCAGACCCGCGGCAAGCTCCTGCAGCAGCACATCGTGAGGATGAATCTTCATGGGAGCAGCCCCTCCCGGAGCCAAAATCTCCTTCTATGATAACTCTCTCCAGCAAAAAAAGCGCCGGAACCGGCCGGCGCTTTTCAAAAACTGGAGGGACCTCGGAGATTATTGGCTGCAATTTGGCAAGGGCTGGCCATTAGGATCCATGCCGCACCCCGCCTTCTGCGAGATCGTTCCCGGGTCTCCCTGGGGAGCGGGAGCTTCGGGACGGGCGAATAGCGACACCAACCGGCTCCAGACCGAGGTGAAGAAGCTTTCTCCAGAGACGGCTTGTGCTGCCCGGGCTCCGGCCGCAGGCCAGGCGTTGGCTACGCCGGCCGCTGATAGGACAAGAGCGAGGGTGAGGGCGATCGAGCGGAGCTGTCGAGACATGAGTTCATCCTCTCCAGTAACCTCCAGACACCGGCCTCCATGGCCGTGAGGGGGTCTCATTGCAAACTTAGCGACTTCGTGAGTAAGGGCCTCTGAACATAAGAGTGCCGTCAGGCGACCAGGGTGCTCCCGGCGGGCACGTTTTTCTACGGACAAGATAAAGAGTCGGCCCGGGAAGGATACCCCAACCGCATCCTGCTAGGATGCGCCCGCCTAAGAAGACCCCTATCATGACTCTAAAACGGAAAAAAGGTCCTCTGTCCGGTGTCCGCGTGATCGATGCCTCCCGCGTCCTCGCCGGCCCCTATCTCGCCATGCTCCTGGGCGATCTGGGGGCCGATGTCATCAAGGTGGAAAAGCCGGGGAGCGGCGACCAGACCCGTGCCTGGGGTCCCCCCGTCGTGGGGCCCCCGGAATGCCAGGTGAGCGCCTACTTCGTCTCCGCGAACCGGAACAAGCGCTCCATCGTTCTCGATTTCAAGATCCCTGCCGGGCGGCGGGCCTTCGACCGGCTGCTGGGGACGGCCGACATCCTGGTCGAGAATTTCCTTCCCGGGGAGTGGCGGAGCCTGGGGTTCCGGAGCTCCCGCTTCACCCGGCGCCACCCGCGCCTCGTCCAGGCCACGGTCACGAGCTACGGCACCGCCGGCCCCGAGGCGGACCGCCCGGCCTACGACGTCGTGCTCCAGGCCGAGTCCGGGCTCATGTCTCTCACCGGCTTCCCCGAAGGCGAGCCGGTGCGCGTGGGGGTCGCCATCATCGACTTCCTGGCCGCCCTCTACGGCCTCTCCGGCGTCCTCGCCGCGCTCCGCGCCCGCGATGCGACCGGTCGCGGCCAACGCGTCGAGGTCTCCATGATCGACGCCGGCACCGCCTTCCTCTCCTACGCGGCCCAGTCGTGGCTCGCAACCGGCGGCCAGCCCGCCCGCCTCGGCTCGGCCCACCCCAACCTCGCCCCCTACCAGGCGTTCCACGCGGCGGACGGCTGGTTCGTCGTCGGCGTCGGCAGCGAGGATCTCTGGCGCCGCTTCTGCGCCGCCCTCGAACAGCCGGACCTCGCGGACGACCCCCGCTTTTCGACCAGCGGGGCGCGCGTCAAAAACCGTGGCGAGCTCGACCTCCTCCTCGCGGAGATCTTCGCGAAACGCCCGGTCGCCCATTGGGACCGCGCGATGCGCGCCGCGCGCGTCCCCGCCGGACCGCCCGCCTCTGTGGGAGAGGCGGTCGAGAAGGCCCGCGCGCGCGGCCAGATCGTCCCTCTCCCGCCTGGAGCCTACGGCAGCCTCTCCACCGTCGCAGCCCCCTTCCTCTTTGACGGCGAGCGCGCCGCGCCGGGCCTCCCTCCCCCGGCCCTCGGCGAGCACACGGAGGAGGTGCTGCGCGAGGCGGGTTTCAGCAAGGAAGAAATACGCGGCTTCCTAAAACCTTGAGATTGCAGG
>DATHUD010000368.1:0-3797 GCA_035462575.1 Thermoanaerobaculia bacterium | reverse complement strand
AGATCCGGATCCTCGGCCGCGCGGCTCTGGCGCTCGACCGCGGCGCCGTGTACGTGGACTCAGGCGGCCGCGCCTCCGAGCCGCTCCGCCTCGAAACGCCGCTGGGCGAGGTGCGGGAGACCGGCACGCAATACGAGGTGCGGCTGGGAGCCGGTTCCCTCCGCATCCGCGTGCGCGAGGGCTCCGTGGCTCTTCAGACCGCCGACGGCCTCCACACGGTCGGCGCTCTGACCGAGCTCGAAACCGACGGGCGGGGATCGGTGGCGACGCGGGAGATCCCGCGTTCCGGCCCGGCGTGGGAATGGATCGACGGCGTCACGCCGAGGCCCGATCTCGAAGGCCTCACCGCGCGGGCCTTTCTCGACCGGATCGCACGGGAGGGGGGCTGGACCCTCGAGTTTGCGAGCGAAGAGGCGGCCCGGATCGCGGCGGAGACCCGGCTCCAGGGCGACGTCTCCGGAATGACTCCCGAGCAGGCGCTCGAGGCCGTGCTGCCGACGTGCGGCCTCGTCCACCGCATCGAGGACGGCCGGCTGATCGTGGACAGGTCGGCGGTGTAGGCGCAGAATTGCCATGCATGCCCTCGCGCTTGCTGTCCCTCGCCGCCGTGCTGATTCTCGGGCTCGTGTCGAGCGCGTCCGCTGAAGAGAGCCCCGCTTTTCGCGGACGTCGGCTCGCCTCGGTGCTCCAGGACCTGCGGGCGCGGGGCTTGAACCTCATCTTCAGCTCGGCCGTGGTGACCGGCGATCTCGTGGTCACGGTCGAGCCCGCGTCCACGCGCCCTCGCTCCCTTCTGGACGAGATCCTCCCGCCTCTGGGCCTCACCGCTCGGGACGGTCCGGCGGGCTCGATCCTGATCGTTCGATCTCCGCAGGACCGCTCCTCTTCGCAGACGCCCACGGAGCCGCGGCCGAGCTACCCGGTCTTCGTCGAGGAGATCGTCGTCACGCCCGGCAAGCTCTCGATCGTGCGGCAGGACCCGGCGGCTCCCCGGACCGTCGGCAACGAGGACGTCCTGCTCGTGCCGTCGATCGGCTCCGACGTGAGCCGCGTGATCGAATCGCTGCCCGGCGTCACCGCTCCCGATCATTCAGCCGCGTTTTCCATCCGCGGCAGCCAACCGCGGGACGTTTCCATTGTCTTCGACGGTCTCGAGCTCTACGAGCCGTTCCATCTGCACAGCTTTCAGAGCCCGTTCAGCTTCGTCGACAGCGGGATTGTCGACCGCATCGACGTCTACGGCGGCGGCCTGACGGCCGACTTCGGCGACCGCCACGGCGGCTTCGTGACGATGTCGACCTGGGTCCCCGAGAACCCCTACCGCACGTGGATCGAGGTCGGGAGCCTGAACAGCCGTTTCGCGTACGGCGCTCCCACGGCGGGCGGCTCCTTCCTGATCTCCGCGCGCACGTGGTACCCCGAAGCGTTGCAGGAAACGATGGAGCTGGGAGAGGACGGGCTCGATCCCCGCTTCGGGGACGCCTACGTCAAAGCTTCCTTTCATGTCTCTCCCCGCACATCCGTGTCGGTGCAGGGCCTCGTGGCCGACGATCGCCTGGAGCTCAGCGAGAAGGACGAAAACGAGAGCGTGGATTACCACAGCCGGAGCAGCTATCTCTGGCTGCGGGCCTTGCGGTCCTGGTCCCCCGGGATGTACTCCGAAACCGTGCTCTCCGTGGGGCGGCTCGACCGCAACCGGGAGGGGATCTCGGAGCCCGAGGACGAGATCGTCACCGTGTCCGACGAGCGGACCGTCGACCTCCTGGGCCTCAAGCAGGATTGGACCTGGGAGATCTCGGGCTCCCAACTGCTGAGGGCCGGGCTCGACGTCCGCCGGCTGAAGGCGGAGTACCGGTACGCGCGTTCCACGACGTCTTCCCAACTCGACCCCGCCGGGACATCGGGCGGGCTCTACCTCGCGCATCGCGCCCGCCTCTCCGCGGATTTCGCGGCCGAGGTGGGCGTCCGCTGGGATCGTCAAAGCCACACCAACGACCACCAGTGGAGCCCGCGCCTGAACGTGGTCTGGTACCCCCGGGACCGCTCGGAGGTCCGGCTCGGCCTCGGCGAGCTCTACCAGTCGCAGAGAATCCACGAGTTGCGCATCGAGGACGGGGAGACCGCCTTCTCTCCGCCCGAGCTGTCGCGGCAGGCCGAGCTCTCGTACCAGCAGGAGCTCCCGGGGAGACTGCGCCTGCGGCTCGACGCGTACTACCGCAGGCTCTCCCGCCTGCACCCCCGCTCCGAAAATCTTTTCAATCCGATCGAGCTGTTCCCGGAGACCGAGCCGGACCGCGTGCTCTTCCAGCCGGAGCGGGCCCGCCTGCACGGAGCGGAGGTCCTCCTGCGGAGCGATCCGGACAGGCGGGTCCACGGATGGGCGAGCTACGCGTGGTCGTCCGCGACGGATGGGATCGATGGAAAAGACGTGCCGCGGAGCTGGGACCAGACGCACGCCGTGAAGTGGCTCACGGGGTACCGCCTCAACGAGCGCTGGTCGTTCTCTCTCTCCGGCACGGCGCACACGGGCTGGCCGACGACCCCGGTCACGGCGCAGTTGACGACCCGTCCGGACGGATCGACCGAAATCACCCGGGTCCTCGGGCCCCGGAATTCCGGCCGGTTCCCGGACTACGCGCGCCTGGACGCCAAGGCGAGCCGCGTGTTCCCCCTGCGCGGCAGCCGGCTGCGGCTGGACCTGGAGGTCGTCAACCTCACGGACCGGGAAAACGTCTGCTGCGTCGACGAGGTCTCCTTCGAAGCCCGACCGGACGGCAGCGTGGACGTCCTCCGTGAGCTCGACTCCTGGCTCGGGATCACGCCGTCTTTGAGCGTGACGTTGGAGTTTTGAAGCGTGCCGGGACAGCGCCGATCGTCAAGATTTTGAAAAACGCTCCAACCGCTGAGAGCTTGAGATCGGCAGCCCCGTTGGCTTCGTAGGGTCGTGCGATCACAGGGCCGGAAGGCCGCTCGAATCGCCAGATCGCATCACTCCCAAGGTAGTCCATCACTTCGGGATGATGCGAGATGATCAGCGCCTGGCCGCCGTGTTCCTCGACAGTGTCGCGGAGCGTCTGAAGCCACGGCTGGATCTCCGGCAGGGAGACAAAATTGTCCGGCTCGTCAAAACAGAGCAGGGACCCGCTGCGAACGTGGCCAAGGACGGCGGCATAGAGCATGGCCAGGACACGTTGGCCTTCAGAAAGCTCGAACAAAGTGAGCTCGCCCTTGTACTGGCCCTCACCGAAGGCCGCCAGCAAGATCTTCGTATCTCCGCTCCGCTTGAATAGAAAATGACGGAAGCCAGGGATCGCTTCTTGGAGGCACTCTTCCAATCTCGTCCTTACATTCGGCCGTTCATCGTTCAAGTAATCGAAAAAAGCTGCGAAATTGACACCGTTGCGCGCCAGGAAAGGGACATCTTGAGTTGAAGCGAGCTCCATTGCAAAAGGATTCGGCTGGAGAATCCAGAGTCCTCCGATGAGCTCTTTGAATTCCACCAGTCGCCCCAGGCGATTGGCTCGGCCTGCCTCAAGGTTCGTCAGGAACGACTGATCCGCACGGAAGGGGAATACAGGGCTTGCCGAATGATCGTCGTAGTAGAGGTGGACCTCTCCATCCGAGAACCGGTACAGGGGCTCACCGTCCAGACTGACGGCTTCCGAGCGGATCTGGGGCTGTTCATGGGAACCCTGTGGATGCTGGACCTCGAGGGCATAACGGTAGGTCCCGCCGGATCCTTCCATGTCAAGCTCGAACCGCTGCACGTCGCGGGTCTCCCACTTCGTGCGTGTATT
>DATHUD010000367.1:0-9247 GCA_035462575.1 Thermoanaerobaculia bacterium | reverse complement strand
CTAAACGATCAACGCAGCCTCTCCATGGTCCTCAACAGCATCGGCAGCGTCTTACATAGGCTCGGACGGTTCGACGACGCTCTCGGCGCTTTTCAAAAAGGCCGTGCCATCTCCGAAGAACTTAATGATCAACGGGGCCTCGCCATGATCCTCAATAGCGTTGGTGGTACCCTGCAGCGGCTTGGGCGTTCCGCCGAGGCTCTCGACTCCTTCCAACGGAGCCTCTCTATTGGTAAGGCGTTGCATGACGATCGTCACCTTTCGATGGTCTATACCAACCTGGGCAAGTTTTTGGCTTCCCAGAAACGGCTCGAAGAAGCGGCGCTGGAGCTCGGAAAGGGATTCGAGATCGACGCGCGCTTGCGGAATCGGCGGGGTCTAACGATAGTAACGCCGACGCTGATTGAGGTCCTGTTGAAGCTGGGACGCAGAGACGAGGCGCGGGAACGCTGCCAACAGGCTCTCTCCATCGCACCGAGAGAAGGAAAGCTCCTTCGCCTCGAAAGCTCCCTTGCGGAAGCGTCAACCGTTCGAAAGGCTGTTCTAAAGCGGGGTGTGGTGCAGCGCGTCCTCAATCACGCTCGGGGTTACCGCTTCGCCTTCATCGCTCCTGACGACGGGGGACCCGACATCTATGCACGAGAAGGCTTTATCGACCGGGCGACGTTCGCGAAGCTTCGGCAGGGAATCACGGTCGAGATGGATGTCGAATCAGGTCCTCAGGGACCTCGTGCCGTACGCCTCAGCGTGAGCGAAGAGGCCACCTCTCAGGTTTGAAGGCGCTCGAAGGGCGGCTATTCGAAGATCTCGCCCACCGGCAGCTTGAACCCCGGAAACAGGCCCGACGTCAGGACGTCCCCAGCCTCGGCGGAGAGCGTGCGCGGGAACCCGAATCCCGCGCCGGAACGGCGGAAGACCTGCACGGCCTGCCGCTTCGGATCGATGAGCCAGTATTCGAGGGCTCCGGCGCGCTCGTAGATGCCGCGCTTCACGATCTCGTCCGTCCGGCGGGTCGAGTCGGACAGCACCTCGACGACGAGGTCCGGCGCGCCCTGGACGTTCTTCTCGCCCAGAATGGAAGCGCGCTCGTTCGAGATGAAGACGAGGTCGGGCTGGGCGATGTCGTGCTCTGAGAAGAGCACGTCCAAGGGGGCGAAGAAGAGACGCCCGAGCCGATGCTCACGAACGAAGGAACCCAGGGTCAGATACAGGATCCCGGCGACCGCCTGGTGCCGCGGCGTGGGAGCCGGCGTCACGTAATGCTCCCCACCGAGGATCTCGTGGCGAAGCCCGTCTTCGGGGATGAGGACGTAGTCGTCGTAGGTGAGCTTGCGTCGGGTGGTATCTCGAATGGCCATGACAGCCCCTCCCGGATGTCCCGCAGATATGGTAACACGAGTCTTTCCCTCCATGGAACGGAGGGATGTTACCGCATCCAGGGATTATGGCGCCGGATTCCGGAACCACGGCGCCGCGAGAGCTCCGGCCCCGTCCCCTGCCAGTTCGAGCGAAGGGGACGGGGGAGAGCCGGGCTGCTATTCGAGCACGAAGGTGACCTTCAGGTGGACCCGGTAGGTGACGACTTTGCCGTCCTTCACCTCCACCTGCTGGTCTCCGACCCAGGCGCTCCTGATGTTCTTGACGGTCTCGCCGGCCCGGCGGATGCCCTCCTGAATCGCGTCCTCGAAGCCTTTGGTAGATTCGGCGCTGATCTCGATGATTTTTGCGACGGACATGGAGCTCCTCCTTTTCACAGGGAATGGATGGCCTTCCATCCTCCATCCGTTGTATCACGAGACGCTCCGGTCTGGGGGATTGCCTCCGGCCCGGGCGGCGTGGTACGCATAGCCTCAGCTCATCGAATCGGGAAGAGAGGTCGCCATGCTCCACGTCCGTCCGCCCCGCGGGTTGCTCCGGCTCGTTCCCCCGGCCCTGCTCGCCGCCTGCGCGCTCTCCCTGCCGCTCCCCGTGGGCGGCGGCCCCGCGTGCACCGGGCCGGAGGTCCCGCTCCCCCGGGTGTGCGGGGCGGATCTCCAAAACCCGCGGATCAGTTGCGGTCTCCCGGCGGACGTAGAGGGCGGCCTCGCGCAGCCCGCGCTCTATGTCCGCCAGCGGGCTTCGGACCTCTTCTCCTGGCAGACGTTCATCGCCTTGAACTGGCCGGCGCTCGCCGGGCGGCGGGGGGAGCCCGATGCGGCGAAGCCGGTCTCGGCGCCCGGGCCGCGGGTGTGGGAGACCTGGAAGGAGATCACCGAGGTCTTCCGCCAGAAGGACGGGCAGCCCATCCCGCCCGAGCCCTGGGACGCGCCCTCCTCCCTTCCGGCGTCCTGCCAGGGAACGGAAAGGTTTCTGATGCGCGACGAGAAGGTGGACGACGAAATCGATGCGGTCGTCCAGCCGACGTACGCCGACGGCACGCGGCCGGGCACGCTCACCGATCAGGCCGGCCGCCGCGTGCGCTACGAGATCCTCCTGAACCGGACAGCCTTCGAGTCCATCGTCCGCAACAGGCTCTGGGACGGCCGCGTGCAGAACGTCGTGAACGCCGTCGTCTTCCCCCCGGGCTCGCAGATCGTCAAGGCCGCGTGGAAAGAGGTGGACGGCGCCGCGGCGGAGCGCTTCCAATCGATGGACGCGTGCCTGTGCGAGGAGGGCCCCGGCGGCGCTCCCACGGACTGCCGGCCGCAGCGGATGGGGCTCGTGGGGTTCCACATCATGACCAAGACGCCCAGC
The DNA here is from genome assembly GCA_035462575.1 of Thermoanaerobaculia bacterium. GTDB lineage: Bacteria > Acidobacteriota > Thermoanaerobaculia > Multivoradales > UBA5704 > DATARR01. The sequence continues at coordinate 6,514 of DATHUD010000367.1, read as the reverse complement.
TCGCCGCAGTGGATCTGGTCCACGTTCGAGCAGGTGGACAACGTCACGAGCGTCCACGGCGCGCCCGCGTCGTTCAACAACCCCGCATGCCCGGGCTGCGTTCCGAACCGGCAGGCGCCCGCCGGCTTCCCGAACCAGACGACCCGGAGAATCCCGATCCCCGCGCAAGACCCCGACTGCGGCCGGCCCGAGGAGGCGGTGGACAACATCGCACAACTGAACCGCGACCTCGAAAAGGCGCTCGCCGGGGCGGGCTCGGTGCTCTCCCGCTACGAGCTCGTCTCGACCCAGTGGCCCTATCGAGCAGCCGCGGGGCAGCCGGCCACGGTGTTCGAGGTGCGCCCCCAACGGCTGGGGAACACGACGCTTGAAACGTACATCCAGGAGAACTCGAGCTGCATGGGCTGCCACGCCGTGGCCGGAACGAACCGCCGGGACGCGTGGGTCTCCGCCGATTTCACCTTCAGCTTGAACGACGCCTATCCCAACCCGGACCTGGACCCGACGAATCCGCCGCCGGGACGGGTGCCGCGGGGCCAGCGCATCATCCCGCCGCCGGTGCGTCCCGACTCGGAGTGGGCTCGGGCCCACTGGAACGACATCGTGACCGGCTACCGGATCGCGACCGAGACGTACGAGCTGGTGCCCGCCCACGTGGGGTCGAAGCTCCACTGCTCGAGCTGTCACCTGGGAGGCGGGCGCGATCCCCAGGCCGCCTGGTGGGTCGGCATGTTCAAGAAGTACGGGACGCTCGAAAACCTTTATGCCCGGATCAACCAGTGCTTCGAGCGGAGCGAGAACGGCAGCGCGATCTGCGGCACGAGCACCGGAGACTCTTCGGTGCCCTGCAAGGAAGACCCCACGATGCGGGCGCTCATCACCTACCTGTACTGGCTGGACGCGCAGTGGGCGGACTGGAAGGAGCGCACCCACTACACCGGCCCCACGCCGAACGGCTTCCCTCCCCTGCCGGCGACGCCCTCCGGGAAGGCCAGCGCCCAGAGGGGCGGCTCGATCTTCCAGCAGAAGTGTGCCTTCTGCCACGGCGCGGAAGGGCAGGGGCGCTACCTGAGCGACACCTACTACCGCCCCGCGCTCTGGGGGCCGGATTCGTTCAACGCCCAGGCCGGCCTGGGATCGAACCTGCAAGACCTCGCGGCCTTCCTCCACGCCAACATGCCCTACGGCAACGCCGGCGCGCTGACGGTCCAGGAAGCCTGGGACGTGGCCTGTTTCGTCGACGCCCAGAGCCGGCCGGGGAAGCCGACAAAATCTCCCGCCGACACCCCCTGCTCCACCACCGGTTCCCCATAGGCCCGCTGGGGGGCTTGGCCGGCCTCCCGGAATCCTGTACTCTGCCCGGCCCGGCCTCACGGCGCCTTTGCGCCGCCCGGACGGCCGGGCTCGGAGACACGCCGTGATTCCGAAGCCCCCGCTCCCCATGGATCTCAGCCTCGAGGCCGAGATCGCCGCCTTCCGCGCGCTCCAGCCCCGGCTCCTCGAGGTCTGGGAGGCCCTGAACCTGCGCGACGAGAAGGCCCACACCTCGGTCGTCGTGCCGTCCATGACCCTCGACCAGAGCGAGCTCAAGAAGCTCGCCGGCGTGAGCTTCTACGAAGAGCGCCTGCTCTTCCTGCTGATGCGGCTCCGGAATCCCCGGGCGCGCGTGGTCTACGTGACCTCGCAGCCGGTCCACCCGATGATCCTGGATTATTACTTCCATCTCCTCGCCGGGATTCCCGCGAGCCACGCGCGGGCGCGCCTCACCATGCTCTGCGCGTACGACGCCTCGCCGCGACCGCTCACCGAGAAGATCCTCGCCCGCCCGCGCCTGATCGAGCGCATCCGCGAGGCGATCCGGGACCGCGAGCGCGCCTATCTCACGGTCTTCAACTCGACCCCGCTCGAGCGCAAGCTCTCGGTCCTCCTGGGCATCCCCCTGAACGGCGCCGACCCCGATCTCGCCGAGCTCGGCACCAAGTCCGGAAGCCGCAAGGTGTTCCGCGAGGCGGGCGTGCCCCTCCCGGAAGGTTTCGAGGACCTCAAGAACAAGGCCGAGGTCGAAGAGGCCCTGGTCGAGCTGGCGGCCCGGCGGCCGGGTATCCGCCGCGCCGTGGTCAAGCTGAACGACAGCTTTTCGGGGGAAGGCAACGCCATCTTCCGTTATCCCGAAATCGGCGGCCGGGCCGCCGTGCGCGAGGCGCTCTACCGGATCGAGCTCCCCGTGCCCGAAGAGACGTTCGAGGCCTACTTCGAGAAATACACCCGGATGGGCGGCATCGTCGAGGAGTTCATCGAGGCTCACGAAAAGGTTTCGCCGAGCGCCCAGCTCCGCGTGAGCCCGCAGGGCGAGGTGCTGCCGATCTCGACCCACGACCAGATCCTGGGAGGCCCGAGCGATCAGGTCTTTCTGGGCTGCAGCTTCCCGGCGCGCGACGAATACCGGATGCGCATCCAGGAGGCCGCCCTGCGGATCGGAGCCGTCCTCGGCTCGCGCGGCGTGGTGAGCCGCTTCGGCATCGACTTCCTGCTCTGGCGCAACGAGCCTGCCGAGGACTGGAACATGGCCGCGCTCGAGATCAACCTGCGGATGGGCGGCACGACCCACCCCTACCTCGCGCTCCAGTTCCTGACCGGCGGCGGCCTCGACGCCAGCACCGGCCTCTTCTACTCGCCCTCCGGCCTCGCCAAGTACTACCGCGCGACCGACAACCTCCGCGCCGACTCCTACTGCGGCCTGCTGCCGGACGACCTGATCGAGATCCTCACCGAAAACCGCCTCCACTACAGCCACGCGACCGACTCCGGCGTCCTCGTCCACCTGATCGGAGCCCTCTCGGAGTTCGGCAATCTCGGCCTGACCGCCATCGGCAACAGCCGGGAGGAGGCGGACGCGATGTATTACAAGACGCTGGAGATCCTGGACCGCGAGACGTCGTACGGATTGGCGGGGTAGGAAAGGCCCCCCACCCCGGCCCTCACCTCCCCGGCCCTCCTCTCCCACCACTCCACACGCCCTCCCTGGGAGAGTTGTTCATGCCGCCAGACGGCACCGCAAGAGGGATGAAAATCCGGAACGGCGGTGGCCTTCGACCTCACCCCAACCCCTCTCCTAAAGGAGAGGGGCTCTGGTTTGTTGGGTTTGCTTTTCTCTCCCTCTCCTCTAGGAGAGGGAGCCGTAGGGTGAGGTCGCAGGCCACGGCGGCCCCATTTTCATAGCAGGAGGGGGCAGGAATGATGATTCTGTCTTTCTCCCCTCTCCCAGGGAGGGGGGTTCGGGGTGGTGGGAGAGGGGCCGGGGGTGAGGGTCGGGCGGGGGCTCGGCCGCAACTCGATGATCTACCGCGCCAGCCAGTTGAGCAGGGGAGATGTCCGGCAGGCGAGCAGCATCTGTGCAAGGCCGGGGTACTGCGGGTAGTACCTCTTCTGCAGGATCTCGAAGTACTCCTCGGCCTGCCTCCCGGCTCCCCTCTGGGCGTGCCCCTCTCCCAGGAGGTAATAGGCGAACTTGGCGTCCCCCTTGGAGCCCTGCTCCTCGAGCAGTTGGAGGGCGGCCCGGCCCTGTGCGATCGCGCCTTCCAGATCCCCTCCTTCGAGGAGGGCGAAGCCCAGGTTCAAGCGCAGCGAGGGCTCGTAGGCCCGGCAGTCGAGATCCGCCAGGTCCACGAGAGCCTCTTCGAGGAGGCTCAAGCCCTCCCGCTGCCGGCCCTGGAGGGACAGGCAATAGCCCAGGGTGCTCTTCGTCATGACCGTGTGAGATTGCTCCTCCTGGCCGGCGGCGAGGTCGAGCGCCTCCCTGAAGCACGCGCAGGCCTCTTTGAGGCGGCTCTCGGCGAGCCAGGCGAGACCCAGGAGATGCACGCTCGCGATCCGGCCCGAGACCACCCCGAGGGACTCGGCCAGCCGGACCGCCATCTTTCCGTAGAATCTCGCGCGCTTCAGGTTCTTCTGGGAACAGCAGATGCACGCCAGGTGGTACGCGGCGAGCTGCCGGGCGCGCGGGTCTTTACTCCCGCCCAGAATGCGGGAGAGCCCCTTCTCGAGCCCCGTCCTCCTGTCCTGCACGTGGCGGATCGCCGCCCAATTGCAGTACGCCCGGTCCGCGAGCGGGAGACGGCGGCGCAGAGCCTCGGCCCGGGCGCGCGCGAAGGCCTCCGCCGCTTCAGAGAGGCGGGCGGCGTTCCAGGCCTCGAGGCCCCGCTGGTGCCAATCCCAATATGCGCTGTCGTTCATGATAGTTCGACCCAACTTATCTTAACCGAAGGTGTCGTCTCTCCAAAAAAGATTTCAGCAAGTCGGCAACAGCATAAAAATCGGCCTTTGGTTATAGGATTGCGCCATTATCAAGACCAACCAGGGGGAAACCATGCCGCGACGGCTGCTTTTGATCAGCAACTCGACCAACCACGGCCAGGGGTACCTGGACCACGTCGCCTCGGAGATCGATGCATTTCTCGGGCCCATCCGCCGGCTGGTGTTCGTCCCCTTCGCCCTGAAGGACCGGGAGAAGTACGGGGCGACCGTCGCCAGGCGCCTCGCCGCCTTGGGAATCGAGGTCGAGACCTTGACCGCGGACGAGGCCGGCCGGCGCGCGGTCCGCGAGGCCGAGGCCGTGTTCACCGGCGGGGGCAACACCTTCCGGCTCTTGAAGACGCTCGAGGAGAGCGGCATCCTCCCCCTGCTGCGGGAGCGGGCGCTCGCCGGCATGCCTTATCTCGGCAGCTCCGCCGGCACCAACCTCGCCGCCCCGACGATCCGGACGACGAACGACATGCCCATCGTCCAGCCCGCCTCCTTCGACGCCCTGGGCCTCGTCCCCTTCCAGATCAACCCCCACTACCTGGACCCCGACCCGGGCTCGACCCACATGGGCGAGACCCGGGAGACGCGCCTCAAGGAGTTTCACGAGGAAAACGAGACCCCGGTCGTGGGTCTCCGGGAAGGGGCCTGGCTGCGGGTCGAGGGGGACCGCGCCACCCTGGGCGGCGCCCGGGGCGCCCGGATCTTCCGCCGCGGGCAGGAGCCCGAGGAGCGCAAGACCGGGGAGTCGCTCGACGACCTTCTCTAGAGTGCTTGAATCTTCTACGGTCTCCGGTAGAGCCGGGCGAAGACGCCGGAGCCGCTGCCGTCCTGCTCCTCGCCCAGCCAGACCACGACGAAATTTCCGGCGCCGTCGCCCGCCACGTCCGCCCACTCCTGGTCTCCCGGCCGGGTCGTATTGGCCCGGAACGCCCATCCCGCAGGCTGACCGAGCGCCCGGAACCTCCGCCAGAAGACGTCCGGGTCGCCGGCTCCCTTCTCCTCGCTCCACACCATGACGAAGTCGCCGTTCTCCTCCATCGCGATCGCTGGGGTCAGCCGCCAGGAAGCGAGCCGCTTGATCCCGGTCAGGCGCACGCCCTTCCAGGAGTAGCGCCGGAAGAAGGCGCCCGGCCCCAGCGATCCGAAATCCTCGTTCCAGAAGACGGAGAAGCTCCCGGTCCCGTCCTTGGCGACCCGGATCGCGTCGACGAACCGCTCCTCCTTGCGGCTGACCACGAAGCGTTGACCGCGGAGGGCCCCGTTCTTCGAGAGCCGCTGCGCGACGACAAAGTAGCGGCCATGATCATCACCCGGCTCCACCGCCATCCAGGCCACCACGATCTCCCCGTCCGGCCCCACGGCGAGCGCGGGATCGTTGCCCTCCGCCAGCGAGATCTCGTTCCGGACGGGCGAGCCGTTGCCGTCGAAGATCCGGATCCGCACGGAGATCTCGGGAGTGGTCCGATATGCCTCCCACGCCACGACGAAGCCGCCCCCCGGCCGGCTGGCGGCCGAAAGATCGGCGGCGGCGTGGCCGGTGCCGATGGCGAAAGGCCCTCCCAGCGGAGATCCGTCGGCCGCGAATCGCCGGCCCTCGAAGTGGAAAGTGGCCGACCCGGGTTGGGCGTCCGAGTAGGCCGCGTAGACCACCACGAACGAGCCATCCTCCATCACCGCCACCGCGACTTCCGCGGAGTAGAAAGTGTTCTCAAGGACCGGGATCTCGTCCGTCGCCGGCGTCCCGTCCGCCGCGAACCGGCGCGCGTAGAGCGAGTACTCGTCCCAGGCCGATTCCCGGCTGCTCCAGACGACGACGAAGTCCCCTCGCGCGTTCATCGCCACCTGCAGGAACCTCTGCTCCCCCCCGGTCCGGACGTTGACCCGGAATTCAGGGCCGAGAGGGGTCTGGGCCAAGGACGGGAAGGAGACGGCGAGAAGGACCAGGACCAGAGGCAGGACGCGGACGCTTCTCATCGGCTCTCCCTCCAAGGTGGGCGGAACGTCAGCCCTGTTCATGCCATTGTAGCCATCATCCCGCCCGCTTCTCGAAGCGCACGTTCTTCGCCTGCTGGGTCGACACCGAAAACCCGGTGATCCGGTTCCCCTCTCCCCGGGTGAAGCGGACCTGCATGCCGTCAGGCGTCGCGAACACGTCCGCCGCCGCGGGCGCGAGCTCGACCTCGCCGGAGCGGCCCCGGGCGGCCAGGAGCCG
>DATHUD010000366.1:0-7757 GCA_035462575.1 Thermoanaerobaculia bacterium | reverse complement strand
AGGGTGTTGGTGTCGGAAAGGCTGTAGGAGATGCCGAGGTCGTAATTGAGGACCGACGAGTAGGCGTACGAATAGCAATCCTTCACGCCGTTGACGCCGGCCGTCGCCGCCGCGGTCACGTTGGCGCCGATCCGGGGCGTGTTGGGCGCCGGATCGCTCTGAGTCACGGTCGCGACCTGATTGGCCGCGTTCGTGGCCTTGGCGTACGCGTGGGCGTACACCTCGCCGCTGTAGGCGCAGTCGTTGTTGAAGGATGCGTTCGCCCCGGCGCTGACCCCCTGGGTCACGGGAAAGGCGTCCGCCGTGGCATCGTAGTTGACCGGGCAGTCGCCCCCCTCGGCGAGAATGGCCTCGCGGGAGGATTGCAGGCCGCCCGTTGCCTCCGCCTTGCGTAGCGCAGCTTCGACGCGCAGCACCGCCGCCCGCTGGGCGCGGACCGCGAGGCGGAGCTTCCGGGACGGATGGGCCGAGTATTCCTTCTTGAGGAACGCGAGATGCGCCTGGAGCTCTGCGAGCTCGAACCGCAGGCCGTCGGCGCCGAAGCCCAGGGTTTCGATCTTGTCGCCCTCGAGGGTGCGCTGCATCACCCCGGGAGAGACGGACGTCCATCCTTCCTCTTCCAGACGATCGAGATCCGTGGGAATCGAGGTCAAAGACCCGGCGAGGCCGGGACGGGAGAGGCTGAAGAGGGCCAGACAGAGCAGGAGGGGGATCAGGAAAAGCTTCTCTTTCATAATGATGAGACTCCTTGACGCACGAGAGAGCAGTTCCAGCGAAGATTTCAACGCTGCTGTTCTGGTTGGGAAAGAGCGATCGGACCCGCCACGAGGGGCGGAGATCCGGGCAGACTTCCGAGTCTGCCCGAAGGAGCCTTACAGGACCATTACAGCCAGAGAGGGCCTGTGGAGTGAATGCTGGGAGCGCCCGTTCATCTCATCGTCAGTACGGCGTGCACTGGCAGTCTTCGGCCACCTTCAGGTGGGACCACGGGATGTGTGACATGTCGTCCGTGCCGTCGGCGTTGATCATCACGGTGCCATCCGGATTCGTGACCACCTGGTAGAAGTCGTAGATCTTCCGGTTCGTGTAGTCGATCACCGTCATCGCCCCCTCGGTCCCGCTCGCCGGCTTCCAGCTCGGATGGATCGGAACGAGCTTCTGGGAGAGGCTGCACGTCCCCCAGGTTTTCGTGCAGAGGATCGTACGGGGTGTCCCCGCGCTTTCCGCCGAGCCCGGGATCAAGGAAACGGCCAGGCTGGGACGTGAATCAACAAAAACGGCGAGGCCGAGGAGGACGGAGACGAGACAGATCTTTCCCTTCATGTTGGGCTCCTTGATGTGGAGGAAGAAACACCCGGGCCGGCGGAAGGGACCCAAAGGACAGCAAGGACTCCAGGGACGCTTTCGTCGTCCTTGTCGTCCCTGCTGTCCTTGCAGTCCCTTTTTTAGTAAGGCGCAAACTGGCCGTCGGCCGCCACTTTGAGGCGCGACCACGGGATGTTCACCATGTCGTAGTAATCGATGACGAGCCCCACGCCGGGATAGGGATCGGGGCCCGAGCCGCCCGCCTGTCCGTACGTCGGAACTTCGAATTTGAAGGAGAACGTCGAGCCTCCGCTTCCGATCGAGTACGCGCCGTATCTCTTGAGCGCGTAGCAGACCGCCTTTTCACCCGCGGGCGAGACGGTGGAGCAGTCCGCGCCGCTGTCCAGGTAGATGCGGGCGCCCACCGGAATACAGCCGGTTCCTGTGTAGGTCCCGTTGGTCGCCGCGGCAGGGTAGCGGTAGGTGCCGCAGGCGTACTTGCTGGTGAAGGCCAGCGCGTGCTGGATGGCGTTCGCCGGGTCGCTCGCGGCCCGCTCCATCTCGAACACGCGCACCGTGCCGAACAGGGGAGACAGGTTCGAGCCGTTCCCGATGTGAGACTGCCCGTTGCCGTCGAGGTCGGAGACGCTGCCCCAACCCACGGAGACCGTGCCGTCGGCATTGATCCTCACGGTGCCGTCCGCGTTCTTGGCCACCTCGAGGAAGTCGTAGACCTTTCGGTTGGCCAGATCGATCACGGACATCGTGCCGTTCCCCCGGCCCGGCTTCCAACTCGCGTGGATCGGCACCGGTTGCAGGGAGACGCCGCACGTCCCCCACGCCCGCGTGCACACGATCGCGCGGGGCGTTCCGGCGCTCGCGTCGAACACGGGAACGCCGTACTCGTCGAGGCTCGCGGTATGCCGGCTGGAGCTCAGGTTGGTGACGATGGCCGCGCTCCCCGCATCCACCTTCGGTGAGCCGGGCAGCGGCAGGTTGGTCGCCGCCTTGGCCGCGAACGGACGGCCGCTCGAAAGCGCCAGGTCGGAGGTGCTGCACCGGCAGTCGGCCGCCACTTTGAGGCGGGACCACGGGATGTTCACCATGTCGTAGTAGTCGCCCACGAGCCCCGCGCCGGGGTACGGATCGGGGCCCGAGCCGCCCGGCTGCCCGTCGGTCGGGGTTTCGAAATACATTCCAAACGAGTTGCCTCCCGAAGCCACCGCGTAGGCGCCGTACTTCTGGAGCGCGTAGCAGATCGCCTTTTCGCCGGTCGTGGAGACGGTGGAGCAGTCCGCCGCGCTGTCTAAGAACACACGGGCGCCCATCGGGATGCAGCCGGCGACCGTCGAGGAGCCGCCGCTCTTTTCGGCAGGGTAGCGCCAGGTGGGGCAGGTGTAGGGGCTCGAAAACGCCAGCGCGTGCTGAATGGCGTTCGCCGGGTCGGCGGCGGCGCGCTCCATCTCGAACACCCGCACCGTGCCGAACAGGCTGGACAGCCCCGCGCCGGTGACGGCGGGGGACTTCCCCTCGCCGTCCAGATCCACGACGTTGCCCCAGCCCACGGACACCGAGCCGTCCGCGTTGATCATCACGGTGCCGTCCGCGTTCTTGGCCACCTGGTAGAAGTCGTAGGCCTTGCGGTTGGTGTAATCGATCACCACCATCGCCCCGTCGCTTCCGCTCGCCGGCTTCCAGCTCGCGTGGATCGGAACCTGCTGCAGCGAGACGCCGCACGTCCCCCACGCCTTGGTGCAGACAATCGTCCGCGGGGTCCCGGCGCTCGCGTCGAACATGGGCTTGCCGTACGCGTAGAGGCTCGCCTTGTGCTTGTAGTTGTTCAGGTTTCCGACCATCGCCGCGCTGTCTGGATCGAGCGGCGGCGAGGCGGGAAGAGCCACGTTCGACGGCGCGGTCCCCGCGAACGGGCGGACGCCCACGGTCCCGCTGCACAGGCGGTTTTCTTCGGAGAGCGAGTAGCTGAAGCCGGCGTCGTAGCTGATCACGGAGGAGTAGGCGTACGAATAGCAATCCCTGACGCCGTTGACGCCCGCCGCGGCCGCGGCGCTCACCTGGGTGCCGGTCCGCGCGGTGTTGGGAGCGGGATCGGAGAGCGGCAGGGTCGCGACTGCGTTGTTCGCGGCCGTGGCCTTGGCGTAGGCATGGGCGTAAACCTCGCCGGTGTAGCCGCAATCATTGTCGAACGAGGCGCTCGCGCTGGCGTTGACGCCCTGGGTGAGAGGGTAGGCGTCCGCGTTGGCATCGTAGGTGACCGGGCATTCGGTCCCCTCGGCGAGAAGGCCTTCGTGAGAGGACGCGAGACCCGCGTCCGCCTTCCGCAAGGCCGCCTGGACGCGCAGGACCTCCCGCCGCTGGGCGCGGATCGCCTGGCGGAGCGCGCGCGACGGGTGAGAGGAATATTCCTTGCGGAGAAACGCCAGATGGCCGTGGAGCTGCTCGAGCTGGAAGCGCAGGCCGTCCGCGCCGAATCCGAGGGTTTCGATCTTGCCGTCTTCGAGGGTGCGCTGCATCACCCCGGGGGTGACCGTCTGCCACCCGTCCGCCTCCAAGCGGTCGAGCAGGTCGGCCGAACCCGGGCTCAGGGTTTCGGCTAGGCTGGGGAAGGCGCCTGCGAAAACCGCCAGACAGAGCAGGAGGGAGCTCAGAAAAGCCCTCTTCTTCATAGATGGACTCCTTGTTGAGAGAGGCTGTTCCAGAAGCTGGAAAGAACATCGGACCCGCGGGAGGGCCGCGGAGGTCCGGGCAGATCTTCGATTTTAAGGAAGCGGCCCTTACAGGATCATTACAGCCTGTCCTGCAGAAAGGACCCAAGGGACAGCAAGGACTGCAAGGACGTTTTCACCGTCCTTGGGGTCCCTGCTGTCCTTGCAGTCCCTTCACCTACCCCCTAGTAGGGCGTGCACTGGCAGTCCTTGGCCACCTTGAGCTTGGACCATGGAATGTTCTTGAGGCCGTAGTTGTCTCCGAGCCCGACGCCGGTATACGGATCGGGAGCCGAGCCGCCCGGCTGTCCGCCGGTCGGGACCTCAAGCTCGAGGTTGAACACGTCCTTGGTCCTTCCGGTCACGTACGCTCCGTACTTCTGAAGCGCGTAGCAGATCGCCTTCTCGCCCGCCGGAGAGACCGTGGAGCAGCTCGCCGAGCTGTCCAGAAACACGCGGCTGCCCATCGGGATGCAGCCCGCCGCGGTCGAGGAGCCGGAGCTCTTCGTCGCGGGATAGCGCCAGGTGGGGCAGGCGTATACGGTGCTGAAGGACAGCGCGTGCTGGATGGCGTTCGCCGGATCGGTCGCGGCGCGCTCCATCTCGAAGACCCGCACCCGGCCGAACACGAGAGACAGGTTCGCGCCGTTCGCGCCGGGGGATTGTCCATTGCCGTCCAGGCTGGTGACGCCGCCCCAGAACGTGGAAACCGTGCCGTCGCTGTTGATCCTCACCGTGCCGTCCGGGTTGGTCGCCAGATCCAGGAAGTCGTAAACCTTCCGGTTGACGGAATCGATCACCGACAGCGTCCCCCAGACGGGCTTCCAACTCGCGTGAATCGGGACCTGGGACAGGGGGCACGTCCCCCACGCCGCCGTGCAGACGATGGTGCGGAGGGTTCCCGCGCTCGCGTCGTAGACGGGAACGCCGTCCCGGAATTGGGCGCGGTGCCAGTTGGTGCTGTTCAGGTTCGCGACCATCGCCGCGCTCCCCGGGTCGAGCAACGGCGAAGCGGGCAACAGTTGGTTCATCGGCGCGTCCTGCGCAAACGGGCGTACGTTCATGTCCACGCACGCGTTGTTGGTGGCGGACCGGGAGTAGGTGACCCCGAGGTCGTAGCTGGTGACCGACGAGTAGGAATACGAGTAACAATCCTTCACGCCGTTGACGCTGACCGCGGCGGTGGCGCTCACATGGGTGCCGGTCCGGGGCGTGTCGGGAGCCGGATCGCTCTGGGTCGAGATCGTGACCACGTTGGCCGCGCTGCTCGCCTTGGCATAGGCGTGGGCGTAAACCTCCCCGGTGTAGCCGCAGGGGTTGTCGAAATAGGAGTCCGCCCGGGCCCCGGCTCCCTGGCTTGCGAGAGGGAAGGTCCTGCCCGTGGCGTCATAATTGGCCGAGCAGTTGGCCCCCGCAGCCACGAGGGCCTCGGAAGAGGACGCGAGCTCACCGGCCTCCCTCGCCGCCTGGGTCCGCAGGATCTCCGCCCGCTGGGCGCGGATCGCCTGGCGCAGCTCGCGAGAAGGATGGCGTGAGTATTCCTTCCGCAGGAACGCGAGGTGCGCCTTCATCTCCTGGATCTTGACGCGCAGGCCGTCGTCGCCAAACCCGAGAGTTTCGACCGTGCTCCCCACGGTGTGTTGCATCACGCCGGGAGCGGACGTCTTCCACCCCTCTTTCTCCAAACGGACGAGCAGGTCGGTGGGAATCGGGTTCGCCGAATCGGCGAGGCCCGGGCGTGAATCACCGAAGATTGCGAGAGAGAGCAGGAGAGAGACAAAGAAAACCTTCTTCTTCATCGATGGGCTCCTCGAGGCTCTTCATAGATGATTAGACATCTTGAAGAATGCATGCTGATTGTTCTGAGAAGATCGGACCCACGGAGGTCCGGGCAGACCTCTCACGATACAGGAGTAAACCTTACAGGAGCATTACAGCCAAATTTTTAGGGACGGCCCTGTGTAGCCGCCCTGGGTGGGGGAAAACCGGAGCAAGCAGGGCGGCCACACGGGGCCGCCCCTACAGATCAGTCTCTTGGACCTAATACGGCGTACACTGGCAGTCCTTCGCCACCTTCAGATTGGCCCACGGGATGTTCGACAGGTTGTCATAATCCCCTGAGAGCCCCGCGCCAGGATACGGATCAGCGCCCGAGCCTCCCGGCTGTCCGGCGGTCGGGGTCTCGAACTGGAGAGTGAAGGCCGAGCCCGAGTGCGTCGTGGCATACGCTCCGTACTTCTTGAGCGCGTAGCAGACCGCCTTCTCACCCGCGGGAGAGACGGTGGAGCAGTCCGCCGTGCTGTCCAGGAACACGCGGGTGCCCGTGGGGATGCAGCCGGCTCCCGCAAAGGAACCGTTTTCCCAGGTGGCGGGGAAGCGGTAGGCCGTATCGCAGACGTACTGGCTGCCGAACGCCAGCGCGTGCTGAATGGCGTTCGCGGGGTCGCTCTGGGCGCGCGCCATCTCGAAGACGCGCACCACGCCGGACAGGTGGGACACGTTCCCGTGGTACCCGATGGCCTGCCCGCCGCCGTCCAGGTCGGAGACGGCGCCCCAGCCCGTGGAGACCGTGCCGTCCGCATTGATCTTCACCGTGCCGTCCGCGTCGACGGCCACCTGATGGAAGTCGTAGACCTTGCGCTGGGCGTAGTCGATCACGGTCATCGCCCGGTTGCCCCCGCTCGACGGCTTCCAGTCCGGGTGGATCCGAACCTGCTTTCCGGCCAGGCCGCACGTGCCCCAGGACAAGGTGCAGGCGATCGTTCGGGTGGTCCCCACGCTCGCGTCGAAGACGGGGATGCCGTAACTGTAGAGATTCGCGCCATGGTAGTAGCCGCCGTTCAGGTTGGCGAGCATCGCGGCGCTGTCGGGATCGAGCGACGGCGAGGCGGGCAGCGTCACGTTGAACGGCGCCTTCGGTGAGAACAGGCGCCCGCTGGCCGCAGCCAGGTCGGAGGGGCTGCACCGGCAGTCGGCCGCCACCTTCAGCTTGGACCACGGAATGCTCTCCATCCCGTCGTAGTCTCCGGAGAGCCCCACGCCGGGATACGGATCGGGACCCGAGCCGCCCGGCTGTCCGGAGGTCGGGTTCTCGAACATCACGCTGAACGCCGAGTCGGTGGTTCCGACCGCGTACGCTCCGTACTTCTGGAGCGCGTAGCAGGCCGCCTTGTCAGCGGCCGGAGAGACGGTGGAGCAGTCCGCGGTGCTGTCGAGGAAAACGCGGCCGCCCATCGGAATGCAGCCGGCCCCGGAAGACGTACCGTTGCTCCGGCCCGCGGGATAGCGGTAGTTGGTGCAGACGTAGCTGCTGACGAACGCCAGCGCGTGCTGGATCGCGTTCGCCGGATCGGTCGCGGCGCGCTCCATCTCGAAGACGCGCACGAGACCGAACAGTTGGGACAGCTTCGCGCCGGTCATGCCCGGAGCCCCGCTGCCGTCGAGACCGGTGACGCCGCCGTATTTGGTAGTGACCGTGCCGTCCGCATTGATCTTCACGGTTCCGTCCGGGTTGGTCACCACCCCCTGAAAGTCGTAGATCTTCCGCGTCGTGTAGTCGCTCACCGACATCCTGGCGGTGCTGCCGCTCGAAGGCTTCCAGTTTGGATTGATCGGCACCGGCTGCTGGGAGAGATCGCACGGCCCCATGCAGACGATCGTGCGGGGCGTTCCGGTGCTCGCGTCGAAGACCGAGACGCCGTGAGCGTAGAGAATGGCGTCGTGCCAATA
>DATHUD010000365.1:0-2076 GCA_035462575.1 Thermoanaerobaculia bacterium | reverse complement strand
CGCTCGCGATCGCCCATGGCTCCAATTTCAGCTCTCCCAGCTCGAGCCTCTCTCTGGGCGCGTTTTGCAGCGTCAGCACGACCTGGAACAGAGGGTTGTGCGACAGACGCCGCTCCGGTCTCAGCTCTTCCACCAGCCTTTCGAACGGCAGGTCCTGGTGGGCATAGGCCTCCAGCGTGCCTCGGCGCACCCGGCTCAGCCATTCGGTCCATTCCGGGTTGCCCGTCAGATCCTGGCGTAACACCAGGTTGTTGACGAAGCAACCGATCAGCCCTTCTGTCTCCAGCAGCCGGCGACCCGCGATCGGAGTGCCGACCGCCAGGTCCTGTTGCCCGGCGTAGCGGCTCAACAGCGCCGAAAACCCTGCCACCAACGACATGAACAGCGTCGCACCCTCGCGGCGGCTCAGGCTCTGCAACGGCTCGGTCAAGGCCGGACCGATCGCCCAGGGGACGCTCCCGCCGCGCAGGCTCGGCAGGGCCGGCCGGGGTCGATCCGTCGGCAGCTCGAGCGGTGGCAGACCCTCCAGCCGTTGCCGCCAGTACCCCAACTGTCTCTCCAGCATCCCGCCCTGCAACCAATCCCGCTGCCACGTCGCGAAATCCACGTACTGGATCGGCAGCTCCGGCAAGGGCGAGGGACGATCCGACCGCGCCGCAACATACAAGGCTTCGACTTCTTCGACGAGCAGTCTCACCGACCAGCCATCGGCGGCGATGTGGTGGATATTGACCACCAGCACGTGCTCGCGGCTGCCCAGACGCAGCACCGTACAGCGCAGGAGCCGGCCTTGGGACAGATCGAAAGGTCGGGCAGCCTCTCGCTCGACTTGCTGCCGCACCTCCGCTTCTCGACTGGGCTCCGCCAGACCGCTCAGGTCCACCAGTGCCAACCCCCAGTCCCCTGCCGGGACGATCTCCTGCACCGGCTCCCCGTTTCGATCGGCAAAGCGGGTGCGCAGCACCTCATGTCGGCGCACCACCTCGCGCAGAGATGCCTCCAGCGCCGGTAACTCCAGGGAGCCATCGGCCCGTAGCGCCTCCACCATGTTGTAAGCGGAGCTCTCGGGTTGCAGACGATCCAAAAACCAGAGACGCTCTTGTGCGAACGACAGGGGCAGAGCTCCTTGCCGTGGCACGGGAATCAGAGGAGGAGCGCTCCGCGCCACGTCGTCCTGTTGCGCCGCCTCGACGCGAGCGGCGAGGTCCGCCAATGTCGGAGCTTCGAAGAGGACGCGCAGCGGCAATTCGACGCCAAAGACACTCCGCAGCCGCGAGATTACCCGCATGGCGACGAGAGAATGTCCGCCCAAGTCGAAGAAGTGGCCGGCCGTCCCGATCCGGTCGACGCCGAGGAGCTCGGTCCAGATTCCGGCGAGGACCTCCTCGACCGGCGTGCGCGGCGCCAGATGACTCTCCTCGTCACCGGGCTGCTCTGGAGCCGGCAGGGCCTTGCGGTCCACCTTGCCGTTGACCGTGAGGGGCATCGCTGCGAGCGTCACGAAGGCGGCCGGTACCATGTAGTCCAGCAGTTGCGCGCGTAAGGACCGGCGCAGCTCCGCGACGGAGACATCGCCCACTATGTAGGCGACCAGCCGCCGGTCTCCGAGTCGATCCTCGCGCACCAGCACGACCGCCTGCTGGACTCCGGCCAGCGCCACCAGCGCCGCCTCGATCTCTCCCGGCTCGATGCGGAAGCCGCGGATCTTCACCTGGTGATCCAGCCGGCCGAGGTATTCCACGACGCCATTGGGGAGGAAACGTCCCAGGTCGCCCGACCGGTAGAGCCGCGCTCCCGGCCAGCCGCCGGCCGGGTCCGGAATGAAGCGCTCCGCAGTCAGCTCAGGCCGGCCCAGATAGCCGCGGGCCAGCCCTGCCCCACCCACCACCAGTTCGCCCGGCACGCCGAGGGGGACCGGACTCAGGCTCCGGTCCACGACCGCCAGAGACAGGTCGGCGATCGGCACGCCGATGACACTGCGGTGTTCGCCCTGGGCATCCGCCAAGGACAGTAGCCGGTGGGTGACGTGGACCGTCGTCTCGGTGATCCCGTACATGTTGACCAGCCGCGGCTGCG
>DATHUD010000364.1:0-3939 GCA_035462575.1 Thermoanaerobaculia bacterium | reverse complement strand
CTCGCAACCATCCCGGCCGAGCGGCGGCACACGGTGCGCTTCGAGGATCTGCTCTCCGATCCGGAAGGGGAGCTGCGGCGGATCTGCTCGTTCCTGGGCCTGGACTACGACCCGGCCATGGCCGCGCCGTACGAGGAGGAGTCGGCGCGGATGACGGACGGCCTCCATGCCGAGTCGCGGATGCTGGGGGACGTGAAGTTCCACCAGCACTCCGGGGTGGACGCGAGCGTGGCCGAGAGGTGGCGCGAGGAGTACGGGGAAGAGTCGCTGTCCGATCTGGCTCGGGGGTTGGCAGCGCGGCTCGGCTATGAGCTGGCGCCCGCGCCGCGGCACTTTGTGCCGATCGAGAGGGTGGAGACCGAGCCGGGCACGCCGCAGCCGCTCTCCTTCGCCCAGGAGAGGCTCTGGTTCCTGGACCAGCTCGACCCCGGCCAGGCGACCTACAACATCTCGACCGCCCTCTACCTGACCGGACCGTTGGACGCGGCCGCCATGGCCGCGAGCCTCGCGGAGGTCGTGCGCCGCCACCAGGTTCTGCGGAGCACCTTCACCCTGGCGGGCGGCCGGCCGGCCCAGGTGACCGGACCGCCTTGGACGACGATGCCGGTGGTGGACCTCTCGGCGGTCCCCGGCGAGCTTCGGAAGGAGGAGGTGCGGCGGCGGGTCTCCGAGGAGGCGAACCGCCCCTTCGACCTCTCCCGCGGTCCCCTGCTGCGCGCCCTGCTGCTGCGGGTCTCCCGCGAAGAGCACGTGGCGGTCGTGGCCATGCACCACATCGTGAGCGACGGCTGGTCGGTCAGCGTGCTGAACCGCGAGACGGCGGCCCTCTATGGAGCGTTCTCAGAGGGCCGTCCGTCGCCGCTCCCCGAGCTGCCGATCCAGTACGCGGACTTCGCCCGCTGGCAGCGCGAGTGGCTCCACGGGGAGGCCGTGGACGGCGAGATCGCCTACTGGCGCGAGCGGCTGGCGGGCGCTCCGCCGCGGATCGAGCTGCCCACGGACCGGCCGCGCCCTGCGGTCCAGCGGTTCCGGGGGCGGAATCTGTCGCGGCCCCTCTCCAGGGAGCTGACGCTGCGGCTCGCGGAGCTCGGCCGCCGCCAGGGGGCGACCCTGTTCATGGGGCTCCTCGCCGCGTTCGAAGCCTTCCTCGTCCGCCACGGCAGCGGGGAGGACGTGGTCGTCGGCACCCCCGTGGCCGGCCGGAACCGCCGCGAGGTCGAGGACCTGATCGGGTTCTTCCTGAACAGCCTGACGCTGCGCACCCGCCTGGGGGGCGATCCGGGCTTCCGGGAGATCCTCGCGCGCACCCGGGACACGGCGCTGGGCGCCTTCGCCCACCAGGACCTCCCCTTCGAAAAGCTCGTCGAGGAGCTGGCCCCGGCGCGCAACCCGGGCCAGGCGCCGCTCTACCAGGTGATGCTCGTGCTCCAGAACGCCTCGCGGGAGGTGCTGGAGCTGACCGGGCTGACCCTCGCCCGGGTCGAGCTTCCGGGGATCACCTCGAAGCTCGACCTGACGCTCAACGTCCAGCAGGACGGCGAGGGGCTGGTGGTCCACTGGCTCTACAACCTCGACCTCTTCGACCCGGCGACCGTGGCGCGCTTCGCCGGTCACTTCGAGACGCTCCTCGCGGCGGCCGTGAAGAGCCCGGAGACGCGCCTCTGGGACCTGCCGGTGTTGACGGCGGCGGAGGAGCTCCAGCTCGCCGAGTGGAACGCCACGGGAGCGGCCTATCCCGTGGAGCCCTGCCTGCACGAGCTCATCGCGGCCCAGGCGGACCGCGAGCTGGTTTCGGCGGCCCGCCGCCTGGCTTGGCGCCTGCGGGATCTCGGGGTGGGGCCCGAGGTTCCGGTGGGCGTCTGCGCCGAGCGGTCGCCGGAGATGGTCGTCGGCCTGCTCGCGGTGCTCGAAGCCGGAGGGGCCTACCTGCCGCTCGATCCGGACTACCCGCAGGACCGCCTCGCCTTCATGCTGGCCGACTCGGCCGTGCCGGTCGTCCTCGTCCAGGAGCGGCTGTTGGACCGCCTGCCCAGGCACGGAGCGCGGGTCGTGCCGCTCGACGGCGTGGCAGCTCCTGGTCCCGAGGCCGGGCCGATCGCGAGCGGGGTCAGGCCGGAGAACCTCGCCTACGTGATCTACACGTCGGGCTCGACGGGCCGCCCGAAGGGGACGATGAACACCCACCGGGGCATCGTCAACCGCCTGCTGTGGATGCAGGAGGAGTACGGGCTGACCCCCCAGGACCGGGTGCTCCAGAAGACCCCGTTCAGCTTCGACGTGTCGGTATGGGAATTCTTCTGGCCGCTGCTGACCGGGGCGCGGCTGGTGATGGCAAAGCCGGGCGGCCACCAGGACCCCGGGTACCTCGTGCGGACGATCCGGGAGGAGGGGATCACGACGCTGCACTTCGTGCCCTCGATGCTCCAGGTCTTCCTGGAGGCGCCCGGGGTGGAGGAGTGCTCGTCGTTGAAGCGCGTGATGTGCAGCGGCGAGGCGCTGCCGCTCGAGCTGACGCGGCGATTCTTCGCGCGCCTGCCGCGGGTGGAGCTGCACAACCTCTACGGGCCCACGGAGGCCGCGGTCGACGTGACGTACTGGCCCTGCGATCCGCGGGAGAAGCGCGGGGTGGTGCCGATCGGCCGGCCGGTGGCCAACACGCAGATCCACCTGCTCGATCCCTACGGCAACCCGGTGCCGGTGGGGGTCCCGGGAGAGCTTCTCATCGGCGGAGTGCAGCTCGGCCGGGGATATCTCGCGCGGCCGGACCTGACGGCGGAGCGCTTCGTGCCGGCGGATGGAGGATTGAGGCTGTACCGGACCGGGGACCTCGCGCGGTACCTGCCGGACGGGGCGATCGACTTCCTGGGCCGGATCGATCATCAGGTGAAGGTCCGGGGCCTGCGCATCGAGCTGGGGGAGATCGAGTCGGCTCTGGCCGCACACCCGGCGGTTCGCGAGGCGGTGGTGCTGGCCCGGACCGGGGGCTCCGGGGCCCTGGGCGGGGTCAACCTCGTGGCCTACGTGACCCTGAAGCATGGGGAGACCGAAGCGCCCGGGCTCGCCGAGGTCCGCCAGATCCTGTCGCGAAGCCTGCCGGAGTACATGCTGCCCTCCGCCCTGGTGGTCCTCGAGGCGATGCCGCTCACGGCGAGCGGCAAGGTGGACCGAAAGGCCCTGCCCGAGCCGGAGATGGCCGGCGCGGCTCCGGAGGAGCGGGTCCCGCCGCGCACGGATCTGGAGCGCTTCCTCGCCCGTTTGTGGAGCGAGACGCTCCACGTCGCGCCCGAAAGCTTCGGCATCCACGACAGCTTCTTCGCGATCGGGGGCAACTCGATCACTGGCGCCATCTTCATCAACCGTCTCCAGCAGGAGCTGGGCGAGATCGTCCACGTGGTGACGATCTTCGACTCGCCCACGATCGAGAAGCTCGCGGCGTTCCTCAAGGCCGAGTACGGAGAGAAGGGGCAGGCTGGGACCGTCCAGGTCGACGCCGAGTCTCTGGAGGAGGTGCGGCGGCTGATCCGGACACTGCCGCCTCTGGCTCACGATCCTGTCGAGAAGAATCCCCCGGCGGTGTTCGTGCTGTCGCCGCCGCGCTCGGGCTCGACGCTCCTGCGGGTCATGCTGGCCGGCCACCCGGGGTTGTTCGCTCCGCCGGAGCTGGAGCTGCTCAACTTCGACACCCTCTCCGAGCGCCGGGACGCCTTCCCGGGCCGGGACGCCTTCCGCCTGGAGGGGCTGCTGCGCGCCGTGATGGAGGCGCGCGGGTGCGGAGCCGAGGAGGCGCGGGAGACCGTCGCGGGCTTCGAGCGCGAGGGGCTCTCCACCCGGGCAATGTACCGCCTCCTCCAGGAGTGGATCGGCGGCCGGACCCTGGTGGACAAGACGCCGACCTACGCCTGGGACCCGGAGACGCTGCGCCGGGCCGAGGCGGGCTTC
>DATHUD010000363.1:0-1738 GCA_035462575.1 Thermoanaerobaculia bacterium | reverse complement strand
AGGGAGACAGCTTGAATTCGTGCTGGGTGGGGGCGCCCTCTCCCGGGGGTGGACGGGAGGCTGGGAGAGGGTCGGGGTGAGGGTTTCGGGGTGGGGGACGCCATCTGACAAAGTAGAGCTAGGGCTCTGGGAGGAGGTTCTTTTCAACTTGCGTGGCACCTTATCCACCTTATCTGGATCACCGCCGGGAAGTCCTTTGCCGCCGAGTTACGATTCTGGTATCGTCTAGCCGCAACGCCGACGAAGAATATCTCTGATTCCGGGACTCATGGACTTGGGCGTCCCCTGAGGTTTTGTGTGTGCCGAGGTGGAGAGGAATGAAGAGAATCCCGCTCAAGTCATTGCACCCCGAGGGCTTATTGAGCCAGCCCAAGCTGGCCCATTTCAGGAAGCTCTCGACGGATGACCTGATCCGCTCGTTACGTCCAGGGGAATCTGGAGCACTCAAAGTCAAGCCGGACGGCACTATAATGGACGGACACCACCGCCTCTGCATCCTGCGGGAGCGTGGTGTGGATGTCGATGCCCTTCCAAGGGAGCCTCGGGAATGAAAACCCTCGAAAGGTTGCCTCCGAGAAAGACGGACATCTACTGGGTCTCCGGCCCTTGGCCCGGCCGGCTGGGTGTCGTGCCCCGCCCCCGGGGAGGTGACTGGCTCGCGGAGGAAGTCCGCTCATGGCGAGCCTCCGGCCTGGACGTAGTCACCTCTCTGCTCACCCCAGAAGAAACCGCCGAGCTCGAGCTCCAGGACGAGGAGGTGCGCGCCCGGGAAGAGGGAGTCGAACTGGTCTCCTTTCCGATCCCCGACTACAGTGTGCCCCGGTCGCGGAAGGACATGGCGGGGCTCGTCCGCCAACTGGAGAGGGCGTTGGCCTCAGGGAAGAGCGTGGCGGTCCACTGCCGCCAGGGAATCGGCAGGTCGTCCCTGGTGATCGCATCCCTGCTGGTGGCCGCCGGGGAGGATCCGGACGAGGCGTTCCGCCGGATCGAGAAGGCCCGTGGCCGGCCGGTGCCCGACACCGCCGAGCAGCGGGAGTGGGTGGCTGGAATGGCGCCAGACGCCTCTGCGGCCAAGGCTTTTTCGGGTTGAGCCGGCTCTGGCTCTGACCTTGGCCCTTGCGGGTTCCAGGGGGCCTGTACCCCCTCCAGACCTCTCCGAAAAAAGTTGAGCGATGCGAGACGCGTTTTCCGTCTTCAAGAGAGACATGGGGAGACGTGTGCGCTACGCGCCGGAGGGCGGGTGCCTGTTCGAGGTTACCAGCCGGACTCAGCAAGGCAGGTTCCTGTTCCGGCCCAGCCCGGAATTCAACGAGATCGCCCTCGGCGTCCTCGGCCGGGCGCAGCGTCTCTATCCGCTGTCGATCTGCGGGGTCGTCCTGATGTCGAGCCACTACCACCTCCTCGTCCGGGCTCCGGACGCCGGGCGGCTCGCCTTCTTCATGTGGTACTTCAACACCAACCTGGCCCGCGAGGTCGTCCGCCTGACGAAATGGGAGGACAAGATCTTCTCCCGGCGCTACCAGGCGATTCCGGTCAGCGACGAAGAGGCCGCCCAGGTGGAGCGCCTGGAGTACCTCCTCAGCAACGGGGTCAAGGAGGATCTCGTCGAGCGGGTCACCGACTGGCCCGGAGTCCACTGTGCGCGGGCGCTGATCGAAGGCGAGCCGCTCCAGGGCTACTGGTTTGACCGCACTGCGGAGTCCGCCGCGGACCGCCGGGGAGAGACCTTCGGAAGGTA
>DATHUD010000362.1:0-14820 GCA_035462575.1 Thermoanaerobaculia bacterium | reverse complement strand
GTCTGGGAGACGAGCTCCGAGGCGAGAAACTCTTCGGCGGACGAGAAGGCCTGGGCCGCAAAGCCCAATACCCGGAGCAGGTCCGGGAGCGACTCGCGGACAGACTCGTCGTCATCGACCACAGACACCAGGGGCCGCAGGGCCATCATGAATTCCCCGGGACGCGTGCAGGAATGGAAAAGGAAAACGTGGCTCCCGGACCCTCGTTGGGTGCGGCCCAGAGCCTGCCCTGGTGGCTTTCGATAATGGAGCGGCTGATGAACAGGCCGATCCCCATGCCACCGGACTTCGTGGTGTAAAACGCTTCGAAGAGCCGTTCCAGATCCTCCGTGTCGAAACCCGTCCCCGAATCCTCTACGGTCAGGCGCACCCGGTCGCCTTCGTCCCGCTCCGTTTTGACCAGCATCTGCCTGGGGCGGTCGTCGACGCCGCTCATCGCTTCCGAGGCGTTCAGAAGCAGGTTCAAAACCACCTGCTGCAACTGGACGCGGTCGCCTGCGACCGGAGGGAGATCCTCGGCAAGGCTCGCCCGCACGGCGACCTGGTTTCGCTGAATTTCGCTCCAGGACAGCGCGAGGACCTCCCGCGTGGCCTCATTCAGGTCCACGGATTCGGCCGCGGCTCCCTCTTTTTTGAACAGAGCCCGCAATCGCGCGATCACGTCGGCCGCCCGGTTGCCATCGCGGATCGTGCGCCGCGCCGTTTCGCGCGCGCCCTCGAGGTTGGGAGGATCCTCGGCCAGCAGCCGCAGGCAGGTGCTGGCGTTCGTGATGATGCCCGACAGCGGCTGGTTGACCTCGTGCGCGATCGAGCCCGTCAAGGCCCCGAGGGTCGTGACCCTGGCCACGCGCGCCATCTCGGATCGGATCTTGCTGAGCACGTCGTCCGAGAGCCGGCGCTCCGTCACGTCCTGAACCGCGCCGATGTACTCCAGTTGACCGTCCTGGTCCCGGGTCCCGTGAGCGACGACGTGCAGGTACTTGACGGAGCCGTCCGGCATCCGGAGCCGGTGCTCGAATTCCAGATCCTTGCCTTCGCGCTGGGCCCGTTCGACCACCTCCTGGAACCACGGGGCGTCTTCGGGGTGCATTCGGGTGCCCACCAGCTCGAAGGTGACGGGTACAGCCGGGTCGATCTCATAGATTCTGTAGGTCTGCTCCGACCACGTGATTTCACCTGTCGCGACACACCAGGAAAAGCTGCCCGTCGAGCTGAGCCGCTGGGCTTCCGCGAGAAACGCCTCGCTCCGCCGCAAGGCGGCTTCACTTTGCGCGCGCTCGATGGCGATGCTGGCAATGTGCGTAAACTGCTCGATGAGGCTCTGCTGGAGCGGCGTCGGGCTCCCGGGTTCGTGCTGATAGAGCGCGAAAGTGCCCAACGCCTTCCCTGCCAGCGAGAGGATCGGCGTGGTCCAGCAGGATTGAAGCCCGAGCTCCAGCGCCAGGTTGCGCCATTCGTGAGTCTCCCAACGAAAATCGACAGCCACATCCGAGACGATCACCTGCGTCTTCTGGTGAACCGCCATCGCGCACGGCCCCCAATAGGGAATCACAGGCCTGCCGTGAATGGCCTCGCAGAGGTGGGGAGGGAGGCTCGGCGCAGCTCCATGCTGAAGCTTCGTGTTGCTGGGATCGACCAGCAGGACACTGCAATGGCATCCGCTGACGGAGGCTTCGACAAGGCCGCACAAGGCGTCGAGGACGACCGAAAGCGAGCAACCCAGCGCCACCATCTCGAGCAGCCGTCTCTCCCCGGCGAGGAGGGCCTCGGCCCGCTTGCGGTCATCGACTGCGCGGAGAAGATCGTCCTGCAATGTAGGCCTTTCGAGAGCTTCTTCCCCAACGCCGAGATTGGGCTCCTGGCAGGCAGGAGTCAATCATACCTTGGTGTCGGTTCCCGACTCCCAGGCCCGCCGTTTACGCAGCCCTCCCGGCGAGGATCCTCCGGACGCCGAGCCCGCCGAGCAGCAGCAGGAAGAGCAGAAGCCCCCACTCGCCGAGGGTCGGAATCTCCAGCGGAGAAGCCGCGGCGACGGTGACGGCCGTGGGATCTCCCGCTCCGGGCCGGGCCGGATCGTCGGTCACTCCGCCCGCGAAGTTGGTGCCCGAGACGAGGCCCTGATTCGTGACCTGCGTCACACCGGCCGGCAGGGGATCGTCGATCGTCACCCGGAAGGTGATCGTGGCCGTGCCGCCGCCTCCCGCGAGGGTTCCCACGTCCACTCCCACGGCCGTCTCCCCGGCGCCGTTGCCGCCGGTCACGGTGCCCGCCGTCGTCGTGACCGAGCCGTTGACCAGGGCGGTGTTGGGGTCCGGCGTATCGGTGAAGACCACGCCCGCCGCCGGAGCGCCGCCGCCGTTCGAGAGGACCACCGTGTACACGAGGGTGTCCCCCGGATCGGCCAGGCCGTCGTTGTCCGGGTCCACCGCCAGCGCGGCCGTCTTGGACGCGGTGACGGCCGGCGGGGTGACGAGGGTCACGGCGTAATCCTCCACCTCGCCGTCCGCGGCCTCGCCGGTGAACGGCACGGCTCCTTCGGTGGTGCAGCGGAAGCGCGCCGCGGTGGTGCCGAGGAGCGCGCCGGCGGGCACCGCAAAGGAGAGGGGGTTGGCGCCGGCCGCGAGGGCCGTCCCGCCTGGGAAGAGGTCCTCGCCGGGGTCGCTCCAGTCGCCGTCGGCGTTGAAGTCGATCCAGGCGGAGAGGGTGCAGGCTTCGTTGGCGGTGACGTCCACCCCGGCCGTGGTGCCCGCGGTCAGGGGCGTGGTGAAGGCCACCCCGTCCTCGTCGTCGCCCGCCGCGGCGCAAGTGCCGAAGGTCGAGAGGCCCGCGCCCGCGTCGTCGCCGTTCGCGCCCGCCGTGGGCTGGCCGTCGAGCTCCGAGTCCACGCAGGCCCCGAGATAGACGCCCGAGCCGAGGAGATGCCTCGCCCCGTTCGAGGCGAACCGCGTGAGGTAGGCTGGATCGGCCGCATCGCCGAAGTCGAGCACCTGGTCCTGGCCGAAATAGTGGCTGGGATCGGACGCCGCGACCTCTCCCCCGGGCCCGGTCGCGGTGACCGTGCCGACGTTGGCGTACTGCCCGGCCTGGGCCGTGCCGTTGCCCGTGCAGACCATGGACTCGCCGGCCGCCAGAACCGTGCCGGGGCAGGTCACCGTCACGCCCCGGTCGTCGGTCACCTCGACGTCCGCCACCGGGTCGCTTCCCAGGTTGGTGACGGTGTAGGTCCAGGCGACCGCCGCGCCCACCGCGAGCACCGGGCCGGGCGGCAGGTCGGCGTCCTGCCCGTTGGTCGATTTTTCCAGACGCAGCGACTGGCCCAGGTAGTGGCTGGGGTCGGAGGCCGAGATCTGCTCGCCGCCCGGCAACTGGCCGGTGGCGGTGCCGACGTTGGCGTACTGTCCCGCCTCGGCCGTGCCGTTGCCCGTGCAGGTCATGGACTCGCCGGCTGCCAGGGCCGTTGCGGGGCAGGAGACCGTCACGCCCTGATCGTCGGTCACCGTGAGGCCGGTCACCGTGCCCGGTCCGGGATTCGCCACCTCGTAGGTCCAGGTGACCGGAGAGCCCACCGCCAGCACGGGCCCCGGGGGCAGATCGGCGTCCAGGCCGTTCGTCGCCTTCTCGAGCGACAGCACCTGGCCGAAATAGTGGCTGGGATCGGAATCGCCCGCCGTGGACTCGTCGGGCAGCGAAGCGGTCACGGTGCCGATATTGGCGTACTGCCCCGGCTGGGCCGTGCCGTTGGCCGTGCAGATCATGGATTCGCCCGCCGGCAGCGCCGTCTGGGGGCAGGTCACCGTCACGCCCTGGTCGTCGGTCACCTCGATGTCGGTCAAGGGGTCCGCGCCGAGGTTGGTGACGGTGTAGGTCCAGGTGACGGCGGCGCCCACCGGCAGGAGCGGCCCGGGAGCCGTGTCGGCGTCGAAGCCGTTGGTGGCCTTTTCGAGGTCGACCGCCGCCTGCGCCTGGCCGAAGTAGTGGCTGGGATCGGAATCCTCGACCGGGTCGCCGTTGGGCAGCTCGGCCGTGACCGTGCCGATGTTGGCGTACTGTCCCTCCTGAGCGGTCCCGTTGCCCGTGCAGACCATGGACTCGCCGGCCGGCACGGTCGTCGCGGGACAGGTCACCACCACGCCCTGGTCGTCCGTCACAGAGACGTTCGTCAGGTCGCGGCTCCCGGAGTTGCTCACCACGTAGGTCCAGGTGACCGGATCCCCGGCCAGGAGGATGGGGCCGGGAGCCGAGTCGGCGTCCAGGCCGTTCGTCGCCTTCTCGAGGGTGACCTCCGTCTGAGCCACCATCGGCGCCGCGCTCAGCCCCAGCAGCAGGAGCCCTCCGAGAACCCTCTTTCCATGACCGGCAAACGCTTTTCTCACACGGCCTCCCTTCCTCTGTGCTCGCTTTTGGCCCAAGAGTTTACATGGATCGGCGGGAAGAGGCAGGCAGGGGCGAGGTGCCAGGCGATTCGCCGGGGTCGGCTCCTGAACACCCCCTTCAGCCCAGGAACCCCAGGTCGGGCGAGGCAAACCGCCCGAGGTTGGGCAGCACGAGCGGCAGGTCGCTCTCCGCGACACCGAACCAGCGGGCGAGGGTCGCTGAGTACTCGTCCACCGAGGTGGTGGGGATCCAGCGCCCCTCTCCGGCGTCGTTCGGTCCGCCGACGGCGAGCGTGGGGACCTGCCCGTAGATCCGGCCGCCGCGCACGGCTCCGCCGAGGACGAAGTGGTGGCTGCCCCAGCCGTGATCCGAGCCGTCGCCGTTGGGGACGTAGGTGCGGCCGAAGTCGGAGGCCGTGAAGGCGGTCACCGAGTCGGCGACGGCCAGCTCGTTCATCGCGGCGTCGAAGGCGGCGAGGGCGCCATCCAGCTCGGTGAGCAGGTTGGCGTGGGAGCCGTCGAGCGTGCTCGTCCCGATCTGACCGCCGTGCGTGTCGTAGCCCTGGCCGGCGCAGAAGAAGACCTGCCGGGAGAGCCCCAGCGCCTCGCGCACCGAAACGAGCTTTGCGATCATCTGGAGTTGCAACCCGAGGTCGGTCTGCGGGAACGGGGTGGTGATGGGCGGCGCCCCGGCGAGCGCGCCCGAGAGCAGCTCCTGATTGTCGAGCGCGCGGCGGAAGATTCCGCTGTAGCCGCGCTCGAAAAGGTTTCCATAGCTTTGCGCGAGCAGAGAGCGGATGGCGTTCGAGGCGGCGTCGGCGCCCTGGGCCGCGGGGACGTAGGAGGTGAGGCCCACCGGCCCCTCCGGGGACACCTGGTACTGCGTGACGACGTTGCCCACCTGGAAGGTATTGGTGCCGGCCACCGAGATGGACATCGAAATCCGGGCGTTCTCGTTGAGCGACTGCAACAGATCCGCCGTGCGCCCGCCCCAGCCGGTGCGCGCCGGCTGGTCGGGGAGCGAGGTCTGCCAGTGCACGGTCTGGTCGCTGTGCGAAAAGAGCTGCGGCGGCACCGCGGCGGTGCGGCCCAGGTACTCCTCGCGGGTGAGCGGCGCCACCAGCGGCCCGACGTTGGCGACCAGCGCCGCCCTCCCGGAGTTGAACAGGCCCTGCAGACCCTGGAGGCTCGGGTGGAGGCCCCACGCCCGCGAGTCGCCCGGATCGCCGGAGGGCGGCGCGAGGGGCGCAAGCGGCAGCAACGCGCTCTGCGGCAAAGCCAGGGCCGCGCGTGCCGCGGCGTACTGCGCGTGGTCTGTGGCGAGGGTCGGCACGATGACGTTGTTGCCGTCGTTGCCACCGTAGAGGAAGACGCAGACCAGGGTTTTGGAGTCCGCGAGCGGAGCCGCGGCGGCGATCCGTTGCAGATCGAAAATCGTGCTGCCCAGGGCGGTCATGCCGACCGCGGCGCAGGTGGACTGGCGGAGGAACTGGCGGCGCGTCGTGCGGCGGATTCCGGTCATCTTCCACCTCCTATTTCTGCACTACGGATTCGGGAGCGAGGCTCGCGAGCCACACGAGCGTGAGCGCACGCTGGTCGCCCGGCGGGAAATCGGGGCCGGCCAGGGCGGCGCGCAGGGTGCCGCGGGTGGCGTCGGACATCGAGCCGGCGAAGAGCAGCAGGTCGATGCGGTCGAGGAGCGCCTCGTCCGTGGGCGTCTGCGGCGGCTGGAAGGGCGTCAGGTTGAACAACAGAGGCCGGTTCGGCCCCGCCCCGCCGAGCACCGCGAGGTGGAGGTTGGCGGCGCCGATGACCGTCGTCTCGGTGGCGATCTGGAATTCCGGCGAAACCAGGCCCGCCGTCGAGATCTCTCCCGGCAGCGCGTAGCCGGGCTCGAAGAAATTGAACACCGTCGGCGCGCGCAGCGGGGTCTGGCCGGTGCTCAGGCCCTGGCGGTCGAGCTGGCCGAAGAAGCGCCACCGGCCGTTGCGCGGCCGGGCGTCGAGCACGCGCAGCAGCCCCACCAGGCGCACCACCGGCTCGCGCAGGTGCCCCGCGTCCGGCCGTGCCGCGAGCGCTGCCGCCCGCGCCTCGTAATCGAGCAGAACGGCGCGCAGGACCGCCCCGAGGTCGCCGCGGACTCCGGATCCGTTGTTGGCGAAGGCCTGCGCGCAGCGGTAGACGTACCCCGGGCCGGGGTTGCCCGTCACCAGGCGCTGGATCAGGAAGCGGCAGAAGAAGGGGCCGGTGTTGGGATGGTGGAAGACGGAGTCGAGCGCCTGCTCGAGATCCGCCTGCGCGCTCTGGCCCGCCGGCACCACGGTGCCGTTGAGCAGCCGCTTTTCGTCCACGTCGTGAAAAGACTCCCAGGCCGCCATCGGGACGCGGTAGTTGCGCTGGGGCCGGAAGAAGCGCCGCGGATCGTTCTGGGGCTGGCCGCCGAGCGTCCAGCCGGTGAAGGCGCGGGCGAAAGCCTTCACCATCTCCTGGTCGTAGGTCGGGATCGGCTGGTTTTCGGCATCCAGGCGCAGCGTGCCGTCGGGGTGGAGCTCGTAGAGGCCGATCGAGAACAGTTGCAGGATCTCGCGGGGGTAGTTCTCGTTGGGGCTGAACCCCTGTTCGGGGATCGCCTTGCTGCTCGACGCCATGTCGAGGTAGACCCCCATCGTGGGGCTCAAAGTCACCGCCTCGAGCAGCTCGCGGAAGTTGCCGAAAGCGTGCTGCGAAAGCAGATCGAAATAGGCCGCCAGACCTTCCGGATTGTTGCGCACGTCGGCGTCCATGTCCGAGACCACGAACAGCTCGGAGAGCGCGAAGGCGACCCGCTGGCGCAGTGGGTCGGGTCCCTCCACGGCCTGGCTGAAAAAGGATTCCCGCACCAGCCCGGGAGCAGCCTCTTCGCCCCCTCTCACCAGCCCGTCATAGGCCGCGAGGTGAGACACCGCGGGCAGCGCGAGCTGCTCGTCGAGCCAGCGCGAGAAACCCTTTTGCTGCAACGCCTCGACCTCCCCGGGCCGCGGTCCGTAGGTCGCCTGGAGGAGGAAGCGGGCCGCGTCTTCCGGGGTGGGTGGGCCCGCCGGAAGAGCCGGCGGCGCGGGCGGCGGGGTGAAGGCCTGGCTGCCGCTCGACTGGCGGAAAAAGCCCTTGATCTCCCCGGCGGGATAGGCCGCGGTGTGGAGGTTCAAGTAACACTCGCCACCGCGCAGCGCGGCGAGGACCGCCGCCTTGTCGAAGGTGCCGGCCTGCGCGATCCGCCATACCCGCGACCCGTCGGCCTGCGGCTTCGCGGTGTCGACGTCGAAGAAGATGGTGCCGTCCGGGCCGTGGATGTGCTGGCTGGTGATCGGCCCGGTGAGGCCGGAGAAAGAGAAGCGCAGCACCGCGGCGGTCTGGTCCTGCGTCAGGGTCAGGGTGGAGGAGCCGGAGCCTGCGGACGTGGCACCGCTCTGCGGAGTCAGCGTGGCGAGGAAGAGGGTGCCCCCGGCCTCGGAAGGCGGAGGCGGCGCGTTGACCTTGTAGATACCGGTCGTCACGGCGCTCGCCTTGAGACCTTTTTTGAAGGCGAACGCCTTCACGGTCGTCGTGGCGGTGAGCTCGATCGGCCCCCGGTAGAGGGGGCGCGTCTTGCGCGTCGGGCTGGACCCGTCGGTCGTGTAGTAGATCGTCGCGCCGGCCGTGGCGGTGGTCACGGTGACCGTCACCGGCGCCGTGTAGGTCCCCGGAGGGGGAGAGAAGACCGGCACCGCGGCCGCCGCCTTCTTGCTCTCCGCGGGTGCGGAATCCGCGGGCCCCTGGGAGCCCCGCGCCAGCACCGGCATCGCCAACCCGAGCAGAATCAACAGCATCGCTCCGCTTCGCCGCCTCATTGCGCCTCCGATCTGCGTGTGCTGGTTCAGGACCGCTGAAGGGTGAAACCATCGAGGCGGCGATTTCCTGCGGGGGGATTTTGGGCACATCCGGCCAGGTTTCGGATCTGGCCCGATAGAGCGTTGCCGGAGGAGGGCCGGACCGGCGAGACGCCGGGCTTTCCGGCGCAGAGCTCTGGGCTATCATGGCGGCTCTGAGCATCGGCGCCCTCGACCTCGCGATCCTCCTCGCCTACATGGCCGGCATGGTCGGCCTCGGCCTTTGGCTCGGCCGGGGGGCTCGCGACGTGGCCGAGTACGCGGTCGGCGGGCGGGACCTTCCGTGGTGGCTGATCCTCTTCTCGATCCTTGCCACCGAGACCAGCAGCGTCACCTTCCTCTCCATTCCGGGCTTCGCCTACGAGCGGGACTTCACCTGGCTGCAGATCGCCCTGGGCTTCCTGATCGGCCGCTTCGCCGTCGCCTTTCTCCTGCTGCCCGAGTACTTCCGCGGCACGCTCTTCACCTCCTACGAAGTCCTCCACCGCCGTTTCGGAGGCGCCACGAAGCAGACCGCGTCGGTGCTGTTCATCCTCACCCGCAGCCTGGCCGACGGCCTGCGGCTCTTCCTCTCCGCCCTCGTGCTCCAGGAGATGACCGGCATCTCCATCCCCTGGGCGGTGACGGCGCTGGGGGTCACGACGGTGGTCTACACCTACCTGGGCGGCATGCGGGCGGTGCTGTGGAGCGACCTGATCCAGTTCGTGCTCTATCTCACCGGGGCGCTGGTGGCCTTCGGCGCGATCCTGATGCATCTCCCGGGCGGGTGGGACCAGTTCGTCGGCATGGGACAGGCCGCCGGCAAGTTCCGCGCATTCGATTTCCGCCTCGACTGGAGCGAGCCCTTCGGGTTCTGGGCCGGCCTGGTGGGCGGCGCGTTCATCACACTCGGCTCCCACGGTGTGGATCAGCTCATGGTGCAGCGTTACCTCTCGGCGCGCGGCCTCAAAGCGGCCCGCCGTGCCGTCTGGATGAGCGGGTTGATCGTGGTGGCGCAGTTCGCGCTCTTCCTGCTGATCGGCGTGGGGCTCTGGAGCTTCTACCAGCTCCACCCGCCCGCCGTTCCCTTCGACCGCCCGGACCGTATCTTCGCCCGCTTCATCCTGGACGAGCTGCCGGTCGGGTTGGTCGGGCTGCTGCTGGGGGCCATCTTCGCCGCCGCCATGACGAGCTCCTTGAATTCGTGTGCCACGGTGGCGGTCAACGACCTCTACGTCCCGCTGGCGCGCGGGCCGGTCTCCCCGGAGCGGCAGTTGCGGCTGACGCGCGTCTTGACCGCGGTCTTCGGAGCGGTGCAGATCGCGGTGGGGATCGCCGGCCAGTGGGTGACCTCCTCGATCGTGAGCAGCGTCCTGGGGATCGCGGCCTTCACGACCGGGATCGTGCTGGGGGTCTTCTTCCTGGGCATGCTCACGCGCCGGGTGGGGCAGCGCGCGGCGCTCGCGGGCCTCATCGCCGGCTTCGCGGGCATGACCTGGATCTACTTCGGCACCTCGCTCGCCTGGCCCTGGTACGCCCTGGCGGGATCGCTGATGACGGCCGCCGCGGGCCTCGCGGCGAGCTATGTCTGGCCGCGGGAGCCGGCTTGAAAGCTCTTCCGATCACGGATACGGCAGCGCCGGCCGCCGGTCCCGGCGAGGGGGGCGGGCAGCCGGGCACGTTTTCTGAGAAGATCTCTCCATGATTCCGGAGTGGGTCGATCTCGTCCGCCGGTGGATCGCGGTCCTGTTTGTGATCAGCCTGCCGCCCGCGATCCTTTATTGGTTCATCATCCACCCCTTCATCGGCTTCTGGCGCCGGGCGGGGCTGTGGGCGACCTATACCTTCCTGACCGTTTTCTATCTGGGCTCCATGGCGGGCCTGTTCCTCCTTCGCGACCGCCTGCTGCTCCGCGATCTGGGGACCCGCCTGCCCCTCACGATTGCCGCCCTCCCGCTGATCGTCGTGGCCGTCGTCATCAGCCGCAAGCGCAAGAAATATCTGACCTTCCGCATCCTGGCCGGGATGCCGGAGATCGCGCCCGGTCAGCATGGGATCGGCCTGCTCCGCGAAGGGATCTACAGCCGCATCCGCCATCCGCGTTACGTAGAGTTCTCGCTGGCCCTCGTCGGCTATGCGCTCTTCGCCAACTTCGAGGGGTTGTACTGGATGACGGCGGGAATCCTCGTCCTGCTCTTCGTGATCGTCTTGATGGAGGAGCGCGAGCTACGGGAACGCTTCGGGCAGGAGTACATCGATTACTCTGCCAAGGTACCCCGCTTCATCCCGCGCCGCTGAAAACCGCCGGACTGTGCCTTCAGGCACATCCGTGGGAAGAGCTACGCGGCCTTCTTCAACCTGGAGATGTCGCAGGCCAGCTCTCTCGGCCCCACGGTTTTTACAACCTTCAACCAGACCCGCGGCATCGGCGACGACGTCAGCTCCGGCCAGGCCTTCAGCGGCATCTATCCTCCATGAGCTGCCGGTCAGGGCGAGGTGCCGGGTGTTTCATCGGTGCACGCCGGCCGTCGGGATGCGAGAATGCCCCCCTGAACCCCGACGACTACGGAGATTCGAATGACGACAGACCTTTCTTCCAACCCGGTGACCTGGAGCTGGTTGACGGACACGTACTGGTACGTTCCTCCCGCGAATCTGCCGGCCTTGCGCTACGGCGAGGACGACAACACCCTCGCCTGGCTCGTCGACCAGACCGTCTGGCATCTCACGGGATACCGCGACGGCTACTTCTGGGGAGTGTGTGCCACGCTCCTCCGCAATGCCGGAGAGGCGGCTCCGGAGCGAGGCCCGGGATCGCAGCCCCGGAGCTTTACCATGCTCGGCAGCATCACTCCCGAAGGCCGCGTCCACCTCACCTTCCTCCCCGGCTCCCGGGGATCGGCCACGATCGGTCTTGGCAGGGCCGTGCCCCACGGGACGGAGTGGTCCTTCGAAATGCAGATGTCCTCCGGCTCCAGCCAGCAGCCCACCCTCCACTGGGCCTACATGATCCAGGTCCGGCCGGGCGATCCGGCCTGGGATTCGCTGCCGGGGGTCGGGCTCTCGGTTCCCGAGATGCTCGAAGGGCTGGAGCCTCCTGAGCTGGAGTCTCCGGAGAAGAGGAGGGACGAGTAGCGGTCTCCGCGTTCTGGAGCGGCTGGGCCGGGACGCGATTTGAGCTGGGAGATGTTCCGCCTGACTTCCGGCGCGCCTTGGAGGAGTTGGCACGGATTTTCTATAGACATATGCGTGAGCGTCGAACGGAGACGCTCCTCCCGACAAGGTCGGGATCCTTCAACCCCGGCGCGAAGAAAGGACAACGGGAAACAAACAACGCGCCGATTGTAAGGAGGTGTAACATGAGAAAAACGTGGAAACTTCTCCCCCTTGCGCTACTGATGTCCGTGACCGCATACAGCCAGGCGCCCGCGGCTGAGGACCAGCCGATTTGCCAGGTCCTCTGCGCGACGACCCATTGCACCACGCAAAGCGACTGCCCCTCCGGAATGCGCTGCGACTTCGCCTGCCCGGGTGAAGGCTGCTGCGTCGACTAGAACGCCTTGACAGCGGAAGTGACCTGCAGGGGCGCTCCTGGGTGGGCGCCCCTGGTTCTATCCGCCCATCCCTCCGGATCTGGACTGCACTGATCTCAGAACCTCTTGACAAGCACCTACCACGGACGTAGGCTTTCCTACGACATCTGTAGGAGGTTGCATGGCAAGACAGCGTGAGATCCATCTCAGCCGCTTCGAGCTCGAGATCATGGACATTCTCTGGAAGCTCGGAGAATCTTCGGTCCGAGAGGTCCAGGAAGCGATTCCTGAACAGCGGCGCCCAGCCTACACGACGGTCCAGACCATCCTCTCGCGGCTCGAAGAGAAGAAGGCCGTTCGCCGCACGCGCAAGATCGGCAATGCCTTGCTCTTCGAGCCGCTGATCGCTCGCGAGCCGGTCTACCGGCGCATCATCGACGACTTCATCGCTCTGTTCGGCGGCTCGGCGCGGCCTCTGGTAGCCCGTCTGATGGAAACGGGGCAGTTGACCCTGGAGGACTTGAAGGCTCTGGAAGAGCGACATCGGGTGACGCGAGAAGAGGCCGAGCCGAAGAAAGAGAGAGGAAAACGGCGATGAGCACTTTCGCAGCGGGTTTGTTTTCAGGCTTGGCCTCGCACGTCTGGAGCTCGACGGTCTTTCTGCTGGCCATTCTGGCCACCTATTTCGTCCTGCGCCGGCGCCTGACGGCCGGCGCCCGTTTCTCGCTGGTTCTGGTCGGGCTCGCGAAGCTTGCTATTCCCGATGCGGTCGTCGGCGCTGGCGTCAGGTTCTTTGCCGACGACGCTCTGCAAACCGGCACGAGCGGACCCTTCGAGGTACCTCTGCAGACCGTCGCGGGGGCGCTCCGCGTCGATCTTGTGCCGGTAGAAGCCCGGCTCTGGCCCGCGATCGTCCTCGGCCTCTGGTTGGCCGTGGCTCTCGCGCTGATCCTCCGCCTGGCGTGGGCTCACCGCCGGCTGGCCTTGTCGGTGCGCACCCTTCTTCCGGCCCGGCCGCGCGAGGTCGCGGCGCTGGTGCGGGCGCAGCGGCGTGTCGGAGCTCGCCGCCGCATCGACATCGCCCGCTCGACCCTCCCGGAAGCGCCCGCGGTCCTGCGCATCCATCGGCCGCTGGTGGTGCTTCCGGTCGCGGGATGCGACGGCCTGTCGGAGGACGAGTTGGAGTCGCTTCTCTGCCACGAATGCGCGCACGTGGCGCGGCAGGACAATCTCGTCGCGAGATGCGTGTCCGTCCTCTGTTCGCTGTTCTGGTTTCATCCCCTGGTCTGGATCGCGCAGCGGATCCTGATGATCGAACGGGAGCGGGCGTGCGACGAGATCGCCGCGGGCCCCGCCGAAGGGGGAGAGGTCTATCTGGAGGCCCTGACTAAATTCTGTCATGCGGCGATCGGTCCGGGGGCGCCGGGAATCTCCCGCATGGCAACGGCGCAGCTCAAGGAAAGGATGGATCACGTCATGCAATACGCAGATCTCAAGGCTCAGGCACCTTCTCCCGCGCGTGTCACCCTGCTGGCCGTCGCGGCCCTGGTTCTTTTCGCCGCCGTCTCGGGGCTTGTAGGGAGCGAGAGCGCCTTCGCAGAGGGCAAAGCGAACCTCCCGTATGCCATCAGGATCAATGCCACACGTGTCGGAGGAGCGGTCACTGTAGCGGGATCC
Source organism: Thermoanaerobaculia bacterium (assembly GCA_035462575.1). Taxonomy (GTDB): domain Bacteria; phylum Acidobacteriota; class Thermoanaerobaculia; order Multivoradales; family UBA5704; genus DATARR01. The sequence continues at coordinate 1,353 of DATHUD010000362.1, read as the reverse complement.
GTTCGCGAAAACGCGACACAGACGGTCGTCGCGGCCCCGGCATTGACCCTCGATGCGAGCCGGCGAGGCAGCGCCCGCAGCTCGGCCCCCGGCGGCGTGCAGGTTGCTCTCGAAGTGCGTCCCGACAGCGGCGACCGGCTTGCGGTCGAGGTGACGGTCGAGAAAGCGGGAGAGCTGATCCAGAAAAGCAATCTGACCGTTGCCCCGAGCGACAACCCGGCAGCCGCCGACCGGGCTCAGCCATACACCGGAGAGCCGATCGACCTCAGCCTCACAAATGCCGACTTGCGCGAGGTCCTTGCCCAACTGGGCAGGGTCAGCGGTCTGAAGATGCAGATCGACGAGGACGTCCAAGGCAAAGTGTCGACGAGCTGGCAGAACGTGCCCTGGGACGAAGCTTTCGACTCAATCCTCAAGGAAAACGGCCTGACCTACCGCATCGAAGGGGCGACACTCCACGTCTCGAAACGGTCTGCCGGATGACGGGAGAACCTCACCCCGACCCTCTCCCATCGCCCTCCCCAACTCCGGGAGAGGGCGCCCCCGCCCCTCACGTGCACGCAGTCTCCCTCCTCTCCCGGGGGCTGGGAGGGCGATGGGAGAGGAGGGCCGGGGTGGTGAGGGGCTGGGTGGGCGGGCTCGGCCGCAGTCTGACAAAGTAGATCTGAGGGGCTTTTCAGATCCCCCTTCGTGGAACGCGATGTGCAAAACATGGCGCCGATGGTGACCAAGAAGCGAAAGCTGATCCTCGGCGTGCTTGCCATCCTTCTTCTGCCCTTCCTCTACCGCGTCTTCTTCGTCTATACCGTCCGTTCCGGCGAGTGCCGTCCGCGGCCGGTCGACCCGAGCCTTCGCCTGCTGACGCGCGACGAGCACGGCACACTCGTCAGCTTTCCGGAGCGGACCGGCTTTCCGCCGCAGCGCCGGCCTCTCGTCGTGATGACCTACAACATCGCGGGCCACGATGAGCTGATCGACGGCGATCATGTGCGGCACATCGCCGAGGCGATAGAGCGCCTCCACCCGGACATCGTGGCCTTGCAGGAAGTGCATCGCAAGACGTGGCAGGCGCGCTTTCGCGATCAGCTCGCGGAGCTCAAGTCGCGTACCGGTCTCCACGGCTACTTCGCCCCGAGCTACGTCCGGTGGGGCGGCGGATACGGCAACGCAATCCTCACTCGCGGCCAGATCGTGCAGGCAGAGGTGCATCCGTTGCCCTGCCTCGGAGAGCCGCGGGCGCTCCTCGAGGCGACGATCCGCATCGATGGGGCCACGGTCAGCTTCTACGCCACGCACCTCACGACATGGGGCCGCCTCAACTCGAAGATCCGTGCGGAGCAGTTGCGCTGCCTC